>JBGVDK010000134.1:0-12794 GCA_045119355.1 Faecousia sp.
TCTTCTGGGGAGGTAAGACTGCATGGTTCTGGCTGTGGATATCGGCAATACCAATATCGTTCTGGGCTGCTTTGAGGGGGAGGCGCTCCGTTCTCTCGGGCGGCTGGCCACGGACCGTGGGGCTACAGAACTGGAATACACGGTGCAGATCCGGAATCTGCTGAAATTCAACGGCATCACCGGAGCTTCTTTTGAAGGAGCCATCATTTGCAGCGTGGTCCCGGCGGTGACGGGGAATATGCGCCTGGCCCTGGAAACGCTGGTTGGACGGAATGTGATGGTGGTGGGCCCGGGGTTGAAAACCGGACTGAAGATCAACATCGACAATCCCGGCCAGTTGGGCGCGGACCGGGTGGCCGACGCGGTAGCGGCGGTGAGCCAGTATCCCGTGCCGCTGATCACCATCGATATGGGCACCGCCACCACCATCGGCGTGGTGGACGAAAGCAAGACCTTCATCGGCGGCATGATCGTCCCCGGTGTGATGGTTTCCCTGAACGCCCTGGCGGGCGGGACCAGCCAGCTTCCCCACATCAGTCTGGAGTCGCCGAAGAAGCCCATTGGCCGGAATACGGTGGACTGTATGCGCAGCGGCATCGTCTACCACAACGCCGCCGGTGTGGACGGCATGATCTCCCGGATCGAGGAGCAGCTTGGGAAAAAATGCACCGTGGTGGTGACGGGAGGACTGTCCTCCTCCATCATTCCATACTGCCGCCATGAGATGATCTATGATGAGGATCTGCTCCTCAAGGGCCTGATGGTCATTTATAAAAAGAATAAGAGAACATGATGCAATACCGCTCCCTCCGGGTTTTCCGAAGGGAGCGGTTTTCTCAGTTCAGTTTCTTTTCCAGACGGGCGATCTGGCGGCGGACCACATCGGCGGTCTCGCCGGTGGTGAAGTGCCATTCCTTGTCGAACAGGTCCAGCTCTTCCTGATAGGCGGCGATGGCGGCGGGGATGTCGCCCATCAGCTCATGGACCTGGGCGATGGATTCGATGGGGTCGGTGTAACGGGGAGCCTTCTGGATCGCCAGGGCCTTGCGGTAATAGGGGAGGGCTTCGGCCAGCCGCTGGGAGCGGACCAGGTAATCCGCGATGTTATGATAGACGCACCATTCCTCCGGAAAGTCACGCTCCATCTTCGCCCAAATTTCAAAAGCGGTTTCCCGATTTCCGGCATTCCATTCAATCATACCCCGGCACAAGGGAGTCCGATAGGTGCCGTCCATGGGGGCATAGAGTTCCAGATAGTGCCTGGCCTCGTCCAGGCGGTAATCATCAATGAGCTGGTCAAGCAGATGCAGATAAGCATTGCGGCAGTCGGGGTGCTCTTGGAGATATTCCTTATAATATTCGATCAGAGCGTTGTGATTGTTGTAGCACCAGTCCTTGACATAGCCCTTCATGCTGTACATCAGTTCACCGTGGGCTTCCCAGAGCGTCGAATCACGGCGCAGGGCTTCCTTGGCGTATTCCGCAGCACGCTCGTGGGCTTCGTTGGCAAGATGGTTCTCCATATCGGCCAGCAGCTCGTGGGGCCGTCCATTCTCCGGTTCCCGGGCGGCTTTGGCCAGCAGAAACTGCCGCTCGTTCTCCACATCCGCCGGATTCAGGAACCGGACGTCCCAGAGCATATTCTGGATCCGCTCCATCCGGGTGTCGTCGGAGAGGGCAAACAGCTCGTCGATGGTCACGCCGAAATAGGCGGAAAGCTGGGGCAGAAGCTCAATGTCCGGGGTAGCGGCGTTGCGTTCCCATTTGCTCACGGCCTGGGCCGTCACGCCCAGATGGGCGGCAAGGGCCTCCTGGGTCACGCCCTTGCGGGTCCGCAGGGCCTTGATCTGATTTCCAATTTCCATGTTGTTTCTCCTTTTGGGGGATTCCAGCGCTGTTGCCTTTATATTAGGGCAAAAAGGAGGAAAAGACAATGATCGGGATTTTGGGGCGGGTAAACCGGTGGTTGAGAAGGGCCACGTTATCATTCGTAGCAGCAATCCGACATCATAAAACAATTTGGCTCAATATCCTTACTCCTCAGATACTCCGCGCCCCAGTCCCGCATGGCGGTGAGAATGGGCATCAGGCTTCGGCCCAGGTCCGTCATGGAATATTCCACCTTCGGCGGGACCTCGGCGTAAACCTTCCGGGAAATCAGATTCTGGCTTTCCAGCTCCCGGAGCTGAAGGGTCAGCATCCGGGGCGTCGCCGAGGTGATCAG
Organism: Faecousia sp.; assembly: GCA_045119355.1. GTDB lineage: Bacteria > Bacillota > Clostridia > Oscillospirales > Oscillospiraceae > Faecousia. The sequence continues at coordinate 2,225 of JBGVDK010000134.1, forward strand.
CTTTTGCAGCTGATTAAACCGCAGAGTCCCGGCGGATAAATGCCAGAGGATCAGGGCCTTGTACTTTCCGCCGATGAGATCCAGGGTGGTCTCCACAGGGCAGTTTGCTTCGCTCATAAAGTGGCCTCCTTGCTATCAAAAATGATACTGATGCACAAAATAGTGCATACTTGCGATAAAAGAATTTTATGGTATGATGGTAGCATAAAGATTGATTTCTGTCAAAGGAAAGGATTGGTGAAACCATGAAAGTGAAATTTCAGGTGACAGGCATGACCTGCGCGGCCTGCTCCGCCCGGGTGGAAAAGGTGACCAAGGCCGTCCCCGGCGTTCAGAGCTGCGAGGTGAATCTGCTGGCGGGCAAAATGGTGGCCGATGTGGCGGATGAAGGGGTCTCTGCCCAGATCTGCAAGGCCGTGTCCGATGCGGGCTACGGCGCATCCGTGGACGACGGGAAGAAAAAGCCCGCCGAGACCCAGAAGGTTCCCGCCGAGGATGCCATGAAGGAGATGAAGACGAGGATCGTCTGGTCCGGCGTGTTCCTGGCGATTCTGATGTATCTGACCATGGGGCACATGGTGGGCCTGCTCACGCCCCACATCTTCCATGGGGTGGAGAATGCCACCTTCTTTGCCCTGGTCCAGTTCCTGCTGACCCTGCCTGCGGTGATCCTGAACCGGGCCTACTACACCAAGGGCCTGAAGGCCCTGTGGCACCGTGCGCCCAATATGGATTCCCTGATCGCCGTTGGCTCCGGCGCCAGCCTGATCTACGGCATCGTGGCGCTGCTTCGCATGACCTATGCCGTGGGCCATGGAGAGTGGGACGTGGTCCAGCATTACAGCGAGAACCTGTATTTTGAGTCCGCCGCCATGATCCTGACCCTCATCACCCTGGGCAAGTTCCTGGAGACCCGGGCCAAGGGCAAGACCGGCGACGCCATCCGTCAGCTGATGGACCTGGCCCCCAAGACCGCCACGGTCCGGAGAAACGGCGCGGAAGTGGAGATCCCCGCCGAGGAGGTCCGGGTGGGGGACACTGTCATCGTCCGCTCCGGCGGCCGGATCCCGGTGGACGGCACTGTTTTGGAAGGCCGTGCCTCCGTGGACCAGAGCGCCCTCACCGGCGAATCCGTTCCCGTGGAGAAGGAGCCCGGCGACACCGTGGCGGCGGCAACCATCAATACCTCCGGCTATCTGGAATTCCGTGCCGACAAGGTGGGCGAGGATACCACCCTTTCCCAGGTGATCCGCATGGTGGAGGAGGCAGGCGGCTCTAAGGCTCCCATCGCGAGACTGGCCGACAAGATTGCGGGCGTGTTCGTTCCCGTGGTCATGACCATCGCGGCCGTTGCCTTTGCGGTCTGGATGATTGCGGGGCAGACCCTGGAATTTTCACTGACCACCGCCATCGCGGTACTGGTCATCTCCTGTCCCTGCGCGCTGGGCCTGGCGACCCCCGTGGCCATCATGGTGGGTACCGGCCAGGGCGCGAAGCTGGGCGTGCTGTTCAAAAACGCCGAGGCCCTGGAAAACCTCCACCGCATCGACACCATCGTGCTGGATAAGACCGGCACCCTGACCACCGGCAAGCCGGAGGTGACGGATGTGCTCCCCGGCGACGCCACTGAATTTGTGCTCCTGCGCACCGCTGTGGCCCTGGAAGCAAAATCCGAGCATCCCTTCGCCAAGGCGATTCTGGAATACGCGAAAGAGAAGGACATCTCCATCCGGGAGATCAGCGATTTCGAGACCCTGCCCGGCCGGGGCGTCTGCGGCGTCTACAACGGCACCAAGGTCTACGGCGGCAACGCCCGGCTGATGGAGGAGATCGGCGTCATGGTTCCCGAGTATCCTTTCCTGGCGGCACAGGGCAAGACGCCCCTGTATTTCGGCAACGCCAGCGGCAAATATCTGGGCGCCATCGCGGCGGCGGACGTGCTGAAGCCGGATTCCCGGGCCGCTGTTGAAAATTTGAGAAAACTGGGACTTGACGTGGTCATGCTCACAGGCGATAATGAAAAGACAGCAAGAGCCATCGCCAAGGAAGCGGGCATCGACCATGTGGTCTCCGATGTGCTTCCCGGCGACAAGGCCAGCGTGGTCTCTAAGTTCCAGAGCGGGGGCCACAAGGTCGCCATGGTGGGCGACGGCATCAACGACGCTCCCGCGCTGGTGACTGCCGACGTGGGCATCGCCATCGGAGCGGGCACGGATATTGCCATCGAGTCCGCCGACGTGGTGCTGATGAGTGGTTCCCTCGCCCAGGTGGGCGGCGCGGTGGAGCTGAGCCGGGCCACCATCAAAAACATCAAGCAGAACCTGTTCTGGGCATTCTTCTACAATTCTCTGGGCATCCCCGTTGCGGCGGGTGCGCTGTATCCTGCTTTTGGCATCCAGCTGAGCCCCATGATCGGCGCTGCCGCCATGAGCATGAGCTCGGTATTTGTTGTCACCAACGCGTTGCGGCTGCGACTGTTCAAGCCCAGCTTCGCGCCCGCGCCTATGGAGCAGAAGGCGGCGGAAGCTTCCGGAGCGGAAGCGGTGGACGAGAACACCCCTGTCACCGTCATCGGGGTGAAGGGCATGATGTGCCATCACTGCGTTGCCGCGGTGGAGAAGGCCTGCAAGGGCGTTCCCGGCACGGTGAAGGCTGTGGCGGACCTGGAAGGAAAGAAGGTCACGGTCTGGGGCAGTGCGGACACTGTGGCGTTGGAGAACGCCATCGTGGAGGCTGGCTACGAGATCATTCGATCATAAAAGAGCCTCGGTTCCCTGACTGTGGGGAGCCGGGGCTTCCCGGCATTTCATTGAGGGAGGTAATCTATGCGCACGGACTTTGCCTACGATTCCAAGGGCCAGGGAAAGATTCACGGCTTCCGCTGGACTCCGGAGCAGGAACCCACGGCGGTGATTCAGATCGTCCACGGCATCACCGAGCACGCGGAGCGGTATGACCAGTTCGCCCGTTACCTGAACAAGAAGGGGTATCTCGTGGTGGCGGAGGACCACATGGGCCACGGACAGTCGGCCCAGCTCGGCAGCACCAAGGGCTATTTTCACGGCGGCTGGTTCACCGGCGTGGAGGATACCTGTGCGCTTCTTCGGATGACCCGGGAGGAGTTCCCGGAGCTTCCTTACATCCTCCTGGGGCAGGCCATGGGTTCGTTTATGGTCCGGACGATCCTCTGCGCCTATCCGGACATTGGGATCAGCGGCGCCATCATCTGCGGCACCTGCTGGATGCCGGATGCTGTGGTGCGGTTTGGACAGAAGACCGCCAGTCTGGTCTGCAAGGGAATCGGAGAGGAGAAGCCCAGCGAGACGCTTCGGAAGCTGGTCTTCGGCGGCAACAACCGGAAGGTGGAGCGGCCCCGGACCACTCACGACTGGCTGACCCGGGACGCGGTGATCGTGGACGCCTACAACGCCGATCCCATGTGCGGCTTCACAGCCTCCTGCGGCCTGATCCGGGATATGATGGGCGGCATCGCCTACAACCAGAAAAAGGAGAACCTGGAGCGGATGAAAAAGGACATGCCGGTACTGTTTCTCGCCGGCGGCGACGATCCGGTGGGCGGTTACGGCAAGGGCGTCCGCCAGGCCGCGGAGGAATTCCAGGCCGTGGGCATGGAAAACGTGACGGTGAAGATCTATCCGCTGTGCCGCCACGAGGTGCTCAACGAGATCAACCGGGCGGAGGTTTTCCGCAGCGTGAATATCTGGATTCGGGAAAATTTCCTGTAAAATTCTGAAAAAATGTGAGAAATCCCGGAAGAAATGGGGAAACATCCCAGCTTTGCTATTGACAAATGGTTACATTTTGTTATAATTAGAAGGTCTTCTGTAACAATTCGCACATAAGGAGATCTGACATGAAGAAACGTTTACTTAGCATTGCTCTGGCCGTTGTGATGATTTTTACGGTTCTGCCCATCAGCGCCCGGGCGGACGGCTCCGACATCGGGATGCGTCTGCTGGACAGCGGCGAGAGCTACACCGAGATGACCACCAGCCAGAGCATGGTGGATATGATCAAGGATATGGAGGGCTTTTCCGCCGAGCCTTACTGGGATGTGAACCAGTGGAGCATCGGCTACGGCTCCTGCTGCGGCACCGACAAGTCCGAGAAGCCCGACCTCACCGTCACCGAGGAAGAGGCCGAGGCCATGCTGATGGAGTCTCTGGCAGAGAATTATGGCAAGACGGTCAACGACTACTGCGCTTCCATCGGCCGCCAGCCCAGCCAGCAGCAGTTCGACGCGCTGGTGGACTTTACATACAACCTGGGCAGCAGCTGGACCTCCGGCTGCCAGATGACCACCTGGCTGGAAAATCCCACCACGGAGATGGATTTTGTCAACGCCATCGGCCGCTGGGGCCGGGTCAGCAGCAAGGTCAATTACGCCACCTGCATGCGCCGGATCCGGGAGGCCATCGTGTTCCTCCGGGGCGAGTATTACATGGCCTACGGCGGCAATGGCTTTGAGTCCGAGCTGGAAGTGGTGACCAACAACAATCTGCCCTATTACAAAGTAGTGATCTTCCAGGCCGACGGCGGCACTTTCGGCAGCCTGTCCGATGAGATCCGCTATTACAAGGTGGGCGAGAGCTACGGCTCCTTCAAAACCCCCACCCGGGATGGCTACCTGTTCCTGGGCTGGGTTGTCACCGCGGAGAACAACTCCGATGTGGACACCCCCTATTCCATCAACACCGACGCGACGGTGGAGAAGAATCTGGAACTGACCGCCACCTGGAAGGTGGATCCCGACGCCGCCGAGCCGGAGGAGACGGTCCCCGAGGAGACTGAGCCCGAGACAACGGAGCCTGAACAGACGGAACCGGAGGAGACAGTTCCCGAAGAGACCGAGCCGGAGGAGACGGTCCCCGAGGAAACGACTCCTGAGTCCACGGAGCCTGAAGAAACCGTACCCGAGGCAACGGAGCCCGAGGACAACACGCCTCAGATTGGCGGGGATGTGGAGCTGCCCTTCCGGGATGTTCCGGAAAGCGCCTGGTACCGGGAATATGTGGAATTCGTCTATCAGAATGGTTATATGAACGGCACCTCCACCACCACCTTCAGTCCCAACCAGGGCCTGACCCGGGGCATGCTGGTCACGGTGCTCTACCGGATCGAGGGTGAGCCCGAGGTCTCTGCTGAGGACCGGAGCTATTTCGCCGATTCCCAGGGGACGTATTACACCGACGCCGTGGGCTGGGCCAAGGCCAACGGCATCGTCAACGGCATCTCCGCGACCCGGTTCGGACCGGAGAACCTGATCACCCGCCAGGACGCGGTGACCATCTTCTACCGCTACTGCGTGACGTATCTGGGCATGGAGGGCGCGAGCTCCGGCGATCTGAGCGGCTTCGTGGATTCCGGCAGAGTGTCTGACTATGCCAAGGATGCCATGAGCTGGGCTGTGGATGTGGGTCTGATCAACGGCTCTCCCTCCGGCAGCGGCTACGCGCTGAACCCCAGGGGCAATCTGACCCGGGCGGAGGCGGCGAAGGTCCTGAGCTGCCTGGTGCTTCTGATGATGGAATCGATTTAACAGAAAATCATTTGCTCCCGGGGCTTCTTCGGGAGCAAATGTCCGTTTTATTGGACTTTAATTAGGATACAATACAGTCACAAACCAAGGGAAGGACGAAGGTTCCCCCGAAAAGGAGTGACGACGATGTATTCTCTGAAAAACGTTCGCGGCCATGTGATGGTCTATGACAGAAACGGCAAGTTCCTGTTCTCGGCAGACAATGAACGGGAGGCCTGGGAGGAAATCGAAAGCTATGAGGAATATTCGGCTTGATATTTCATACGACGGGACCCGGTATCAGGGCTGGCAGCGCCAGGCGGGTTCCGACAATACCATTCAGGGAAAGCTTGAACAGGCGCTGAGCCGGATCCTGGGCGAGCCCATCGAGATCAGCGGCAGCGGCCGCACCGACGCCGGGGTCCACGCCAGGGGCCAGGTGGCGAACTTCCACTGCGAAAGCATGATGCCTGCGGCACAGATTTTGTCTGAGCTTCGCCGGTATCTGCCGGAGGACATCGGCATAGAATCCTGCAAAGAGGTCTCCGAGCGGTTCCATGCCCGCTTAAACGCCCGGGAGAAAACCTATCAGTACCGGATCTGGAACAGCGAAAAGCCCTGCGTCTTTGACCGGCGGTATGTGTACGTTATGGCAGATTCGCTGGATCTGGATGCCATGAGGGAGGCGTCAGAGCATCTGCTGGGAACCCACGATTTCGGCGCTTTCTGTGCCCACCGGAAGACGAAGAAATCCACAGTCCGGTGCGTCAAGTCCATTACGGTGGAGCGCATCGGCGAGGAGGTCCGCATCCGGGTCACGGGAAACGGATTTCTCCACAACATGGTGCGGATCATCGTGGGAACCCTGATCGAAGTGGGCAGGGGAGAACGGAGTGCCGATTCTATTCCCGAACTGTTTGAGAAAAAGCGGGAGGATGCGGGCTACCTGGTCCCCGGAAAGGGCCTGTGCCTGGAGGAGGTCGTTTATTGATGAACATTCAGATTTTTGGCAAATCCAAGAGCTTCGACACCAAAAAGGCGGAGCGGTATTTCAAAGAGCGCCGGATCAAGTTCCAGTCCATCGACCTTAACCGGTATGGCATGTCCGGCAAGGAGTTTGACTCCGTCCTCCGGGCGGTGGGTGGCATCGACAATCTCATCGACTGGGACAGCAAGTCCCCGGAGGTGACCCTGATGCGCTACATGGACGACAAGCGGGCCAAGGAAGACAAGGTCTTCGACAACCCGGAGCTGATGAAAGCCCCCGTGGTCCGCAACGGCAAGGAAGCCACCGTGGGTTACTGCCCGGAGATCTGGGCCAAGTGGGAATGAAATAAACGTGTTACGAAAGCAGTTTCTCCAAAGAGAGACTGCTTTTTTTGTAGCTTTCAGCAAAGAATCTGCATTTTCGTCTTGCGATAAGGGGAGAAGGGTGATATAATATCAAAGATTTTTCCTTGATTCTGGGAAAACTCAGCGGCTTTTTCTGGGGCGCGCCTACGCTGGTGCTGATCCTGGGCACCGGGCTGGCGATTACGGTTTTGTGCCGGATGCCCCAGCTGCGGCTCCTTCCCGCGGCGCTGAGGGCCTTTGGCCGGAAGCTCACCGGGAAGGGGGAGGACGGCTCCTCCTACCGGGCCCTGTGTACCGCTCTGGCGGCGACGGTGGGCACCGGGAACATTGCCGGGGTGGCCGGGGCCATCGCCATCGGCGGGCCCGGGGCGATTTTCTGGATGTGGCTCAGCGCTCTGCTGGGCATGGCTACCAAGTTCGCCGAGAGCGTTCTGGCGGTCCGGTTCCGGGAACAGAGTCCAGATGGGACGAACCGGGGCGGGCCCATGTACATGATTCAAAAGGGACTGCCGAAACGCTGGCGTCCTCTTGCATACGTCTACAGCTTCTTCGGGCTGATCGCCGCCTTCGGGGTGGGGAACGCTACCCAGGTCAACGCGGTGGTCACGGCCCTGGGGGAAGCGGGAGCCGGGTACGGCTTTGCCATGTCGGAGAAAACCGGACTGATCGTCGGGCTGATTCTGGCAGTGCTGGTGGTCCGGATGGTCTCCGGCGGCGCGGAGCGGATCGGCGCTGCGGCGGAGGTTCTGGTTCCCGTTGCGGCGGGGGCTTATGTGCTTGTCTGTCTGGGGGCTGTGTGGCTCCGAAGGGAGGCACTGATTTCTGCGCTGGTCTCCATTGTCCGGGGCGCTTTTTCTCCGGAGGCCGTCACCGGCGGCGTGGTGGGGAGCGGCTTCGCGGCGCTCCGCATCGGGGTTTCCCGGGGCGTCTTCACCAATGAGGCCGGAATGGGCACCGCATCCATGGCCCATGGAAGCGCGGAGGTGGACCACCCGGTGGAGCAGGGACTGATGGGCATCATGGAGGTGTTTCTGGACACCATCGTGATCTGCACGCTGACAGCCCTGGTGATCCTGACCAGCGGTGTGGAGATCCCTTATGGGACGGACGCCGGAGCGGAATTGACGGCGAGAGCTTTGAGCGCCGGATTTGGTCCATGGGTCTCTGCGTTTCTGTGCGCCTGTCTGTGCCTATTCGCCTTTGCTACGATTCTGGGCTGGGGACTGTACGCCGGAAGGTGCGCTGAATTTCTGCTGGGTGGGATGAACTGGAAGGCCTTTGCTCTGTGCCAGGGGATCGGCGTGATCCTGGGCGCGGTGCTGGAGACCGGAATCATTTGGACATTGTCCGACCTGATGAACGCCCTGATGGCCGTTCCGAATCTGATTGCTTTATTTGGGCTGCTGCCGGAGCTGCGGCGGCTGACCCGTGAATATATGACGATAAAACGCGGCTGCTCTGCCGCTGGAGGTACTTATGAGAATTTCCATCAACGCAAACCGCTGCCAGCCTTCTCCCATGCGAAAGTTCCACCCCTACGCGGTGGAGGCCGAGAAGAAGGGCAGAAAGATCTATCATCTGAACATCGGCCAGCCTGACCTGAAGACCCCCGAGGCCTACTACGCCGCGGTGCGGCATTTCTCCGAGAAGACCCTGGCCTATGCCGAGTCTCCCGGTATGCCCATTCTCATTGACCAGATCCGGGCCTACTACAAGAACCTGGGCGTGGAGCTTGAGAACAACGATGTGCTGATCACCACCGGCGGTAGTGAAGCCCTGCTGCTGACCTTCCTGTGCATCATGGACCCCTACACCGAGGTCATCATCCCCGAGCCCTACTATCCCAACTACACCACCTTCGTCCATGCCGCCGGCGGCGTCATCCGTGCCCTGCCCACCTCTCCCGAGGAGGGCTACCGCTACGCCTACAGAGACCGGATCGAGAGCCTGATCACTCCCAACACCCGGGCCATCATGATCACCAACCCCGGCAACCCCACCGGCGTGGTGCTGACCAAGGAAGAGATGCGGATGATTGCCGACATTGCCAAGAAGCACGACCTGTACCTGATCTGTGATGAGGTTTACCGGGAGTTCTGCTATGACGATGAGCACGGTGTTCCCTGCATGGCCCAGTTTGATGACATTTCCGAGAATCTTGTCACCATCGACTCTGTGTCCAAGCGGTTCTCCGCCTGCGGCGCCCGTGTGGGCTGCGTGGTCACCAAGAACAAGGATCTCCAGGCCGCGCTGCTGAAGATGTGCCAGAGCCGTCTGTCCGTTGCCACCATCGACCAGATCGGCGCGGCGGCGCTGTACAGCGTGGACCACAAGTTCTTCGAGAGGAGCAAGGCCGAGTATAAGCTCCGCCGGGACACCCTGATGGAGTGCCTACGCAAGATCCCCGGCGTGATGGTGGAGGAGCCCATGGGCGCCTTCTACGTCATGGCGAGCCTGCCGGTGGATGACACCGACAAGTTCCAGTACTGGCTGCTGGAAGAGTTCTACGACCAGAACGAGACGGTGATGTTTGCCCCCGGCGCGCCCTTCTACGAGACCCCCGGCAAGGGCGTCAACGAGGTGCGGATCGCCTACGTTCTGAAACAGGAGGACCTGATCCGTGCCATTGACCTGCTGGGCAAGGGCATCGCCCGCTACCGCAGAGAGGTCATGGGCCTGGAAGAATAAATAAACGATGTGCGCTCGGAAGAGCGCACATTTTGTCTGGCGCTTCGGGAACATATGTGCTATAATGGAGCCATCCTATTCCGAGGAGGTACCTGTATGAAGAAGATGCTTGCGGTTTTGCTGGCGGTGTTTCTGCTGGCCGGGTGCGCCGGTCCGGCGGAGGAAACCACACACCCGACGGAGACCACCGTCCCGGAGACCACGCTTCCGGAAACGGAGCCGTCCACCCAGGAAAGTGAACCCAGCCTGTTTGCGGATTACGAATACCGCCACACGGATGAGCGGGACAGGAACTGGGAAGAGGACATCGTTTACTTAACCAAGATCCTGCTGGGCGAGAATGTGACCAAGGGCCATCCCTATTTGCAGGACAAGGATTTCACCATCTACACCCTTAGAGGGATGGACCAGGTGGTCTCTTCCGGCAATTTCTACGATGCCACCCTGCGGGATGAGTTCATCGCCGCCATGGATCAGCTCATCGACGCCATCCCTGATTTGACGGACACCCAGATCGTCTTTGAAATGCAGGCGAATCTGGCGATGCTGAAGGATCTGCACACCTCTGTGTACCAGTCCCTGGAGTACCAGGGCAGCCTGATCATCCCGGTGTTTTACGAGGTTTTGTGGAACGAGAATGGGCCGGAGCTTTACGCCACGCAGCTCCCGGAGAAATATGAAGAATGTCTGCTCGGGCGGCTTATGAGCATCAACGGCGTGGATGTTCCCACCATTCTGAATGACATCGGAGCCTACACCCCGGCGGAGAATGAATATGCCGCGGTCTGGGCGGCCGCCAGCTGGTTCAGCACCAGCCTGATCAGCTACCCGGAAGTGCTGGCCCAGATCGGCGTCATGGAGCTGACGGATAGCACGGTGGAGCTGACCTTCGAGCTTGAGGACGGGACTGTGACCACCATCCAGGCACCGGTGCTCACGATCGAAGAAGCCTATGCCAGCGTGAAAAGAGTCTACGGAGATCTCTACCGC
>JBGVDK010000135.1:0-11113 GCA_045119355.1 Faecousia sp.
CTCCGGTATGTAGGGTTCGTTAATTATTCAGCGTCCTCGGCAGCCTCATCCAGCAGAGCGCGGATGGACAGGGAGATGCGCTTGTTCTCGGCGTCAACATCGGTGATCTTGACCTTGACGTCCTGACCCTCGGACAGAACATCCTCGGGCTTGTTGATGCGGCGCTCAGCGATCTGGCTGATGTGGATCAGGCCGTCCACGCCGGGCAGGATCTCAGCGAAAGCACCGAAGGCCATCAGCTTGACAACCTTGGCATCGACGACATCGCCGACGTTGTAGTTGGTCATGAACTGGTTCCAAGGGTTCATCTCAGCGGTCTTGTAGCCCAGGGAGATCTTGCGCTTGGCAGGATCGAAGGAGATGACGTAGACGTCGATCTCGTCGCCGACCTTCACGACCTCAGCGGGGGTCTTGATGCGGTTCCAGGACAGCTCGGAAACATGGACCATGCCGTCCACGCCGCCGATGTCAACGAAGGCGCCGTAGGAAGTCAGGCTCTTGACCACGCCGTGGTACTTGGCGCCGACCTCGATCTCGTTCCAGATCTTCTCCTGCTGAGCCTTGCGCTCCTCGGAGTTGACGGCACGGATGGAGCCGATGACGCGGCGGCGGGCGCGGTTGACCTCAGTGACCTTCAGCTTGACAGTCTTGCCGACCATGCCAGCCATGTCGCCGCCCTTGGCGATGCCGGACTGGGAAGCGGGGATGAAGACGCGGATGCCCTTGACATTGGCGACCAGGCCGCCCTTGTTCTCCTCGGTGACAACGCCCTCGACAGTGGTCTTGTCCTCAACGTAGGCAGCCATGTCGTCCCAAACCTTGATGGAGTCCAGCTTCTTCTTGGACAGCTGGATGATGCCGTCCTGATCGCTGACGCGAACCACGAAGACCTCGATCTCGTCGCCGACGTGCAGGATGTCCTCGGGCTTCACGCTGGGGTCAGCGCTGACTTCGTCATAAGGAATGTAGCCAGTCTGCTTTGCGCCGTCCAGATCGACGGTGATTTCCGTGTTGCCAATGCGGGTAACAACGCCGGTGACCTTATCTCCTGTATTAAAAGTTTTGAGAGACTGCTCAAAAAGTGCCTCGAAGCTCTCCTCCTGAACAGACTCAACATTTACGATTTCACTCATAGTCTTATTGACCTCCTTTATAATCCACGCCGGGGTTGAAGCACCGGCAGTGATACCAACATTCAATGCACCGCAAAAATCCTCCGGCGCAAGCTCGGAGGCATTGTCCACCAGAAAGACCTTATCGCAGTGCTTCCGGCAGATCCGGGCCAGCTTCCCGGTGTTGGAGCTTGTCGTGTCTCCCACCACCACCATCGCGTCGCATTGGGCGCTGAGCTCGGCGGCCTCATTCTGCCGAAATTCAGTTGCTTTACATATTGTATCAAAAATTTTCAAGTTAGTAAACTGTTTTTTTGCAATTTCACCGCACATTTTCCACAAAAATTCAGTGGAGGTTGTTTGGCAAACCATACAAATTGGGGTATCGGAGGCCACCGCGCCGCTTTTTGCCCAGTTTTCCAGCTCCTCGGGGGTCTCGAAGATCTCGCACTTGGAGCACCAGCCCGCGATGGCCGTCACCTCCGGATGGGTCCGGGTGCCGATGATCACCGGGAGCCGCCCCTCAGCCTCGGCCTTCTCCACCAGCCCATGGATCCGCTTGACGAAGGGGCAGGTGGCGTCGATGATCTCCACCCCCTGGCTTTCCAGCCGCTGCTGCACCGCACGGGAAACCCCGTGGGACCGGATGATGACGGTGGTTCCGGGGACCGCCTCCTCGGGGACGTCGATGACGCTGACGCCCATGTCCTCAAAATGCTTCACCGCGTGACGGTTGTGGATGATGGGGCCCAGGGTGGAGACCTTTTTGCCGCTTTTTGCCGCCTGCTCCACCAGCTCCACCGCCCGGTTCACGCCGAAGCAGAAGCCCGCGTTTTTCGCTACTGTAATGCTCATAACTTGCACTTCTCCACCACGATGGCCTTCATGGTCTCAACGACCTGGTCCACAGTCATATCGGAGGTGTCCACCAGAATGTGATTCTTGGTACACTTCAGGGGCGCCACCTCCCGGTGGGAATCGGCGTAGTCCCGGTCATTGACGTCCTTGAGGACCTTCTCATAGGAGTCCTTGCTGCCCTTGGCCTTCAGCTCGTCGTAGCGGCGCTTGGCCCGGACCTCGGGAGCGGCGGTGAGGAAGAACTTCACGTCCGCTTTCGGCAGCACCACGGTGCCGATGTCCCGGCCGTCCATGATGACGTTGTGCTTCCGGGCCATGTCCCGCTGCATATCCAGCATGGTGTCCCGGACCAGCTTGTGGGCGGAGATGGCGGAGGCGATCTTGGACATCTCGGGAGTGCGGATATCGTCGGTGACGTCGATCTCGTTCATGAACATATGCTGGGAGCCGTCCTCGTCGTATTCGATCTCGATGACCACCTCGTCGATGAGCCGGGTGATGCCGTCGATGTCCTTGGGGCCGATGCCCACCAGGTCGAAGAAATAGCCCAGGGTTCGGTAGATGGCCCCGGTGTCCACGTAGTAGAACCCCAGCTCCTTTGCAAGCCGCTTGGCGATGGTGCTCTTGCCCGCGCCGGCGGGGCCGTCAATGGCTACGGAGTAATGTTTTGCCATGGTTTAACCTCATTTCTCAGCGCCGGAGGGGCTTGTAAAGATCCAGCCGGACCTCTCTGCGCTGTATGTCTTCATCAGAATATTCCCGGATGTCGATCCGGCTCAGGGCGAAGCCCTGCTTCCTGTAAAAGGAGATGGCGGGATAGTTGCAGCTCTGGGTCTCCAAAATCAGCCCCCGGCAGCCCGGGATGCTCCTTGCGTGATCCTCCATCCGGGCCATCAGCGCCGAGCCGACGCCCTGCCCCCGAAAATCGGGGTAGACCAGGATGTTGCTGATCCGGAACACGTCATGCCAGGCTTCGATGCTGCCTTCGATCACGCCGGCCAGCTTGTCCCCGTCGAAAGCGCCGATGGCGATGGGGTCTTCCAGCCATTCGGAGAACAGATGGTCCGTGAAGCCCTTCTCCACCGGCGCGTCAAACCACCGCTCTTCCAGGGTGAAGCCCCATTCAGAGGCGTTCACGTGGTAATACCGCTCGGTGGAATAGGCGAATTCCAGGGGATATCCCTCGTACTTCTCCCGGTCCAGCTTCTCAAAGCGCAGCGCCGCCATATCAGCCCTCTCCCCGCATTTTCACCAGGGCAGCGGCTTCCAGAGCCGTCACGTCCGCGGCGGTGATGTTCAGCTTCGCCGCCACCTCCTGGGCGGTCATGGGAGCCTTGCCGTTGAGACCGTAGCGCAGGTTCAGCACCATGGTCTCCCGCTCCGTCAGCCCGGACATCAGGTCGCTGACCCGCTCCCGGGTCTGGTAGTAGGCAGTGTCCTCGATGGGCATTTCATCCTCGGGATCCTCCTCGGGAGGGCTGTTTTCCTTTTTCAGCTCGGCCATCTTCCGGATCTCCCGGAGCATTTTGCCCAGCGAAACCGTCTCCTCCAGGGTCAGCCCCAGCTCCACCGCCAGCTCCTGGTCGGTGGGGTTCCGGCCCAGCTGGGAGAGCAGGCTCTTGTCCGCCTTCTGATACCGGTCGATCTGACCGGCCAGATGGTCGCCCACGCCGTCGGCCTCCGCCTGCAAGGTCACAGCTCTCGCCATGGCCTGGCGGATCCACCACAGGGCATGGGGCCGGAAAGGACCGGACTCATAGGAAAGGGCCGCCTGCCACAATCCCAGGCTGCCCTCCTGGATCAGATCCATCAGCAGCACGCCCCGGTCCGCGTATTCCCGGGCGCACGCAAACACCGTATTCAGATAGCCGTCGGTGAGCTTCTGAAGGGCCTTCTGGTCGCCGCAGGCGCCCTGCGCCGCAAGCTCGGCACCGTCGTCCACAGGCTCCAGATAAGCCAGCTCCTCCACAAACAGCCGGAGGGGATCCTTATCATCCAAAGTCTCGGACCAACCGCCCTGCTCCAAAAGCTGGCTTTCCAGCCGCAGCCGGGCCGCGGTGTCCGAATTTCCCTCGAGCTTCGGAAGCTCCGACACATCCAGCATCACGCCCATCGCTTCCAGCTCCATGGCCGCGTCCTCAGAGGACACCTCCTCAGAGCTCCGGACCAGCCCCAGAAACCGGACCGCGTTCAAAACGTCTCCCTTTTTCAGTCTGGCCGCCGCCAGCTCCCAGGGAGACGCAACATCATCAAAGGTAAACTCCATCATCCCAGAAAATCCTCCAATCCAAATTCTCCGCCCAGCTTGTTTAGGCGCTTGATGGCCTGCTGCTCGAGCTGGCGGACCCGTTCTTTTGAAATCCCCAGCTCCTCGCCGATCTGCTCCAGGGTACGGCACTCACCGTCCTCCATGCCGAAGCGCAGCCGCAGAATCCGCTGCTGGCGGTCGTTGAGCTGGCTCATCAGGGCGTCCAGGATGGCCTTCATCTCCTGACGGATCAACACCGCCTGAGGCTCGCAGTCCTCATCCCCGGGCAGGAGCTTTCCCACGGTGCTCTCGCCGTCCTCTCCCACCGGGGCGTCCAGAGAGCAGATCTCCGGCGCCAGCTGCAGCAGCTGCTCCACCTTTCCCTCCGGGATCCCGGCCCGCTCTGCCAGCTCCGCCGCCGTGGGCTCCCGTCCGTTTTCAGAGAGGAGCGCCGCCCTGACGGTCATCAGCTTCCGCATCCGCTCGGCGGTGTGGGCGGGCACCCGGATCAACGCGGCGTGATTCATCAGGCACCGGCTGATCCGCTGACGGATCCATTTGCTGGCATATGTAGAAAACCGGAAATCCAGGGTGTAGTCAAACTTCCGGGCCGCGATGATCAGGCCGATGGACCCCTCCTGGATCAGATCCAGCAGCGGAACCCCCCGGCCCGCGTACTCCCGGGCGATGGACACCACCAGCCGCAGGTTGGAGCTGACCATCTGACGGACAGACTCCTCGTCCCCGGCGGCACAGCGTTTCGCCAGTTCCAGCTCCCCCTCGGGGGTGAGCAGCGGGTACTGGCGGATCTCCCGGATGTACTGGCGCACATCCTCGTCGCCGGAGTTGACGGCGTTTTCCTGGGTATTCAGTTCCAGCAGGGCGTCTGTCATACTTTATATCCTTTTCTTTCCTGCATTTTTTTGCGCATGGACATCAGATCATCCTCGGAGCTGACGTTCTTCATCCGGTGCTCCCCCTGGATGATCCGGACGCAGTCCCGGAAGGCCTGCTCGTTGATGGGGCCGGTGTGGGAGCTGACCACCATGGCCACATGGCTGGCCTCGTCGCTGGACAGGTCCTCCAGCGTCGCCGCGCTGATGCCCAGGCCCTGGTCGTGCCGGGCGCGCATCTGGGCGTAAACCTTCGCGAACAGGGGCACGGAAAATTCCTCCGCCTTTAATCCCCCGGCGGCGTCCAGGAGCGCAGGCTCCTTCATCGCCTGGGCGATGATGTCCTCCTCAGCCCGGGCAGATTTCACATTGTCGTAGCGGATGGTCCGGCTCTTGGGCTGGGAGGCCTGGGCGGGAGCGAGACTGATCTTTTCCTGGGCCTTTTTCTCCTTGCGCTGGCGGCTCTTCCAGGCCTTGGTCACTTCCATCTGCATGGCCTCGAAGCTGATCCCGCCCTCCTCCGCGATCCGGTGGCCGTAGACCTCCCGCTGGACGGAGCTGGGGAGCGTGGAAATGAGCTGGGCGCATTCCTGGATGAATTTCACCCGCTGGTCGTCCTCCCGGATGTCGTACTTCCGGCGGATGGCGTTGAGCTGGTATTCCACCCGGTTGCTGGCGTCCTCCAGGAGGACCTTGAACTTGTCCGCGCCGAACTTCTTCAGAAATTCGTCCGGATCCTTGGCATCCCGCATTTTCAGGACCTTGATCTGCAACCCCGCCTTTTCCAGAATGGGAATGGCCCGGCGGGTGGCCCGCTGACCGGCTTCGTCGCCGTCGTAGATCAGCACCACCTGGTCGGTGTACCGGGTCAAAAGGGCCGCGTGCTCCTCGGTCAACGAGGTGCCCAGAGACGCCACCGCGCAGTCAAAGCCGTACTGGTGCAGGGCGATGGCGTCCATGTAGCCCTCCACCAGGATCAGATACCCCAGCTTGCTCTTCTTCGCCAGATTCAGAGCAAACAGGTTCTTTCGCTTATTAAAAATCATGGTTTCCGGGGAGTTTAAGTATTTGGCGGCGTTGGGATCGTCGTTGTTCATGATCCGTCCGCCGAAGCCGATGACGTTCCCCCGGACGTCGATGATGGGGAACATCAGCCGGTCCCGGAACCGGTCGAAGAGATTTCCATTTTTCTTGGACACCGTCACGAGACCCGAATCAATCAGCTCCTGGTCGGTGTAGCCCTTGGCGCGCATGGCCTTGACCATGGCGTCCCAGGTGTTGGGGGCGTAGCCGATGCCGAAGGTGGTGAGCACCGATTTGGGCATTCCTCTCCCCCGGGCGTATTCCAGCGCCGCCGCTCCAACAGGAGCATAAAGCTGGGCATGGAAGAACCGGGCCGCTTCCTTGTGGAGCGCCCAAAGCCGCTCCTGCGCCCGGTAGCGGGACTGGTACTGCTCGTCCTCGGGGACGGTCATGCCCGCCCGTTTCGCCAGTGCCCGGACCGCATCGGGGTAGCTCAGGCCCTCGATCTCCATCTGGAAATTGATGACGCCGCCGCCCTTGTGACAGCCGAAGCAGTAGTAAATGCCCTTGTCCGGAGCCACGGAAAAGGAGGCGGTCTTCTCCCCGTGGAAGGGGCACAGGCCGAACAGGTTGCCGCCGGAGCGGCGCAGGGTCACATACTGGCCCACCACATCTTCAATTGGATTCCGGGCGACCAGCTCGTCCAGAAACGCGGCCGGAAATGCCATGTATGCTCCCTCCCATCCCATGTAAGTTTTCCTGAATCATCAATTATCCATTGTCAATTATCAATTCATTATACCATATCATCCCCGAACATTCCAGCCCGAGGGAATAAAAAGTTCCGCGTATTTGTCCACGGCGTATTTGTCGGTCATACCGGCGATGTAGTCGCAGACCGTGCGCTCCATACCGTCGAAGGAAAGCTGGGGATGGAAATCCTCCGGCAGGGCCTCCGGGTGGCGCACATAGTATTCATACAGCCGCTGAAGCATTCCCCGGGCCTTCTTTTCCTCGCCCTTGGCGACGGGGTTGCGGTAGACGTTCTCAAACATAAAGCTCCGCAGATCCCGGAGGGCCTTCTCCACGTCCGGGGACATGCACAGGCTGCCCACCTCCCGGGAGGTGGAGATGACGTCGCAAACCAGGGTGTTGATCCGCATCTTGTGGGTAGAGCCCAGGATCTCGGCGATCTCCTTGGGGATGTCGTCGTTGGTCAGGATGCCCGCCCGCATGGCGTCGTCGATGTCGTGGTTGACGTAGGCGATCTGGTCCGAGCGCCGGACGATCTGACCTTCCAACGTTTCGGGGATGTACTCGCCGGTGTGGCCCAGAATGCCCATCCGGACCTCGTAGCTCAGGTTCAGGCCGTCGCCGTCCTTTTCCAGGATGTCCACCACCCGCAGGCTCTGCTCATTATGGCGGAAGGGCTTGCCCATCACTTCGCTGAGGGCGGCTTCGCCTGCGTGACCGAAGGGCGTGTGGCCCAGGTCGTGGCCCATGGCGATGGCCTCGGTCAGGTCCTCGTTCAGCCGCAGGGCGCGGGCGATGGTCCGGGCGATCCGGGCCACCTCGATGGTGTGGGTCATCCGGGTGCGGTAGTGGTCCCCCTCCGGCTGAAGGAAGACCTGGGTCTTGTGCATCAGCCGCCGGAAGGACTTGGAATGGATGATCCGGTCCACATCCCGCTGGTAGCAGGTGCGAACCTCGTCCTCACCCCGTTTCTCCGGAATGGGCCGCCCCCGGGATTCATCCGCGAAGGCCGCCTTCGGGTCCAGATTCCAATGCTCCTGTTCTTCCAAAAAAGTGCGCACTGACATATGAATACCCCCTAAATCGCTCTGCAATCAAAAAGTGGTAAAAGGGCGGATGCTCCGCCTAATTGTCAATTATCCATTATCAATTTTCAATTGGAAAGGCCCTGTATTCCTGCCCGATGACCATGCCCTCCAACGTTCCCGCGGACATATCCACGAGCTTTTCCAGGAAGGGCTCCGCCTGGGCTTCAGAAATGAGCACCTCCAACTCCACCTCGGCGCCGAAGTCGCAGGACCGGACCACGCCGCCCCAGGCTGCGATTTCCAGCTTCACCCGCTCATATAAATGGTAGGGACAGGGTATGTAAAGGGCCGTCCAGACCCGCTTCATGCTCTTGCCTCCGGCGTCCACGGCGATCTTCGCGCCCTTGGTGTACGCCCGGACCAGGCCGCCCGCGCCCAGCAGGATGCCGCCGAAATACCGGGTCACCACGCAGACGCAGTTAAAAAGCCCTTCCCTTTGCAATACCTGAAGCATGGGCATCCCGGCAGTGCCGCCGGGTTCCCCGTCGTCGGAAAACCGCACCGCGCCGTCCCGGATGATGTAGGCCCAGCAGTTGTGGGTGGCGTCGTAGTGCTGCTTCTTCATGGCCTGGATCTTCTCCAGCGCCTCCTCCTCGGTCTCCACCGGCCAGATCCGGCCGATGAAGCGGGACTTTTTCTCATAAAATTCATCCTCACCGAATTCGGTAGGCACCAGATATTCATCCATGCTCATTTCTCCTCAATGATATACTCCCGAAGCTGGCCGTACAGGATCTCGTCCACGATGGTCTCGATCTCGATGCCCTCGCCGGTGTAGTCCACGGACTTCACCTGGGCGGAGGAATGGAGCCGGTCCACCATGCCGCCCATGGAATAGGGCAGACGGACCAGGACGTGATGCAGGCCCTTGTCCAGGGCCTTCTCGATGGCCTTCAGGAGTCCACTCATATTATCGCCCTTTTTGGCGGAAATTGCAACCACATCTTCCCCGATGGGAATCTCTGTAGGCTCCACCAGATCGGCCTTGTTGTACACGCTGATGACGGGAGTCCCCTCCTTCGCCAGCTTCCGGATCAGCTTTTCCACCACGGCGATGTGCTCCGCCCGGTGGGGGTCAGAGGAATCGATGACGTGGAGCAGCACGTCGGCGTATTCCAGCTCCTCCAACGTCGCCCGGAAGGCATCCACCAGATGGTGGGGCGGCTTCGAGATGAAGCCGACGGTGTCCGACAGGATCACATCCAGATTCTCAGACACGGTCAGCTGCCGGGAGGTGGTGTCCAGGGTGTCGAACAGCCGGTTGTTGGCGGGGATGCCCGCGCCGGTGAGCTGATTCAGGAGCGTAGACTTGCCCGCGTTGGTGTAGCCCACGATGGCAACCACCGGAACGGAATTCTTCATCCGGCGCTCCCGCTGGACCGCACGGACCTGGCGGACCTCCTTCAGTTCGTTTTCCAGCCGGGCGATCCGCTCCCGGATGTGCCGCCGGTCGGATTCCAACTTGGTCTCACCGGGACCACGGGTGCCGATGCCGCCGCCCTGACGGCTGAGGCTCGCGCCCATGCCGCTCAGCCGGGGCAGCAGATACTTATACTGGGCCAGCTCCACCTGAAGACGGCCTTCCTTGGTCTTGGCCCGCTGGGCGAAGATGTCCAGGATCAGGGCGCTCCGGTCCAGAACGGTAACGCCGAGAATTTCTTCCAGCGCCCGGATGTGGCCGGGGGACAGCTCGTTGTCAAAAATCGCCATGGTGGAGGCGGTGGCTTCGATGAGCATCCGCACCTCCTGGGCCTTGCCCTCGCCGATGAAGCTGTGGGAATCGGGAGCATGGCGGTTCTGCAAAATCTTTGCGGTGCAGAAGCCGCCGGCGGTTTCCAGCAGGGCTTCCAGCTCCTCCAACGTCTCGTCGGTGGCGGTCTCGTCGGCGCGGAATACGTCGGCATTCAGGCCCACCAGCACCGCCCGCTCTACAATGTGTTCTTCAAATTGTACTTCCATAAATACCTCTAAACGTCAAACTTCTCATTTCGGCCGACAGCTTCCTGTCCGCCAAAGACAATGGAACAATCTCTCAAGTCCGTCATCCTGAGCAAGCGAAGCGCGCCGAAGGATCTTCGCACCAATGAAAGCTCAGCGGTCGTCATAATGCGAAGATCCTTCGACTCCGCTTCGCTCCGCTCAGGATGACAGGGTCTTAGATGTTTCTGCTTACGGTATTGCCTGTTTGTTATCATACCACAGTTTCACCGTAAAATGTATCGAACCGGGCGGTTTTTGCTCGCATAACGAAGCACACTGCATCAAGTAAGTGCATAGAATACGAAAAAAGCCCGCACTACGCATTCGCAGTGCGGGCTTCGGCTGTCTTACTTCAGGCCAAAACGCTTGTTGAAACGATCAACACGTCCACCGGTGTCAACCAGCTTCTGCTTGCCGGTGTAGAAAGGGTGGCACTTGGAGCAGATTTCAACTCTAATGTCCTTCTTGGTGGAACCAGTGGTAAAGACATTGCCGCAGGCGCAGCGGATGGTAGTCTGTTCGTAGTTGGGATGGAGACCTTCCTTCATTTTCGTTCACCTCTTTCGTATCATGTAAAAGGGCATTAAAACGCCCTCAGCAATCTCAATCGCTTGGATATGATACCACACCTCAGCGCAGAATGCAAGCATTTTTTTCAGAAATTTTCGCTTTTTTCGCCGGATCAGAAGGCCCAGTTGCCGTTTTCAAAGATCCGGACGGTCTTGCCATCCCGGCAGAGGGCATCGATGTTCATGCTGTCGCAGCCGATCATGAAATCCTCGTGGATCATGGAGTCGTTGACGCCCAGCTCCCGGCACTCTTCCAGGGTCTTGCTGTGGTGGTCCCGGATGGTGTCGGGGAAGCCCATGCCCACTGCCAGATGGCAGGCGGCATTCTCGTCGAACAGGGTGTTGTAGAACAGCAGGCCGCTCTCGGCGATGGGACTGGCCTGGGGCACCAGGGCACATTCGCCCAGGTAGCGGGCGCCCTCGTCCATGTTCAGCATGGTGTTCAGCAGCTCGTCGCCCTTTTCGGCGTGGGCTTCCACCACCTTGCCGCCCTCGAAGCGCATCCAGAAATTCTCGATGAGCTGACCGTTGTAGCTCAGGGGCTTGGTGGAGTAGACAATGCCCTCGGCCTCTCCCCGCTTGGGGGAGA
>JBGVDK010000136.1:0-22850 GCA_045119355.1 Faecousia sp.
GTCCACCATCCGGCCCTTGCCCTCGTCGCCCCAGTTGATGCCTACGATTGCTGTGTTTGCCATTGTCCTTTTTCCTCCTGTTTGTTCAGATGTGTGCTTCCAGTCTCGCCATGATCTCGGCGTATGCCTCCTCTACACCGCCAAGATCCCGGCGGAACCGGTCTTTATCCAGCTTTTCGCCGGTTTTCGAATCCCAAAGACGGCAGGTATCCGGGCTGATCTCGTCCGCCAGGACGATGGTGCCGTCAGACAGTCTGCCGAACTCCAGCTTGAAGTCCACCAGGGTCACGCCGCAGGTCTTCCAGAACTCCTTCAGAATCTCGTTGATCTTCCGGCAGTATTCCTCGATGAGCATGATCTCCACCGGGTCCGCCAGCTTCAGGGCCAGGGCGTGGTAGGTGTTCAGCAGAGGATCGCCCAGGGCGTCGTTCTTGTAAGAGAATTCCAGGGTGGGCTCGTCGAAGACGATGCCCTCCTCCACGCCGTAGCGCTTGGCGAAGGAACCGGCGGAGATGTTCCGCACGATGACTTCCAGGGGAACGATGCTGACCTTCTTCACCAGGGTCTCCCGCTCATTCAGCTCCTGAACGAAATGGGTGGGAATGCCCTGCTTTTCCAGCATGGCCATCAGCCGGTTGCTCATCTGGTTGTTGATCACGCCCTTGCCCGCGATGGTGCCCTTTTTCAGACCGTTGAAGGCGGTGGCGTCGTCCTTGTAAGAGACGATCAGAAGCTCGGGGTCCTCGGTGGCGTAGACCTTCTTGGCCTTGCCTTCGTAAAGCTGTTCTTTCTTTTCCATGATTTTGTCCTCCTAAGTATAGATTGCTGTATGTTTGTCCTTCTTTTTGGTTGCTTACCTTGTTATTTGCCGCTGTCGCCGTAGTTTGCCAGAACCCGGGCGGAGGGGTCGCTGACGTCGCAGCCCTCCCAATCCTTGTTCGGCATCCAGAAATCCCGGATCATCTCCCCCTGGCCGGGGTAGTATTTCTCGAAAAGCTCCCGGTAGAGGAGGGATTCCTTGGTGAACGGCATCGCGTGGATGTATTTTCTCCGTTTTTCCTCGTATTCTTCCTGGGTGTAATAGCTTTCCGCATATTCCTTCAGATAATCCACCATGGAGTGGCCCACCGCGTCGGAGAAAGCGGCCTTCTCCCGCCAGAGGATTTCATCGGGAAGATACTGGAGGCCCTGGAACGCCCGGCGGAGCAGATACTTGCCCTTGCCGTAGGTGTTGAGCTTCATCGCCGGGTCAATTGCCATGACGTACGCCACAAAGTCCAGGTCGCCGAAGGGCACCCGGGCTTCCAGGGAATTGACGCTGATGCACCGGTCCGCCCGGAGCACGTCGTACATATGGAGCTCCTGGATGCGCTTCTGGGCTTCCGCCTGAAAGGCCTCCGCCGAGGGAGCGAAGTCCGTGTACTTGTAGCCAAACAGCTCGTCGGAGATCTCTCCGGTGAGGAGCACCCGGATGTCCGTGTGCTCATGGATGTATTTGCAGACCAGATACATGCCGATGCTGGCCCGGATGGTGGTGATGTCGAAGGTCCCCAGCAGCTCCACCACCGGCTCCAGCGCCGCCAGGACGTCCTCTTTGGAGATGATGACCTCGGTGTGGTCGCTGTCGATAAAGTGGGCCGCCTGCCGGGCGTATTTCAGGTCGATGGCGTCGCCGGACATGCCGATGGCGAAGGTCTTAATAGGCTTCCCGCTCTCCCGGGCGGCGATGGCGCAGACCAGCGAGGAATCCAGACCGCCGCTGAGCAGAAAACCCACCTTAGCGTCGGCGATCAGCCGCTTCTGCACACCCGCGATCAGCTTTTCCCGGATGCCCATGCAGACCGCTTCCAGGTCCCGGGGATGGTAACTTTTCGCCTCCGCGATGTCCCGGTAGCAGACGAACTGCCCGTCACAGTAATAATGCCCAGGGGGGAACGGGATTACCCGCTCCACCAGGCCCATCAGATTCTTCGGCTCGCTGGCGAAGACGATGACGCCGTTTGGATCATACCCGTAATACAGCGGCCGGATGCCGATGGGGTCCCGGGCCGCCAGGAATTTCTTCCGCTTCCCGTCGTAGAGAACGCAGGCAAACTCCGCGTCCAGCATGGAAAACATCTCCACGCCGTATTCAAAATACAGAGGCAGAAGCACCTCGCAGTCGCTGTCGCTGACAAATTCATACTTGGCGGAAAGTTCCCGGCGGAGCTTCTCGAAGCCGTAGATCTCGCCGTTGCAGACCACATAGCTTCCGTTCTTTTCAAAGGGCTGCATCCCCTCCGGGTGCAATCCCATGATGGCGAGCCTGTGGAAGCCCAGCAGGCCCTCCCCCACATCGATCACCCGGGAATCGTCCGGTCCCCGGGAAATGGTGCGGTCAAAGCCCGCCTGAAAGGCGGCCATGTCCGCAGGTTTTCCGCAATAGCCGATGATGGAACACATAAGCAGTTCCCTCCTTTAACCCACCTGTGGGAGAGCCGCATACACAGCTCTCCCGCAGGCACCTTATTCACACATTTTCTTAGAAGCAGTCATTGGAATGTACCTCAGCGGACGCCGAACAGCAGCTCGCCGTAGGTGGGGAAGGGCCAGTAGTCCTCGGCGGTCACAGTCTCGGCCTCGTCGGCCACGGTCCGCAGGGCCGCCATGGCGCCGATGACGGTGTCCCGGATGGCGAAGGCTTCCTCCTCCACGCCGGAGCACGCGCCCAGCTTCATCACGGCGTCTTCCAGCTCGTCGGTCTTCACCGCGATCTGGTCGGTAAGAACAGAGAGCTTCTTGATCAAGCCAGTCTCGTAGCCGCAGGCAATGTCGGGAGAAACTGCCTTCTTGGCGGCTACGGTGCCCGCCAGCTCGCCGGTGTAGCCCTGGACCGCGGGAAGAATCTGCTTTCTCGCCATATCCACCATGGTGTTGGCCTCGATGATGACGGTCTTGCAGTAGTTTTCCAGCATAATCTCGCAGCGGGACTTCAGCTCGGGGACGGAGAAGACCTTGTGGGCCGTGAGCATCTTCACGTTCTTCTCGTCCAGCAGATGGGGCATGCAGTCGGGGGTGGTGGGGTAGTTGCACAGGCCCCGCTTCTCGGTGGCCTCCTTGAACCAGGCCTCGTCGTAGCCGTTGCCGTTGAAGAGGATGCGCTTGTGGTCCTTGATGGTCTTCTTGATCATGTCGTGGAGCTTGGTCTCGAAGTCCTCGGCTCCTTCCAGCCGGTCGGCGTAGGTCTTCAAGGACTCGGCCACGGCGGCGTTGAGCATGATGTTGGCGCAGGCGATGGAGTTAGAGGAGCCCAGCATCCGGAACTCGAACTTGTTGCCGGTGAAGGCGAAGGGAGAGGTCCGGTTCCGGTCGGTGGAATCCTTGGGGAACCGGGGCAGGACGTCCACGCCCAGCTTCATGTTGGTCTTCTTGGCGCCCTCGTAAGGCTTGTCGTTCTCGATGGCGTCCAGGATGCCCATCAGCTCGTCGCCCAGGAAGATGGACACCACAGCGGGAGGGGCTTCGTTGGCGCCCAGGCGGTGGTCGTTGCCCGCTGTGGCGACGGACAGCCGCAGCAGGTCCTGATAGTCGTCCACAGCCTTGATGACGGCGCAGAGGAACAGCAGGAACTGGGCGTTCTCATAGGGAGTCTCGCCGGGGGACAGCAGGTTCACGCCGGTATCGGTGGCGAGAGACCAGTTGTTGTGCTTGCCGGAGCCGTTGACACCGGCGAAGGGCTTCTCGTGGAGCAGGCACACCAGATCGTGCCGGGCGGCCACCTTCTGCATGATCTCCATGGTCAGCTGGTTGTGGTCAGTTGCCACGTTGGTGGTGGAGTAGATGGGAGCCAGCTCGTGCTGTGCGGGAGCCACCTCGTTGTGCTCGGTCTTGGCGAGGATCCCTAATTTCCACAGCTCCTCGTTCAGGTCGGCCATGTAAGCGGCCACCCGGGGCTTGATGACGCCGAAGTAGTGGTCATCCATCTCCTGGCCCTTGGGGGGCTTGGAGCCGAAGAGGGTCCGGCCGGTGTAGATCAGATCTTTCCGCTGCTCGTACAGCTCCTTGGGAACCAGGAAATATTCCTGCTCGGGGCCAACGGAGGTCCGAACGCAGGTTACGTCCTCGTTGCCGAAGAGTTTCAGGATCCGCATAGCCTGGCGGTTCAGGGCTTCCATGGACCGGAGCAGCGGAGTCTTTTTATCCAGGGCCTCGCCGCCGTAGGAGCAGAAGGCCGTGGGGATGCAAAGGGTCTTGCCCTTGATAAACGCGTAGGAAGTGGGCTCCCAGGCGGTATAGCCACGGGCCTCAAAGGTGGCCCGCAGGCCGCCGGAGGGGAAAGAGGAAGCGTCAGGCTCGCCCTTGATCAGTTCCTTGCCGGAGAAATCCATGATGACGCCGCCGTCAGGGGCGGGAGAGATGAAGCTGTCGTGCTTCTCGGCGGTGATGCCGGTGAGGGGCTGGAACCAATGGGTGTAGTGGGTCGCGCCCTTGCTCACCGCCCAGTCCTTCATGGCGGAGGCCACGGCGTTGGCAACGCTGGGGTCCAGCTTCGCGCCCTGGTCGATGGTCTTTCTCAGGGACTGATAAACGTCAGCAGTCAGCACCGCCTTCATCATGCGGTCGTCAAATACCAAGCTGCCAAAATAATCGGATACAGTAGCCATAAAAAACGCTCCTTTATCAAAAATGGCACGGACCCGGAGGGAATAAAAGTGAGAAGGAAGGACAATGGCAATCAAAAAGAGGAGTCCCCCTCCGGGTCCGCCGGAAATAAAAAAGGCAAAGGCGTCAATGAGCTCATCACTCAAAGACGCCTTTGCCTTTACGCTTTGCATTCTACACCCGGGGACTCCGTTTGTCAACACCCTGCACAAAATATTTTTTTCTTTTTGGACAGATTGACAAATACAGGCAGATATTCTATAATAAGCACATGAGCAAAGGCGTTCAATGATGGGAGGGGTATGCCCTTTTGGCTGAGCGCCTTTTCCAGTTTCCAACGGAGCGTCTGATGACACAAAAGAAAGTTGGTCTTGCTATGAAATATACACCCCAGGAAGTCATACAGTATATCCAGGAGGAGGACGTGAAATTCATCCGTCTGGCCTTCTGCGACGTGCTGGGCCGCCCGAAGAACATCTCCATCATGCCCAACGAGCTGGACCGGGCCTTTGAATACGGCATCGCCATCGACGCCTCCGCCATCGCGGGCTTCGGCGACGAGGTCCACTCCGACCTGTTCCTCCATCCGGACCCGGGCACCATCACGGTGCTCCCCTGGCGGCCGGAGCAGGGCCGGGTGGTACGGATGTTCTGCTCCATCACCCATCCCGACGGGACCCCCTTCGCCCACGACAGCCGGGGCATCCTGAAACAGGCCATCGCCGACGCCGCCCGGGCGGGATATACCTTCTCCTTCGGCTCGGAGCTGGAATTCTACCTGTTCCGCCTGGACGAGAACGGCGCCCCCACCACCATCCCCTACGACAACGCCCGGTACATGGATGTGGCTCCCGAAGACAAGTGCGAGAACATCCGCCGGGAGATCTGCCTGACCCTGGAACGGATGGGCATCCAGCCGGAAAGCTCCCACCACGAGGAGGGCCCCGGCCAGAACGAGATCGATTTCCGCTACTCCGACGCCCTGTCCGCAGCGGACAACGCCGTCACCTTCTGCACCGTGGTCAAGACCATCGCCGCGGGCCATGGCCTCCACGCCGACTTCTCCCCCACGCCTCTCCAGGACCAGCCCGGCAGCGGCTTCCACATCAATATGTCCGTCAAAGGTCCCGGCGAAGACCGGATGCACCACATGATGGCGGGCATCCTGAACCGGATCGGGGAGATCACCCTGTTCCTGGATCCCACCGAGCGGTCCTACCACCGTCTGGGCTCTCACAAGGCTCCCAAGTATGTCTCCTGGTCCAGCGACAACCGCTCCCAGCTCATCCGCATCCCCGCGGCCTCCGGCGAATACCGCCGCTGTGAGCTGCGAAGCCCCGACTGCACCGCCAATCCCTACCTAGCCTTCGCTCTGCTGATCTGGGCGGGCCTGGAAGGTCTTCAGCAGGGTCTTGAGCTGCCGGAGCAGTCCAACGTCAACCTGTTCACCGCCGAGGCCCATCATCTGGCCCAGCTTCAGACCCTCCCCCTTTCCCGGACCACCGCGGCACGGAACGCCGCCGCCAGCGCCTTCGTCCAGGCCCATCTGCCCCAGTCCCTGATCGACTGGTTCTGCCGAAGCTGAACACTTTCCCACATTCCCGGAAAGGAGGGAGTATATGGTATTTTCCGATCAGCTTTACAGCGCGCTCATCGTATCCTCCGCGCCAAAATTCAACGACGCGATCTCCCAGATGCTCCCGAATTCCTCCTACTATCCGGTGGTCTACGTCAGCAACATCGCCGCTGCCCGGCGGGAGATGGCGGAGCGCACCTTCGACTTCGTGGTCATCAACGCGCCGCTCCCCGATGATTTCGGCACCCGCTTCGCCATGGATGCCGGGAGCAAGCCCGGCACCGTGGTGCTCCTGCTGGCCCGGGAGGACGTGTATGAGGAGGTCAATTCCCGGGTGGTCTCCCAGGGCGTCTTCACCCTCGCCAAGCCCACTCCGGCTCAGACCCTGCGCCAGGGCCTGAAATGGATGACCGCCGCCCGGGAGCGGCTCCGCCGGATGGAGCAAAAGAGCGCCACCTTCGAGGAGAAGATGGAGGAAATCCGTCTGGTGAACCGAGCCAAGTGGATCCTCATTGAGCAGCTGAAGATGACCGAAGCCGAAGCCCACCGCCACATCGAAAAGCAGGCCATGGACCGCTGCGTCAGCCGCCGCTCCATCGCCGAGGGGATCATCAAGACCTATACCTGATTGCAAAGGCCGCTGGAAAGTCCGGCGGCCTTTTTGTATGGTTTTGGACCATTATGCGGCAAGATTTCTTCCGAGAAATATGATATGATGTGTTATATCGCCGGACAGAAGTTGTCTATATAGGTGAACAGACCATTGACAAGCGAGGTGAAGCAAATGGACGACGCCAAAATCGTGCGGCTGTATTTTGACAGAGACGAACGGGCAATCCCGGCAACCGCAGACAAATATGGGAACTACTGCACTTCCATTGCAAAGAACATTCTGGGCAGTCACGAGGATGCGGAGGAATGTGTCAATGATACCTATCTCAGCGCATGGAACGCGATCCCCCCGAACCGGCCCCAAATCCTGTCCGCATTTCTGGGCAAAATCGTCCGGAATCTGGCCTTCAACAGATGGAAGTACAACACCGCGGAGAAACGGGGCGGCGGTGAACTGCCGGCGGTACTTGACGAACTGGACGGCTGTGTATCAGGACGTGACGATGTGGAACAAGCCTGCGAACGCAAAGCGCTTGCGGAGGCAATCAATTCTTTCCTGAGCGCCCTGCCCGAGAAGAAAAGAAATATTTTCATATGCCGCTACTGGTACACCGACAGCATTTCCGATATTTCCGCCCGTTTCAATATGTCTTATGCAGCGGTGTCCATGACGCTGAACCGTCTTAGATCCCAATTACGCAGCTATCTGATCGAACGGGGGTATGAGCTATGAAAAGAGAAGAATTTTATGAAGTTCTCGGTGACATCGATGAGGCCTTTGTAAGCGCGGCGCATGGGAGCATGCCGAAAAAATCCCGTCCCGTTTGGCTCCGGTGGGGTACGCTGACCGCTTGTCTGTGCCTCGTGATCTCCGGTGTATTTTTCTTTTTCCGCGCAGACAATGGTACACACGACTATGCGGAAACCGTTATTTATAACAACGCAGAATATGTTGTCTGTGGAGATGGTGAAGCCAGTATTTTGGAAGCGTGCGGTCTTCCCGCCAAAATCACCGAAGACCTTGCAGGCAAACACCTGGCCTATTTGGAACAGGGCGAAAAAAACACCTGCCATGTCTCCGGGGAGGCCGCAAATGGAGATGCCGAGCTTTTTGAATACGCTCCCTATCCCAATGGCAATGTGTATATCCTATGTATTGATGGCGAATACTACGCGGCAATTCTCAGGGATCAAGAAGGATATCACGGATTGACAGACATTAACTCCCCAGAATAAACGCGACGCCCCGGAAGTCTCCATGGACCTCCGGGGCGTTCCGTTTTTGTTTACTTGGTCTCGTTGAGCTTTCTGGCGCTGGTCCGGCCCTCGGGACGGATCTCGCCAACGGCGGTCAGAGACATCTTGGTCAGAGTGGGACCAACCAGCTCATACACCAGCACGGCGAAGAGCACCACGTTCCGGGCCATCGCGCCGTCGGGCAGGGATGCGGCAGTCAGGGCCATGCCCAGAGCCACGCCCGCCTGGGGCAGCAGGGTAATGCCCAGATGCTCGGTGATGGGCTTGGGCTGCTTCGTCATGGTGCAGCTCATGGCGGCGCCTAAATACTTACCGGCGGACCGGGCGATGATGTAGATGACGCCCACCAGAATGGTCATGGGATTGGCCAGAATCTCCAGATCCAGCTCCGCGCCGGAGATCACGAAGAACAGCACGTTCAGCGGCATGGTCCAGCCGTCCACACGGTTCATCAGCTCCTCGCTGGTGTCGCAGATGTTGCAGAAGATGGTGCCGGTCATCATGCAAACCAGCAGCAGGGAGAAGCCGCAGTGGACCGCGCCCACCTGGAATTCCAGCATGGAGATGCCAACGGTCAGCAGCACGAAGGCCACGGAGATGGTCATACGCTTGCTCCGGGAGTGGAAGAACTGCTCCACCCAGTTGAGAAGCCAGCCCATTACCGCGCCCAGGCCCAGGGACAGAATGATCTCCACGATGGGCTCCACCACCACAGCCAGCACGCTGACATGGCCCTGGGACAGGGCGGTGGCAATGCCGTAGGACACGGAGAAGAGCACCAGGCCCACCGCGTCATCAATGGCGACCACCAGCAGGAGCAGCCGGGTCAGGGGGCCGTCGGCCTTGTACTGCCGGACCACCATCAGGGTCGCCGCGGGAGCGGTAGCGGACGCGATGGCGCCCAGGGTGATGGCGCAGGGAATGGAGATGACCTCCGGGAACAGCAGGTGCAGACCCACCAGCACGATGTCCACCAGAATGGTGGCGACCACCGCCTGAAGGATGCCGATGGTGATGGCTTTGGCTCCGGTGGCCTTCAGCTGGCTCAGGCGGAACTCATTGCCGATGGTGAACGCGATAAAGCCCAGGGCCGTCTGGGTGATGATGCTCAGGCTCTCCACCTCTTCCATGGAGGTGAAGCCCAGGCCGGAGACGCCCAGTCTGCCCAGGCAGAAGGGTCCCAGGATCAGGCCGGCCACCAGATACGCAGTAACCGCGGGAAGATAAACCTTCTTGGCCACACGGGACAGCATCAGACCGCCGATCAGGGCCACGGCCAAACAGATCAGATATGTTTCCAAAGTAATACGCCTCTTTTATTCTATAGTCTGGCCAATTTTAACCCCTCAAAATCGGCCTGCCGTATCATAGCACCACGGACGGCTGTTCGCAAGAGGAATACTCACCAAATTTATCCCATAAAATGGAATTATTTTCTCCACCCGCAAATTTTCTTTGCCGTGCTAAATCTGGCAGATCACGCCGCAGGCGATCTTCTCCCCGGAGCCGCCGGAGGGCTGGGTTTTGAAATCGTCCGGATGGCTGTGGATCACCACCGTCCGGCCGATGACGTCCTTCACCCGGAACCGGCCCGTCACCACCGAAAGGCTGGCCCGTCCATTGCAGCTGAGCAGCGGCGGCAGATCCCCGGCGTGGAGGGGATGGGGCTTGTTGCAGGGATTATAGTGGGCTCCGGTGTCAGAGAAGCCCTCGCCGCAGCAGTCGCTCCCCTCGTGGATGTGCAGGGCGAAGAAATTGGTCTCCGACTCCGGCAGGCCGCAGATCTCCGCCACCACCAGCGTCCCATTGCTGTGGGGCAGGAGCCGGACCTTTCCCCTCAGATTTGGATGGGCGGCGTCGCCGTGGATGCAGGCAATAGCCGACACCGCCCGGTTGTTGCAATTCATCAAAATCACCTCGCTGACAGCCTATGCAGGAAATCAGCGAGGTGTGCTTTATTTTTTTCCTTTTCCGTCCTTCAAATTTCCCGTGGCAGGGTTGTCCAGAAGCCTGCCGTTCTGGGTGAACCGGGAGCCGTGGCAGGGACAGTCCCAGCTCCGCTCCTGGCGGTTCCATTTCAGGGCGCAGCCCATGTGGGGACACCGGGGCGTCGTGGGCGTCAGCAGGTTCCCCACCGCGCCGAAGCCGTTCACAAAAAGCTGGGAGCGCCAGACACTCCGGCTCGGGTCAAAGATGGAGGCGAACTCCGGCTCCTTCCCCTGAACCTGCTCCGTCAGTAGCAGCGCCGCGGCCATGGAGGAGGTCATCCCCCATTTGTTAAAGCCCGAAGCCACATAGAGGTCCGGTGTATTCTTGCCGTACCGCCCGATATAGGGGATGCCGTCCAGGCTCATACAGTCCTGGGCCGCCCAGTAATACCGGATCCGGGACGTGGGATAGTGGGCATTGGCGAAGGCTTCCAGGGGCGACCATTCCCCGGCTCTTCTTTCCGGTCCGGTGTCCCCCGCCGCCCAGCAGGAGGTATCTTCCCTGATTCCGGAAGGAGAGGCCCTCCTCCCCTTCCCCCAGGTACATGCCATCCACGTTCCCGGCGTTTTCCATCGCCACCACGTAGGACCGGTCCTGATAGAGCTTCAAAAAGTACCCGCCGTGCTTGTTCAGCATGGGAAAATGGGTAGCAACGATGATCTTCTCCGCCCGGACCAGGCCCCGTCCCGTGGTGACGGAGGTCCCGATGAACTCCCGGGCGGGAGTCCGCTCAAAGATCTTCAATCCCTTTGCGATCCCAGCGGCGAATTTCAGGGGATGGAACTGGGCCTGTTCCCGGAACCGGACCGCTCCCACCGTGTCGATGGGCAGAGGCACGCTTTCCGCAAACGCTGCCGGAATGCCCAGGGCCTCACAGGCTCGCAGCTCCCGTTCCAGCTTCTCCGGGGCGTTGGTGGAGTAAATGAAGCTATCCTTGGTTTCCAGGTCGCAGGGAATGGCCTGGGCCATCCGGCGGTACTCCTCCAGGGCCGTCTGGTTCATCTTCCAGTAGCCCCGGGCGGTATCCGCGTCAAACTCCCTGAGCAGCTTGTTGTAGATCAGCCCGTGCTGGACCGTCAGCTTCGCCGTGGTATTCCGGGAGATCCCGTGCATGATCCGGTCCGCCTCAATGAGGGCGCAGTCCACCCCCGCGTCGGTCAGCTTCCGGGCGCAGATCAGCCCCGCCAGCCCTCCGCCGATGACCAGCACGTCGCATTTCACTTCCCCGTCCAGCGCCGGGAATTGGGGCAGGTCCTGAAACTCCGCCCATAAAGAATTCTGCATAACATCACCGGAGATAGCTTGCCCAACTTTGCCCAAACTATGAAAAGGGACCCGCTTCTGCGGGTCCCAATGCTGTTGATTTGCTTATTCCACATCCTGGAGGGCGTCGTAGCCTTCCTCGCCGGTGCGGACCTTCACCACGTTCTCCACGTCGTAGACGAAGATCTTGCCGTCGCCGATGTGGCCGGTGTAGAGGACCTTCTTCGCCGTCTCAATGACGGACCGGACGGGGACCTTGCTGACCACGATGTCCACCTGGACCTTGGGCAGCAGGGTGGTCTCCACAGGAACGCCCCGGTAATACTCCGGCTTGCCCTTCTGGACGCCGCAGCCCATCACGTGGGAGACGGTCATGCCGGTGATGCCGATGGAGATCATGGCGTTCTTCAGGGCCTCCAGCCGGGATTCCTTGCAGATGATCTCGATCTTGGTGAACTTGGGGCCGGTCCCAGCCTCAAAGGTGGGAACCGCCTTCACGGGAACCGCCTCAGCCACGGGAACGCCGCCGCTGACCGCCACGGGAGCAGCCTCCTCAGAGGTGGTATCCGGCAGCATTGCAAAACCGGCGTAGGCGGTGAGCAGACCGTGCTCGGAGATATCCAGACCGGCGATCTCATCCTCGGGATCCACCCGGAGGCCGATGGTCTTCTTGATGATGGTAAACACGATGGTGATGATCACGGCCACATACGCCGCCACACTGACAACGCCCAGCGCCTGGACGCCCAGCAGATGCCAGCCGCCGCCGTAGAACAGGCCCTTCTCGGTGGAGACGCCGGTGGCAAAGAGGCCGGTCATAATGGTGCCCAGAGCGCCGCAGCAGCCATGGACGGAGATGGCGCCCACAGGATCGTCGATCTTGGCAACCTTGTCGAAGAACTCCACAGCCAGCACGATGACGATGCCGAACACCGCGCCCATGATGACAGCGCCCAGGGGAGAAACGGCGTCGCATCCGGCGGTGATGCCCACCAGGCCCGCCAGGGCTGCGTTGTAGGTCATGGACACATCGGGCTTGCCGTAGCGGATCCAGGTGAAAATCAGCGTCACGCAGCAGGCTGCCGCTGCGGCCATGTTGGTGTTGAAGAAGATCAGGCCCGCGCTGGTGACAGCCTCGTCGGAGTCCATGGCAACGGTGGACGCGCCATTGAAGCCAAACCAGCAGAACCACAGGATGAACACGCCCAGGGCGGCGAAGGTCAGGTTGTGGCCCAGGATAGCCTTGGGCTTACCCTCAGAATCGTACTTGCCGATCCGGGGCCCCAGCATCCAGGCACCGATGCAGGCGCAGATGCCGCCAACCATATGGACCGCGGTGGAACCGGCGAAATCGTGGAAGCCCAGCTCACTCAGCCAGCCGCCGCCCCAGATCCAGTGGCCGGAAATGGGATAGATGAACAGGGAGATGGCGGCGGAGTAGATGCAGTAGGCACTGAACTTGGTCCGCTCTGCCATGGAGCCGGAGACGATGGTGGCAGAGGTGGCACAGAACACGGTCTGGAAAATGGCGTAGGCCCACAGGGGAACGCCCTCGGGAAGCACATGGCTGTAGTCCTTCGTAATGCCAGGGTCCAGCCAGCCGATGATGGAGCTGCCCGCGCCGAACATGATGCCGAAGCCAAACAGCCAGAAACAGGGAGTGCCGATGCAGAAATCCATCAGATTCTTCATCAGGATGTTGCCAGTGTTCTTGGCCCGGGTGAAGCCCGCCTCACACATGGAGAAGCCCGCCTGCATGAAGAAAACCAACGCGGTTCCCAGCAATACCCAAATGGTGTTTACAGCACTGTACGTCATAATAGATCCTCCTTTTTTCTTCTCGGGGTCAATTCTTACGATCCTTCTCCCATTCCGGGAGGAGTGGTCAGCTCCTCTCGGCGCCGCCCGAACGGCATTGCGCAAAGGAGAAAGGAATCTGGTTTTCAGCGGAGGCGGTTTCCCACTCCTCCGCCCCACCATCCCCGGCACATATGCCGGCAGTCCAGGGACAGCAGTTGGTTTTCCAAAACAAGCGCTTCTTTCCGGAAGACCGGCCGCCCGGGAGGCGGGTTGAAAGGGAGATGAAGAATCCCGCTTCCCGAGGGCCGAAAAAGAAAAAGGCAAAGGCGTCTAGGAGCATTACACTCTTAGACACCTTTGCCTTACGGAAAGCATTCTACATCAGGATCCAGGATTTGTCAACACTTTGTACAAAAAAATTTTACAGATTTATACATAACGCCTAATAAGGTTTACAGGTTCGTATATCCCATCAGGAATTCGTCCACCACGGCGGCAGTATCCCTGCCCTCCCGCAGCGCCCAGACCACCAGGCTCTGACCCCGGCGCATATCGCCGCAGGCGAAGACCTTCGGCTGGTTGGTGGCAAACTTCCGGTCAGCCACCGTGCCCCGGGGGGTACGCTCCACGCCGAAGGCTTCGGGGACGTAGCCCTCGCAGCCCACAAAGCCCGCGGCGATCAGTACCATGCCGCACTCGATCTCAAATTCCTCCCCGGTGGGGACCATCATTCGGCGGCCGTCCACCACCTGGCTCTCCAGACGGGCGATCACCGCGCCGCAGACCTCTCCCGCCTCATTTTTCCGGAATTCCTTGACGGTGGCCTGGTACACCCGGGGGTCGCTGCCGAAGCAGGCGATGGCTTCCTGCTGGCCGTAGTCGGTCTTCAGGACCCGGGGCCACTCCGGCCAGGGATTGGAGGCGGTACGCGTTTGCGGCGGACAAGGCATCATCTCAAGCTGCATCACGCTTTCGCAGCCCTGACGGATGGCGGTGCCCAGGCAGTCGTTGCCCGTGTCGCCGCCGCCAATGACCAGGACCTTTTTCCCCTTGGCGGAGATGGCTTTCCCGTCCTCAAAGTTGGAATCCAGCAGACTTTTCGTCACACTGGTCAGATAATCCACCGCGAAATGGATGCCCTCAGCCTCCCGTCCGGGAACCGCCACATCCCGGGGCTGCTTCGCGCCGCAGCAGAGGACCACTGCGTCATACTGCTCCTTCAGCTCCTCCGCAGACACATTCCGGCCCACGTCGGCATTGAGAACAAACTCGATGCCCTCCTCCTTCAGAATCTCCACCCGGCGGTCGATGACCCACTTTTCCAGCTTCATGTTAGGAATGCCGTACATCAGCAATCCGCCCACCCGGTCGCTCCGCTCGTAGATGGTGACACTGTGGCCCCGCTTGTTCAGCAGGTCCGCAACAGACAGGCCGCTGGGACCCGCGCCCACCACCGCCACCCGTTTGCCCGTCCGGGCGGGAGGCGGCACCGCGTGGATCACGCCGCTGGCGTAGCCGTACTCCACCACAGCCCGTTCATTTTCCTTCACTGTAACAGAGTTTCCCGTCACCATGCCGCAGGTACAGGCCGCCTCGCACAGCGCCGGACACACCCGGCTGGTGAACTCCGGATAGCGGTTGGTGGCGATCAGCCGCTTCACCGCCAGATCCCACTGGCCCTGGTACACCAGATCATTCCACTCCGGAACAAGATTGTTCAGGGGGCAGCCGCTGGCCATGCCGCCGATCATCATACCGCTCTGGCAGAAGGGTACGCCGCAGTCCATGCACCGGGCGCCCTGGGTCTGCTGTTCCTCCGGCTGCAGGGGGATGTGAAATTCCTTCCAGTTCTGGATCCGCTCCTTTGGCGGCAGTTCCACGGTGGTTTTCCGGTCAAACTCCATAAATCCGGTATTTTTACCCATGATTTTCCCCTCCTCACAGTCCGTTTTTCATGGCGTAGAACGCCTCGATCTGGGCCTGCTCGCTGTCCTCGCCCTTCTCCTCCATCTGGGCGATGAGCCGGAGCATCCGGTCATAGTCATGGGGCAGGACTTTCTTGAACTTGGGCAGGTATTCGGCGAAATTCTCCAAAATCATTCTGCCCCGGGCAGAGCCGGTGGCCTCCACGTGCTCCCGGATCAGCTCCTTCAGGGTGGACACGTCCCCCTTGTGCTCCACGGGTTCCAGGGACACCATGTCCTTGTTCACCCGCTGGTAGAAGTCCCAGTCTTCGTCCAGGACGTAGGCAATGCCGCCGCTCATGCCCGCGGCGAAGTTCTTGCCGGTGCCGCCCAGCACCACCACAGTGCCGCCGGTCATGTATTCACAGCCATGGTCGCCCACGCCCTCCACCACCGCCGCCGCGCCGGAATTTCGGACGCAGAACCGCTCACCGGCTACACCGGCGATGAAGGCCTTGCCGCCCGTGGCGCCGTAGAGGGCCACATTGCCGATGAGGATGTTTTCGCTGGGGTCGTAGCTGACGTTCTCCGGGGAGCGGACGATAATCCGGCCGCCGGAGAGACCCTTGCCCAGATAGTCGTTGCAGTCGCCAATCAGCTCCAGGGTCAACCCCTTGGGGATGAACGCGCCGAAGCTCTGTCCGCCGCAGCCGGTACAGGTGACGTGGAAGGTATCGTCCGACAGGGTGCTGCCGAATTTCTTTGTGATCTCGCTGCCGAAGATGGAGCCGAAGGCCCGGTCGGTGTTGCCCACTTCCAGGGAAACGGTCATGGGCCTGGGTTCGGCCATGTCGAAGCTCTTTTTGAACTTCTTCATCAGCACCTTCATGTCCTTGGTCTGCTCCAAACGGAAGTCGTAGACCGCCGCAGGGTCAAAATGGACGCCGGAGTTTTCAACCAACGGATTGCCCAGCAGGGCGCTGAGGTCCATCTCCCCCGCCCGGGAGCCGGAGGCGGCAGGCCGGACCTTCAGCAGGTCCGTGCGGCCCACCAGCTCCTCCACCCTGCGTACGCCCAGCTTCGCCATGTATTCCCGCAGCTCCTGGGCCATGAAGCGCATGAAGTTCATCACGTATTCCGGCTTGCCCCGGAAGTTCTTCCGCAGCTCCGGATTCTGGGTGCAGATGCCCATGGGGCAGGTGTCCAGATTGCACACCCGCATCATCACGCAGCCCAGCGCCACCAGCGGTCCGGTGCCGAAGCCGAATTCCTCCGCGCCCAGCATGGCGGCGATGGCCACATCCCGGCCGCTCATCAGCTTGCTGTCGGACTCGATCCGGACCCGGGAGCGCAGGCCGTTCATGATCAGGCACTGGTGGGCCTCCGCGATGCCCAGCTCCCAGGGCAGGCCCGCGTTGTGGATGGAGGAATTGATGGACGCCGCGCCGGTGCCGCCGTCGAAGCCGGAGATCAGGATGACCTCCGCGCCTGCCTTTGCCACACCTGCGGCGATGGTGCCAACCCCCGCTTCGCTGACCAGCTTGACGCTGATGGCGGCGTCCCGGTTGGCGCATTTCAGATCGTAGATCAGCTGGGCCAGATCCTCGATGGAATAGATGTCATGATGGGGCGGCGGGGAGATCAGGCCCACGCCGGTGGTGGAATGGCGGCATTTTGCCACCCAGGGATAGACCTTGCCCCCGGGGAGCTGGCCGCCCTCGCCGGGCTTCGCGCCCTGGGCCATCTTGATCTGGATCTCCTTGGCGGAGACCAGGTATTTGCTTGTCACGCCGAACCGGGCGGAGGCCACCTGCTTGATGGTGGAGTTTTTCTCGGTGCCGTAGCGCTCCTCGGCTTCGCCGCCCTCGCCGGTGTTGGATTTACCCCCCAGCCGGTTCATAGCGATGGCAAGGCATTCGTGGGCTTCCTCGGACAGCGCGCCGTAGCTCATGGCCGCGGTCTTGAACCGCCGGACGATGGACTCCACCGGCTCCACTTCCTCGATGGGCACACCTTCGGCAGGATACTGGAATTCCAGCAGGCTCCGCAGATGCATATCATCGCCGTTCTCCTTGGCAGCCGCGGCAGTGTATTCCTTGAACTTGCCATAGTCCCCGGTCTGGCAGGCCTGATGAAGCAGATGGATGGTTCTCGGGTCATACAGATGCTGCTCCGCCGCCTCACCGCTGCGGAATTTGTGGGTGCCCCGGCTTACCAGCTCCATGTTGGTGTCCAGGCCCAGAGGATCGAAGGCCTGCTGGTGCCGCTCTTCCAGATCCTTCTGGATGTCCTCCATGGTGATGCCGCCCACCCGGGTGACCGTGTTGGTGAAGTATTTGTCCACCACTTCTTTGCTGATGCCCAGAGCCTCAAAAATCTGACTGCCGCAGTAGGACTGGATGGTGGAAATACCCATCTTGGAGGCGATCTTCACAATGCCCGCCAGCACCGCCTTGTTGTAGTCGTTGACGGCGGCGTAGTAGTCCTTTTCCAGCAGGCCATCCTGGATAAGCATCCGGATGCTCTCCTGGGCCAGATACGGATTGACGGCGCAGGCGCCGTAGCCCAGCAGGGTCGCGAAATCGTGAACGAGCCTGGGCTCACCGCTCTCCAAAATCAGAGCCATGGCGGTCCGCTTCCGGGTCCGGACCAGGTACTTGGACACCGCTCCAACGGCCAGCAGGCTGGGGATAGCCACATGATATTCGTCAATCTCCCGGTCGGAGAGGATCAGCAGGTTCGCGCCGTCCCGGTATGCCCGGTCCACGTCCACGAACAGCCGATCAATGGCCTTTTCCAGGGAGGTGTTCTTGTAATAGCAGATGGAGACTGTCTCCACCTTGAAGCCGGGAACGTTCATGGTCCTGATCTTCAGCAGATCCGTCTCCGTCAGGATGGGGTTGTTGATTTTCAGCACCTTGCAGTTGTCCGCCGCCTCTTCCAGCAGATTGCCCTGGGCGCCCACATAGACGGTGGTGGATGTGACGATCTTCTCCCGGAGGGCATCGATGGGCGGGTTGGTGACCTGGGCGAACATCTGCTTGAAGTATTCAAACAGCGGCGGATGAGTATGGCTCAGCGCCGCCAGGGGGGTATCGCTGCCCATGGCCCCGGAGGGCTCGCCGCCGTTTTTCGCCATGGGGAGCATGATGTGGTTCACATCCTCGTACCGGTAGCCGAAGGCCTTCTGAAGCCGCACCATCTCCTCCCGGGTGTAGGAGGGGAGCCGCTGGTTGGGGACGGTCAGGTCGGCAAGCTGCACCAGATTCCGGTCCAGCCACTCACCGTAGGGCTGACGCCCGGCGTAATCGGCCTTCAGCCGCTCATCGTCCACCAGCTCGCCCTTCACCGTGTCCACCAGAAGCATCTTGCCCGGACGGAGCCGGTCCTTCTTCACGATCTGCTCCGCCGGGATATCCAGCACGCCCACCTCGCTGGACAGGATCAGCCGCCCGTCCTCCGTGATGTAGTACCGGCTGGGCCGCAGGCCGTTCCGGTCCAGCACCGCGCCCATCACGTCGCCGTCGCTGAACACGATGGAGGCCGGACCGTCCCAGGGTTCCAGCATCGTTGCGTAATACTGGTAAAAGTCCCGCTTCTTCTGGTCCATGCTCTTGTTGTTGCTCCAGGGCTCGGGGATCGTCACCATCACCGCCAGGGGCAGCTCCATGCCGTTCATCACCATGAATTCCAGGGTGTTGTCCAGCATGGCGGAGTCCGAGCCTCCCTGGTCCACGATGGGGAGAACTTTCGTCATGTCATTTTTCAGGAATTTGCTTCCCATGGTCTCCTCCCGGGCCAGCATGGTGTCCACGTTGCCCCGGATGGTGTTGATCTCGCCGTTGTGGAGAATGAACCGGTTGGGGTGCGCCCGGTTCCAGCTGGGAGCGGTGTTGGTGGAGAACCGGCTGTGGACCATGCCGATGGCAGTCTCAAAGTTCTGATCCTGTAGGTCCGGGTAGAACAGCCGCAGCTCCTTCACCAGGAACATTCCCTTGTACACGATGGTCCGGCTGGACAGGCTGCACACATAGGTCTCCTGGTTGGACTGCTCGAACACCCGCCGGGCCACATACAGCTTCCGGTCGAAGTCGATCCCCTTCTCCACCCGTGCGGGCTTGCCCACGAAGCCCTGCCAGATACTGGGCATACAGCTTCTCGCCTTGTGGCCCAGCACCTCCGGGCACACCGGCACCTGCCGCCAGCCCAGGAAGGGCAGTCCCTCCTTTTTGCAGATGATTTCAAACAGCTTCTTGGCCTGGTTCCGGTGCAGCTCCTCCTGGGAGAAGAAGAACATGCCCACGCCGTATTCCCGTTCGCCGCCAAGCCCGATGCCCGCCTGGGCAGCAGCCTTGGAGAAGAATTTGTGACTGATCTGGGTCATGATGCCCACGCCGTCGCCGGTCTGACCCTCGGCGTCCTTGCCTGCCCGGTGCTCCAAGTGCTCCACGATCTTCAGCGCGTCGTCCAGGATCTGGTGGCTTTTGCGGCCTTTCATATCCACCACGGCACCCACGCCGCAGTTATCGTGCTCAAACCGGGGATCATACAATCCCGCGGGGGTCTGACGGTCCGTAAATTGTTCCATAAAAAGTGCTCCTTTCCCCGTTTCCGGGAAAAATAAAAAGGCGCTCTCACACGGGTAGACTGCACCCATGTGAGAACGCCTTTGCTCTCGCCGATACTATATCACAAACGAACCTCGGTTACAAGCGTCCATCCGCGAGAAAATCCCGGGATTTTTTCGCCGAAAATGATGCATTTTTTACATGGAACGCTTAAAATGCCTCTGTCGCCACAGCGTCAGGGACTGCATGTCTCTCTTCTCCCCATCTCTTTGTAAAAGGTTCCGGCCGTTATCACTCTCTCAAATCGGATGATTTTACTCGAAACTAATCTGCTTCATATACTGCAATCTGATAGTTCCCTACAAAATCGACATATTCCGCTTTTAACGTAAGGAGCTTCAACTTCCACAAGGTAGTAACCCTTATGAAATGCCAAATCTTTCACAGTTAAAGCGGGAGCGCATGTTGGCGTTCTTGCAGAAGATAAAGGACGAGCACCGGGATGATGACGATATGCTCATTGCCCTGGGCGAGATCGAGAGTGAGCTGACCTCCAAGAAGTATGGCCTTGTGTGGGAGCAGCATGAGGAAGCCGTGGATGTGATGATGCGGGACAATATTCCTGTATTCACCGAGGTGCCGGAGCGGGAGATCATTGCGGCTCCCGGCCAGGGTTATAACTTCATTCTGGAGGGCGACAATCTCCACTCCCTGCGCCTGTTGGAGAAAACCCATAAGGGAAAAATTGATATCATTTATATCGATCCCCCTTATAACAGAGGCGGCAACGACTTCAGGTATGAGGATGCATTTGTCGACAAGCAAGACGGTTTCAGACACAGTAAATGGCTGTCATTTATGGAATCACGGCTTCGTATTGCCTGGCAGCTCTTGAAGTCAGATGGTGTCATCTTTATTTCTATTGATGATTTTGAAATGGGCGCATTGCGTATGCTCTGCGATGATGTGTTTGGTGAAGCGTCTTTCCTCTGCAACATCGTATGGCAAAAGCGATATTCCAGAGAAAACCGTGAAGCTATTCCTATGATCTGGACACCATCGAACACGATCCCTATGTGCTGATTTCCATACTGTCCGCTTTGCATCCCGGCGAATGGACGCTGGCTGATGTGGAAGGAACAATGGATATGCTGTTTGAAAAGCAGTACATTCTCACGGAAGAAGTGGAAACGGAAACCCGATACCGTACCGAAACAGAAATCGGAGAGCGTCACGCAAGAGATCCCAACACCGGGCGTTACTTGTACGACGAACACGGCGATCCCATCATGGAGGAATATGAGTACGAAGTCGAAGTGCCTTACACCTACTATAAGTGCAAAGTCACTTTGGAAAACTTCAATCTCAGCCATGTTCCGGTTTACATCATGGGTGAAGATCCGCTCAGTATGTATGCCGTTTATATGGCTACCTTGGGCAACCGTCCCGATCTATTTCCGGATTCTCAGTACATCGATAGGTACACCAACGGTTATACCGACTATGATATTCCTCCCGAACTGCTGGAGGACGAAGTATTCGCAGCGATGATCGAGGAAGCAGAAAAGTATCTGGGCTACCCCTATGTGTGGGGCGGCAGTAACCCCAACACCTCCTTCGACTGTTCCGGTTTCGTGTCCTGGGTTATCAATCACAGCGGCTGGAATGTTGGCAGACTGGGAGCGCAAGGTCTGTACAACATCTGCACTCCCGTTTCCAGCGCCAATGTCAAACCCGGTGATCTTGTGTTCTTTGAGGGAACCTATGACACCGATGGAGTTTCCCATGTGGGCATCTATGTTGGCAACAATGTGATGATCCACTGCGGAGATCCCATTTCCTACGCATACCTAAATACTAACTACTGGCAGACCCATTTCTATGCCTACCGTGTCGGATGATTCCGACTAATTATGTCTCAATATGGTCGAACATTTCTATTCAGTTGTTATGTAGCGGCGTACCGCTGTTCCATTATTATACAGATAATGTACTATGCCGTCAAGATTGCGAATCCCTCTCACTATATTCGGAACTACAAAGAACGAAAATCAACGGTTGCAGAAAAGTTCTCTCTACCTGTTAGGACGTTTT
The DNA here is from genome assembly GCA_045119355.1 of Faecousia sp. Lineage (GTDB taxonomy): Bacteria > Bacillota > Clostridia > Oscillospirales > Oscillospiraceae > Faecousia. The sequence goes on from JBGVDK010000136.1 coordinate 21,705, forward strand.
CAAGAGAAATATCAACGGGCAAAAATAATTCTGTCCAACCTGGGCAGAGTTTTCAAAACTAACTTCCCGACAACTTGTCGGGAATATAAAAGCTCACTTCCGACCAAGTTGGTCGGAAGTCTAAAATCCCACTTCTGCCCAACTTGGACAGAAGTGGGATTGAAAATTACGTTGAATTTATTTTTCAGTATCACAAAGAAAACGGTTAATAAAGTTACAACGAGGGCACTCAACCATATATTCGGTGTGTTTATCATCTATCACCTTGAATTCCTTTGCCCAAGGCTTTTCCGGTATTCTTTCTACATGAAATACACCAGAGTTCAGTTTTGATCGATGCCACTCAAAATGTACCCATCTAAAGTTTGCACCACACTTTTGGCATTCATCATATCCCTCATAGATTATAGGCATACAGCTTCCCCCTATTGGCTTAATCCTTTTCAATTTTGCCTGCAAGCGTGAAGTAACTCGCCCGTAAAAATAGCGAGCGAGCTATTTCACAATGTCGACGGCATCACCTTAAAATTTCTCATTAACCAATTTGAACAGCTTTTCAAAACGCTCAAGGGTTTCGTTAGAAAAAGTGAGTGTTCCAATGTTCTTGGCCATATAATTAGCGGACGAATAATGATTAAAGGCCTTTCCGTTAATTCTCTTTAACTGTGCCATAATCGGTTTATCCGCGTCCAAATCAGACATCTGAACGGTTGTTCTGAATGCGCCGTTATACAGAGTCAGATATTCTTCTTTGCTAAACAAGTCTTCAATGTCAGCAAAGGTCTGGTTGATTACCGTGTGATAGAAAAGGATCTTCTTGTCAGCAATAATCTTTTGTTCTACCATGCGCTTCAATCTTGCTTGTGCGCTTTGATCTGTAAAGGTGTCCAACATACATACGGTAGACAACTCATTGCCTCTCATCAGCGAAATAAAAGTCGCAATTTTATCTGCACCACCTACCGGAACGATGGTAACATCTTCCTTCAGTCCTTCTTTTCCAGCCTCCTTGAGGATGGCAGAAAAATGATTGAGGTAGACCAAATCGGATATGCCTTCCACCAACAAATTGTTAGGGGAGACATACAAGTTCTGAGCAATGGTATAACCTAATGCTGCTTGTAAGGGGAATAGAGTGTCTGAATC
>JBGVDK010000137.1:0-7220 GCA_045119355.1 Faecousia sp.
AAAGGCCTTTTTGCTAACCGCAGTTAGCAAAAAGGCCGCACATTTTTCCTTATTTGTCAAGCATTATTTCTAAAATTGTTACGAAAAAACTGGACTCCACATTTCTGTGAAGTCCAGCTTTTCTTAACTTAATGACATTGCCCTTTGGGGTGGCTCTTTTTTTAATGGGTTTGGCGGGATTCGAAAGGGCGGCTGGGGCAGAGCCCCGGTAAAAAACATGCCGGTGGCATGTTTTTTAGCCCGTGGGAGAATCCTTCGTTTTCCGGGTGCAGTCCGGAGGACTGTGAACGGAAAGCGAAAAAGTTTCAGCACCATCCAATGCTTGCTAGATACAATTGTTTTTTGAAAATATGACCAAATGTCATATTTTTGACTGAAATCTGTGGTAAAATGCTGGTTGTAAGGGCATTATGATAAGCCGGATGGAAAGGATGAAATGTATGATGCAAACGATTGCGGACTTGTGGAATGGAAACATTGTGCCTTGTGACAACTGTGGCGCACATGATCGGCAAATCAACGAATTGGTTGTGCTGATGGCTCGAAACAGGGATAACCTGAACAAAGAAATATCACCCGCCCAGCAGGTGATATTTGAAAAGTACATCGATTGTGCGGAAGAATATCTGCTTCGGCTGATGGAGCAAGCGTTTTGTGATGGGTTCTCATTGGCCAGCAGATTGCTGATGGAAGCACTGTCCGATTGACAGATCTTCCAATTCCCCCTTGCATTTCTCGGGAAAGTATGCCATAATACGAACAAACGGACGAGAAATGAGGGGTTCCATGAACAAATTTGAGGTCCTGGAGCGGTATTTCGGCTACCGGGAGTTCCGCCCGGGCCAGGAGGCGCTGATCGACGGCGTATTGTCCGGGAGGGACGTCTTCGGCATTATGCCCACCGGCGGCGGTAAGAGCGTGTGTTATCAGGTGCCCGGTCTGATGCTGCCGGGGATCACCCTGGTCATCTCGCCGCTGATCTCCCTGATGCGGGACCAGGTGATGGCCCTGAAGGGCATGGGCATCCCGGCGGCCTACATCAACAGCACCCTGAATGCTGAGCAGATGCGCATGGTGTACCGGAACCTGCTTTCCGGGCGGTACAAGATTGTCTATGTGGCCCCGGAACGGCTGGATTACGGCGGGTTCGGGGATATCGTTAGTCGGCTGGACATCTCCTTCCTGGCGGTGGACGAGGCCCACTGCATCTCCCAGTGGGGCCAGGATTTCCGGCCCAGTTATCTTCGGATCATTGACTTTATCAACAACCTGCCCCGGCGTCCGGTGGTGGGAGCGTTTACGGCAACGGCCACCGCCCAGGTCCGGGAGGATGTGGAGCGGCTGCTGGGCCTCCGGGACCCGGTGCGTACCGTTACCGGCTTCGACCGGCCCAACCTGTTCTTCGATGTGCTGAAGCCGGAACGGAAGGACGGGGAGCTGCTGCGGTTGCTGGCCTCCCGCCGGGATAAGAGCGGCATCATCTACTGCTCCACCCGGAAGAAGGTGGAGAGCGTCTGCGAAACCCTGCTGGACAACGGCTACGCCGCCACCCGCTACCACGCAGGCCTGGACGAGCAGGAGCGGAGCGAAAATCAGGAGGACTTCCTCTACGACCGGAAGACCGTGATGGTGGCAACCAACGCCTTCGGCATGGGCATCGACAAATCCAACGTCAGCTACGTCATCCACTACAATATGCCGAAATCCATCGAGGCCTACTACCAGGAGGCGGGCCGTGCCGGACGGGACGGCGCGGAGGCGGAGTGCATCCTCCTCTACAGCGCAGGTGATGTGCAGACTGCCAAATTCCTTATCAACAGTTCTGTGGAAAACGACGAGATGACTCCCGAGCAGCGGGAGCTGGTCCGGGAACAGGACCTGGTCCGGCTGGGGGCCATGGTGGGCTACTGCCAGAGCCGGGACTGCCTCCGGGGGTATATCCTCAGCTACTTCGGCCAGGAGCACCCGGAGGCCTGCGGCAACTGCGGCGTGTGCAGCAGTGAATTTGTGGCCCAGGACATCACCCGGGAGAGCCAGATGATCCTCTCCTGCGTCCGGCGGATCTATGACAAGCTGGGCTACTGGGTGGGTGCGTCCATTGTGGCGAAGGTCCTGCAGGGCAGCAAGGAAAAGAGCCTGCTGGAACAGGGATTGAATGAGCTGAGCACCTACGGCCTTCTGCACAATTTTGGCAGGAGCCGGATCCGGGCCATGATCTCCCATCTGGAAGCGGAGGGATATCTGCTGACGGAGCAGGAGCATCAGACCCTGCGGCTGACGGCCAAGGCGGGGGAGGTGCTCTACCGGGGGCAGGAGGTCATCATGCTCACCCGGAAAGAGGAGGAGCCGGAGGTCCAGACAAGCGGCAAAGCTGGGGACGTCAAGCTCACGGGAGAGGCCGTGGAGCTTTACGAAGAGCTGCGGATCCTCCGGGCAGAAATCGCCCGGAGCGAGGGCGTTCCAGCCTATGTGGTCTTCTCCAACGCCACCCTGGCGGACATGGCCCGGAAGAAGCCGAAGGGCATCAGCGAATTCCGCCGGGTTTCCGGCGTGGGCGAGATGAAGGCCCAGTGGTACGGGGCGAAGTTCCTGAAGCGGATCAAGGAGTTCCGGGAGGAGTCGAACTGAAAAATACACCCTGCTCTTCTATTGGAGCAGGGTGTTCTTTATTTTTCGATTTTTGCCTCCCGCCAGGCTTGGAGGATGATTTCCTTGGCCTTCTGTGCCTGCTCTGCGGTGGCCTGCTCCGTACCCTCCAAAGGGTAGGGGATGCCCAGCTCCCGGTATTTTTCCACGCCCATGGTGTGGTACGGGAGTACGTCCAGTGCCTGGACATTGGAGAGCCCGGCGATCAGCCGCCCCAGGGCTTTCAGATGCTCGGGATCGTCGGTAAGCCCGGGAACCAGAACGTGGCGGACCCAGACGGGGATGCCCTTAGCTTCCAAATACCGGGCGAAGGCATGGATGCCGGAAAATTCGTGGCCGGTCAGGTCCTTATGGGCCGCCGGGTCCGTGTGTTTGATGTCCAGGAGCACCAGGTCCGTCAGGCGAAGCAGCTCGTCCAGCTTGTCGTTGTAGCTGGATTTCTCCGGACGGTAGGTGACGCCGGAGGTGTCGATGCAGGTGTGTATGCCCTCCTGCTTCGCCAGGCGGAACAGGTCCAAAAGGAAGTCCACCTGCATCAGCGGCTCGCCGCCGGTGACGGTGATGCCTCCCCGGCGGTAGAAGGCGCGGTTTTTCCGGAACAGCTCCAGAATTTCCTCCGGCGTCATCAGCGTGCCGCCCCGCATCTTCCAGGTGTCCGGGTTGTGGCAGTATTTGCACCGCATGGGACAGCCCTGCAGAAACACCACCAGCCGGATCCCCGGGCCGTCTACGGTGCCGAAGCTCTCGAGGGAATGGACGCGGCCTGTCATACCCGGTCGTGGAAGGTCCGGGAGATGACCTCGTCCTGCTGTTCTTTCGTCAGCTTCACGAAGTTCACCGCGTAACCGCTGACCCGGACGGTGAGCTGGGGATATTTCTCCGGATGGGCCTGGGCGTCCAGTAATGTTTCCTTGCTGAACACGTTGACGTTGAGGTGGTGCCCGCCTTTGGCGGCGTAGCCGTCCAGCAGGGCCACCAGGTTGTCGATCTGGCTTTCTGTGGCTTTCATGTTATGCTCCTTCCGTGGTGTCGAGGTTTTCGAAGAGGGTGGGCAGGGCGCAGACGCCGCCCTCACATCCAAAGTCCAGGGCCAGGTCCCCCAGGAACACCTGGTCCGCCTTGCCAAGAGCCCCCGGGATGATGGAGAAGGTGTTGGAGATGCCGTCCTGGGCGTCCAGGAAGGAGAGCTTCGACACCGACGCCAGGGAGGCCACCGCTCCGTGGGTGTCCCGGCGGTGCATGGGGTTGGCTCCCGGAGCGAAGGCCTCGCCCTTCTTCCGGCCGTCGGGGGTGGAGCCGGTGGCTTTGCCGTAGACCACGTTGGAGGTGATGGTGAGCACCGAGGTGGTGGGAACGCTGTGCCGGTAGGTCTTGTTTTTCCGGATGTGGTTCATGAAGCGGTGGACGATGTCCCGGGCGATGGTATCCACCCGATCGTCGTCGTTGCCGTATTTGGGGAAGTCCCCCTCCGCCTCGTAGTCCACCGCCAGCCCTGTTTCATCCCGGAGGACCTTCACCCGGGCGTACTTGATGGCGGACAGGGAATCGGCCACCACGGAAAGCCCCGCGATGCCCGTGGCGAACCAGCGCTTCACATCCGCGTCGTGGAGGGCCATCTGAAGCCGCTCGTAGCAGTATTTGTCGTGCATATAGTGGATGACGTTCAGGGTGTTGACGTAGACCGAGGCCAGCCAGCCCATCATATCATCGTACCGGGCCATGACCTCCTCATAGTCCAGGTATTCCGAGGTGATGGGCCGGAAGGCGGGACCCACCTGCGTGCCCGTTACCTCGTCCCGGCCGCCGTTGATGGCGTAGAGCAGGCACTTGGCCAGGTTGGCCCTTGCGCCGAAGAACTGCATTTCCTTCCCGACCCGCATGGAAGACACACAGCAGGCGATGGCGTAGTCGTCCCCGTGGAACCGGCGCATAATGTCGTCGTTCTCGTACTGGATGGAGGAGGACTCGATGGAGGTCTTGGCGCAGAAGCGCTTGAAGTTTTCCGGGAGCCGCACCGACCAGAGCACCGTCAGGTTGGGCTCCGGGGAGGGGCCCAGGTTGCTCAGGGTGTGCAGGAATCGGAAGGACATCTTGGTGACCAGGTGCCGTCCATCCACGCCCATGCCGCCGATGGATTCCGTGACCCACTGGGGGTCGCCGGAGAAGAGAGCATTGTACTCCGGCGTCCGGGCGAACTTCACCAGCCGGAGCTTCATGATGAAGTGGTCCACAAATTCCTGGATCTGGCTTTCGGTAAAGATGCCGTTTCTCAGGTCCCGTTCCGCGTACACGTCCAGGAAGGTGGATACCCGGCCCAGGCTCATGGCCGCGCCGTTCTGCTCCTTCACCGCGGCGAGATAGCCGAAATAGAGCCACTGGATGGCCTCCCGGGTGTTTGTCGCGGGCTGAGAGATGTCGAAGCCGTAGCTTTGGGCCATGCGCTTCAGCTCCTCCAACGCCCGGAGCTGTTCGGAAAATTCCTCCCGGGCCCGGATGACCTCCTCGGACATGATGACGCCTGCGGCGTCCTTCTGGTCCTGCTTGTCGGCGATCAGCTGGTCCACGCCGTAGAGGGCTACCCGGCGGTAGTCGCCGATGATCCGGCCCCGGCCGTAGGCGTCGGGGAGGCCGGTGATGATATGGCTGGACCGGCAGGCCCGCATTTCGGGGGTGTAGGCGTCGAAGACACCGGCGTTGTGGGTCTTCCGGTGGAGGGTGAAGAATTCCTTCACCTGGGGGTCAATCGTATAGCCGTTGTCGGCGCAGGCCTTCTCCGCCATGCGGATGCCGCCGTAGGGCATCAGGGCCCGCTTGAAGGGCTTGTCCGTCTGAAAGCCCACGATGGTTTCCTTCTCCCGGTCCAGGTAGCCGGGACCGTGGGAGGTGATGGTGGAGATCACCGAGGTGTCCATATCCAGGACGCCTCCGGCGGCCTGTTCGGCTTTTGTCAGGTCCATGACCTGCTTCCAAAGGTCCAGGGTGTTCTGGGTGGGATCTTCCAGGAAGGCGTCGTCCCCGTCGTAGGGGGTGTAGTTGTGGCGGATGAAGCTGGGGACGTTGATCTCCCGGGTCCAGGAGCCGGGCTCAAAGCCCGCCCAGGGGGTGTGGTGGTTCATGTGCATTCTCCTCGGAAATTTCTTGCCTTAGTATGCCGCTAAAAGGGAAGCTTTATGCGGAAAATTTGTAGGGACCGGCCTCCGGACGGTCCGTCGGCAAACAACGTCTGCCGCTAACGCGGCACGGACCGTCGAGGACGCCGGTCCCTACGATTATCCACGGATGGGTTCTTGTCATTCACCTTTTTCTGTGCTAGAATGAAGAAAAACTCCGTTGGAGGTAGAAAATGGAAAAGATTTTGTCCGTTGCGCAGGTGATCGCGCCGATTTTTACGGCGATCTTTCTGGGGATGCTGGCGAAACGGAAAAGCCTGATGACCCCTGAGGAGGTCCGGGGTCTGCAGCAGTTCGTGGTGAAGTTCGGCCTGCCCTGCGTGGTGTTCAACTCCTGCCTAACCGCGAAGATGGGCGGCGAGGCGCTGCTGAGCATGGGGCTGTGCCTGGTGCCCTTGGTGATCGGTACGCTGTGGTCCTTCCGGGTGAAGAAGGGAAAGTTCCGCTACCACAACCTGCCCCAATTGTTCTGCGCCCATGAGACGGGGATGCTGGGCATCCCCCTGACCATCACTCTCTTCGGCGCGGCGGAAAGCTACCGGATGGGTGTGCTGGACCTGACCCAGGCCATCGTGGCTTATCCCGTCATCGCCATCCTCTCCACCGACACCGGCGAGAACCCCAGCCTGGGGAGAATCGTCAAGGGTGTGCTGTGCTCGCCGCTGGTGATCATGAGCGCCCTGGGCCTGACCCTGAACCTGACGGGCGCCGCGGCCTGGATGGACAGTGTGGGCATCGGCAGCATCGTCACCGAGTCCGTGGGCTTCCTGGCGGAGCCAGTGAGCGCGGTGATGCTCTTCTCCGTGGGCTATAATTTCTCCATGGACAAGTCCATGCGGGGGGATATCTTCCGGGTGTCCGGGATCCATGTTGTTGGTTATTCCCTGGCGGCCTGCGTGGCGAGCCAGATCATCCTGGCGATAGTCCCCGGTGTGGACGCTGTGACGAAATGGGTGATGCTCCTCTACTGTGTTCTCCCGGCCAGCTACCTGGCTCCCGGTCTGGGCAGAAAGCAGGCGGATTATACACTGGCCTCCGGCGTGTGCTCGGTGCTGACCGTGGTGACGCTGGTGGTGTTTTGCGTGATTTGCGCGTTTGTTGCGTAAGGATTATGATTGTAGGGACCGGCGCCCTCGATGGTCCGCTCCGCCGCAAGGCGGCATGGTGTACGGCAGAATTTGCCCATCGAGGTCAAATTTTGCCGACGGACCGTCCGGAGGCCGGTCCCTACAAAAGGATATGAAAAAATCCGCCGTCCGGAGAGCAATGTCATTAAGTTAAGAAAAGCTGGACTTCACAGAAATGTGGAGTCCAGTTTTTTCGTAACAATTTTAGAAATAATGCTTGACAAATAAGGAAAAATGTGCGGCCTTTTTGCTAACTGCGGTTAGCAAAAAGGCCTTT
>JBGVDK010000138.1:0-15056 GCA_045119355.1 Faecousia sp.
GTACCAAACTTTCAGTATCCACAATTTCAAAGATTCCACGTTCCATTTTCCCACGTTCCAGCATTTTTCATCACCCGGAACCATTATACCATAGATAAACGAAAAAGCCCAGCATAGCTGGACTTTTTCGACAGTCTGAAAATCCCCTTCCGGATGGAAGGGGATTTTTTTCATGGGGTCGATCAGAAACATTTTTCGATGATGCGCGCGACTTCTTCCAGGCCTTCCCGGTCTTCCTCGTCGAAGCGGCCGACGAGAGGGCTGTCGATGTCAAGGACGGCCACAACCTCGCCGTCTTTCCGCAGGGGCACCACGATCTCCGAATTGGAGGCGGAGTCGCAGGCGATGTGGCCGGGAAACTGGTGGACGTCAAAAACCAGCTGGGTCTCGTTCTTTGCCAGGGCGGTGCCGCAGACCCCGCGCCCGGAGGGGATCTCGATACAGGCGGTCTTGCCCTGGAAGGGGCCCAGGACCAGCCCATCTCCCTCCACCAGATAGAAGCCCACCCAGTTGATATCGCTGAGGGCTTCGTTCAGCACAGCGCTGGCGTTGGCCAAATTAGCGATGAGATGGGTCACACCCTCGGTGAGGGCTTTGATCTGCTGACAAATCAGGGGATAGAGGGCGGACTTGTCGGCAGGATAGTTTACATAAGTATGGGACATGGGATGCTCCTTACTTTCTCAGATATTTGTCGCAGAGGGCGTTGATCAGGTCGGTGAATTTCGCCAGCTCCTTGTTGCTGAGGCCCCGGCTGACGTTGATCACGTCCAGCAGCCGCTTGCCTGCGGCCAGGAGCCGGTCGAAGGCGGCGTTGGCCCGGCGTCTGCCGTCGGAGACCTTGGTGACCTTCCGGATCACGCCCTTGGCGGTGCATTCTCCCGAGATCAGGTCAAACTCGTCCCCGGAGTAGGGGGCGATGGCGGGGATTTTCAGGGCCTCCTCGATGGTCTGGGCGAAGGTGTCGGTGACGGCATCCTCGCCGTGGTTGACATAAACCTGCTTCGGGGGCGTTTTCATGTTTTCGAGCCAGGAAAGCATCATGTCCCGGTCGGCGTGGCCGCTGATGCCTGCCAGCGTTGCGATCCGGCAATGGACGGCGATCTCCTCGCCGAAGAGCTTGACGGAGGCGGCGCCGTCGATGAGCTTCCGGCCCACGGTGCCCTGGCTCTGATAGCCCACGAAGAGGACGGTGCTCTCCTTGCGCCAGAGGTTGTGCTTCAGATGGTGGCGGATCCGGCCCGCTTCGCACATTCCGGAGGCGGAGAGGATGACCTTGGGAGTCATGTCGAAGTTGATCATCTTCGATTCGTCGCTGGTGACGCTCAGCCGCAGGTTGGGGAAGGCGATGGGGTTGACGCCCCGGCGGAGCAGCGCCAAAGTCTCCTCGTCGTAGAAGGGGAGCATGGCGGTGTCATCCTGATAAATCCGAGTGGCCTCCACCGCCAGGGGGGAGTCCACATACACCGGGAAGCCGTCGTGGCCCTGGATCAGGCCCTTTTCCTTGATCTCCCGGATCAGGTAGAGCATCTCCTGGGTCCGGCCCACGGCGAAGGCGGGGATCACCAGGTTTCCGCCCATGTCCAGAGTGTCCTGGATGATCTGGGTAAGTTGGTTGACATAATCCGGACGAGGCCCATGGACCCGGTCGCCGTAGGTGGATTCGATGACCACATAATCCGCGTCGGGGGGAGTCTGGGGGTCCCGGATCAGGGGCCGGGTGTGGTTGCCCAGGTCGCCGGAGAAGAGGATGGAGCGGCGCTCGTCTCCTTCGGTGATGTCGAAATGGAGGCTGGCAGAGCCGAGAAGGTGTCCGGCGTCGGAGAAGGTGAGCCGGATTCCCTCGAAAAGCTCGATGGTCTCGCCGTAGTTGTAACCCTGGAACTGGCGCAGAGCCGCCTCCGCGTCGGCCATGGTGTACATGGGGACGTAGGGGGGACCGCCGTTTCGCTGGGCCTTGCGGTTGCGCCATTCGGCCTCGGACTCCTGGATGTGGGCGGAGTCCCGGAGCATGATGGTACACAGCCGCCGGGCGGCTTCCGTTGCGTAGATGGGGCCCCGGAAGCCCTGGGCCACCATGGCCGGGAGCTTGCCGGAGTGATCGATGTGGGCGTGGGTCAGGCAGATGGCGTCGATGTTCATGGGGGAGACGGGGAGGTCGCAGTTTTCGTAGATGTCCTCGCCCTGTTCCATGCCGCAGTCGATGAGGATGTTCCTGCCCCGAGCCTCCAGCAATGTGCAGGAACCGGTCACCTCATGGGCCGCGCCTAAAAAGGTCAGTTTCATGGTATCACGCTCCTTTTCTACTATTACTATACCATGATTTCGGGCCGGCGGACAGAGTGTCACGATAATTTAACAAATCAGGAAAAAACTGGTTCATTCTGAGCTCCTGTAGGGACCGGCCTCCCGGACGGTCCGTCCGGCGTAAGCCGGCATTGTTTGCGGCAAAATTTGCCCATCGAGGTCAAATTTTACCGACGGACCGTCGAGGATGCCGGTCCCTACGATTGCTACGAAGGTCGATGAAAAAAGACAGGTACGGCGAACCGTACCTGTCAAAGGGTGTTTTAATTACTTTCTGTTTGCCAGCAGGGCCTCGATCTTCTTGATGGGATCGCAGATGGAGCCGACGCTCATCTCGTGGTTGATGGCGGCCACGAAGTAGGCGCAGTACTTGGAGCAGTCCACGTCGAAATACCAGTCACGCTCCAGCAGTTCGGGCTTCCGGTAGGTCAGGTTGGTGCCCAGAACGGCGGTCAGAGTGCCCTCGGCCACGGCCTTGTCGAACTTCTCCAGGCCGCTGGTGAACAGGGGGAAGGTGGCGTTGGCGATGATGTGCTTGGCGCCCCGCTTCTTCAGCTCGCTGGCGACTTCCAGCATGGACTCGCCGGAGGCAATGATGTCGTCGGCGATGAACACAGTCTTGCCCTCCACGCTCTCGCCCAGATACTCGTGGGCGACGATGGGGTTGCGGCCATTGACCACACGGGTGTAGTCACGGCGCTTGTAGAACATACCCAGGTTGCAGCCCAGGACGCTGGAGAAATACATATTCCGGTTGATGGCGCCCTCGTCGGGGGAGATGACGATGAAGCTGTCCTTGTCGAAGCTCAGCTCGGGCATATGCTGCAGCAGGGTCTTCAGCACCTGATAGGTGGGCATCACATTGTCAAAGCTCATCAGAGGCACGGCGTTCATCAGCCGGGGATCGTGGGCGTCGAAGGTGATGATGTTCTCCACGCCCATGCTCTGCAGCTCCTGCAGGGCCACGGCGCAGTCCAGGCTCTCCCGGACCACACGGCGATGCTGACGGCCGCCGTAGAGGGAGGGCATGATGACGGTCATCCGGTGGCTGCGGCCGGCGACGGCCTGGATCAGACGCTTCAGGTTGGCGAAATGATCGTCGGGGGACATATGGTTCTGATGACCGAACAGGTTATAGGTGACGCTGTAGTTGCCGGGATCCACCACAAAGAACACGTCGTCGCCACGGACGGACTCCTTCACCAGGCCCTTGGCGTCGCCGCTCTGGAACCGGGGGCAGTCGCAGGGGATGATAAAGGTCTCCTTCTCGATGCCCACTTCCTTGGCCCAGGAGACCAGGTGACGGTCGATGAGGTTGGTGAGCTCCTCGGCGCCGGGGCAGGCGATCAGGCCCAGATTGGCGACCTGGGTTTCGGGGGCAAAAAAGCTGGTGGGTTCAACACTGTTTTTAGACATTTTTCGAAACTCCTTCTTCACAATGGTAACTGGTTTTTTACGAAATCAGAAATTATGGAAATTGGAACTTAAGGTTTTCATGCGCTGTTATTGTACCATTCTTTTCATGGAACTTCCATACTTATTTCACGTTTTTTTACATTTTCTGCGGTTTGCTGAGGAAGCCGGGTTCCCGGGACGGACAACTGGTGATTTTGCCGGGGGATGGCCGCTGGGTGCGGGCGAATGCGCTCGCCAGGTGAACAGCCGGAGGGGGAGGAATCCGGTTGACGGGAGCGGTCCGGCGGTTTATAATGAAAGAAAAAACGGGAGGATGCGCCATGAAACGCTCACAGATCAACAAAGCCCTGAAAGAGCTGGAGGCCATGTGTGAAACCCACTGCTGTTTCCTGCCCCCATTCTGCCACTTTACCCCGGAGCAGTGGGAGAGCCTCGGCCACGAATACGACGAGGTCCGGGAGTGTATGCTGGGCTGGGACATCACCGACTACGGCCTGGGGGATTTCGACAAGGTGGGCTTCTCCCTGATCACCATCCGCAACGGAAACCGGGCGATGGCCGACAAGTACCCCAAGGTCTACGCCGAGAAGCTCCTCTACCTGAAGGAGGGCCAGTACGCTCCCAACCATTTCCACTGGTTCAAGACCGAGGATATCATCAACCGGGGCGGCGGCAACGTGCTGATCCGGGTATACAACAGTCTGCCCAACGAGGAGATCGACTATGAGTCCGACGTCACCGTCCATACCGACGGCCGGACCTACGTTGTTCCCGCGGGAACCCAGATCCGGCTCACCCCCGGCGAGAGCATCCATGTCCAGCAGTACCTCTACCACGACTTCTCCGTGGAAGAGGGCACGGGAGCGGTGCTCCTGGGCGAGGTCAGCCAGTGCAATGACGACAATACCGACAACCGGTTCCATCCCCCCGTGGGCCGCTTCCCCACCATTGAGGAGGACGAGCCTCCTTACCGCCTGCTGTGTAACGAATACCCGGCGGCGAAGTAAATTGAATGAGAAAAAGCCCTCCGGCCTGCGCCGGAGGGTTGAATAATTCGTAGGGACCGGCCTCCCGGACGGTCCGATCGGTAAAATTTGACCTCGATGGGCAAATTTTACCGCTACCAATGCCGCCTTTCGGCGGAGTGGACCGTCGAGGACGCCGGTCCCTACAATGGGAAGTCACAAAAAGGGCCCTCCGGCGTGCGCCGGAGGGCTTTGCTGTATGGATCGCTTAGATGACGTAATCGGGCTTCTCGTACTTGTAGATCAGGGGGTTCTGACGCTCGATCTCGTTGAAGATGGCGATCTGGGCCTTGATGTGCTCGGGCTTCATGAACATCTCCGCGCCGTTGACCAGGGTCTCGTACCAGGCATGGTAGAACCGGTTGGTGCACTTGCCGAAGGCGTTCCACACGTCGGCGTCCAGAGCGACCTCTTCCTCGTGCCACACCAGAGCGTTGTTGCAGTAGGCGGGGGAGCCGTCCTCCTTGTGGATGGACTTGTGGTCCAGAACGGGAGTGGGGACTTCCTCGTCCTTGTAATACTTGTAGACGATCTTGGCGTTGTAGACCTTCATGGTGCCCTTGGTGCCGAAGATCTTGAACAGGGGCTGCTCACCGGCGTAGGCGTCGGAGGGGTTGACTTCCATCTCGTAGATGGTGCCGTTGGAGTAGTGCATCCGGCAGAACATATAGTCCTCGGCGTCGCCGACGGAGTTCCAGATGTCCATGTGGGAGGTGATCTTGGGCATCTCGTCGCTCTCGGCCAGGTCCATGATCTGCTCGATGGAGTGGGCGGCGTTGTTGCGCATGGTGCCGGCGTCCCGGTACAGCAGAGTCTGCCAGTCGTAGCGGCGGGCAAAGGAGTTCTGGCAGGCGCGGACCAGCTTCACGTCGCCGATGACGCCTTCGCTCAGCAGGCGCTTCATCTGGATGAAGTAGTCGTTGAACTTGTACTGATGGAAGATGGTGAACAGCACGTTGTTGGCCTTTGCGGTGTCGATCAGGTCCTGAACCATCTCGGGGGTCTTGCACAGGGGCTTCTCGCACAGGACGTTGAAGCCGTGGGCCAGCAGATCCTTGGTGATGGGGTAGTGCAGGTCGGAGTAGGAAGCGTTGGTGACGAAGTCCAGCTCGTCCTTGTGGGCGAACAGCTCGGTGTAGTCGGTCAGAGTCTCGCAGCCGAAGATCTCACGGGCAGCGGCGGCACGGTTGGGGTCGGCCTCGACCACGTACTTGACGGTGCAGATGTCGTTGTCGGCGGTGCGCAGGAAAGCGCCGTGGATGTCGCAGCCGGAACGGCCGAAGCCGATCACGGCAATGTTCAGTTTCTTCATGTTGGACAGCTCCTTTTGTGTAATATGACTAGAATGCGTGAAAGATGATGCTCAGACATGGTTATTTTATCATATGAAATCCTATGCGTCAATTGCCGCTCCGCAGAATAACCGATTGCGCAGTGAAAAATCCCATTCCCATGGGCATGGGATTGTGGTATAATCAAGAATATAAACGCAGGTTGAGAAGACGAATCGCAGAAGCGGGAGGAGAAAATGCCAAAAAAGAATCGGACTGCCATACAGGCGAAAGGGATGTGCTTTATCTGTTATTGCCTTGTGCTTTTTGTCATTTTATTTTTCAGGAGAATCCCCACCCTGGATTTTGCGCGATACCCATATTGGTGCCGCATTATGGATAACATCAACCTGATACCCTTTGATACAATTTCCGAACAACTCAATGACATCCTTTATGATTCCGGTTATTACGAATATCTGGCGGTGCTGAATCTATCCGCCAATATCGCAATGTTTATTCCAATGGGGTGTTTTTTGCCGCTGATCTGGAAAAGACTGCGGAGATTTATCCCTTGTTTGGCTGTGGGATTCGTCATGATCATTTCAATCGAAATCGTGCAGTTATTTTCGCTGCTTGGAAGTTTTGATGTTGATGATGTGCTGTTAAACCTAATTGGTATTTGCATCGGGTTTTGGCTGTTTCGCTGGCTGCATTGGATTCAAAAGAGAAAACACAATAGAATACCTTGACATTACGAAGGGGGTAATCGTATGAAGAAGTTCATAAGCATCTTCCTTGCATTAACTTTTGTATTGAGTCTGGTTGCTTGTAGTAGCAAATCAATCGGAAAAATCAGCGGAGCGGAAAACGAATACATCACCATCGACGATGTGGTGTATGTTCGGGATTGGGAAAATGGAAATGGTTTCGGCATTTCAGACCGTGGAACATACCTTGGGGAAGTATCCAACGGGACCATCACCATGAAAGTCTATTCCGTCAAGGGGGATGCCGCCGGGGGGTATATCTATACCCTGTGGGATTGGGAAGGCGCGATTTATAAACGGCAGGAGCCATAAAAATCAAATGAAGGAGCAGTTGTCCATTACGGCAGCTGCTCCTTTTTTAGGGCGTGAATATGGAATTGCTTTCCGGGTTCAAAATAAAGGTGATATCCCTTACCGCTTTGGCGGGTTTATCGCTCATAATTTCCCAGACGGGGGCTGCGGTATGTTCTTCGGAAAAATACCTGCGGGCACAGTCCATGGCGGTGTGAATATCATCGTTGTCCCACATGGCATCAAAGGCTTCGTCAAAAAGAAGCATATCCCGCTTTTGAGGAACTTCGTCTTCTACCTCAATTTCATAGACATGGAAGTTGAACCGTTCTGCCTTTTCTGCCATGTTCCAATCGACTTCATACAACCTTCTGATGTCAGCAAGGTTATCGTAGAAATAATTGCTCCGCATCCGGCTGTAACTCTTCGGAAACTCCGTAAGGCGAATATACTCAAAGATCCCCTCTGTTGCCCTTTTGACATAGTTGGTCTGCATATCCCGCATCCCGAACTTGCCCAAAACGCTTTTCAAAAGCTTGGCGTTGAGCAGCATCGCATAGAAACAGTCCTCGCTTCTTTGGAGCGCTTGAACAAATGGTATCACAAGTTCCATGTTCTTCTTGAAGTCTTGCGCCATCGTTTCGCCAAGTTGAAGTGTATCGCTGATATGATATAGTCTCATTGGAACCTCCCAATTTCGCTTTTGACTTCATTATACGGCACCTTTACCAAAAATCAACTGATCTTTCTTGCGGGCCTCGGACAGCCCTTTGGTATTCCATATTAACATCCCCCTGCGCGCTGCCTGTTGGGCGTGTGCAGGGGGATGCGTATCTGAAATTACTTCCCGGAGACGCCCACGATGCCGAAGGCGCCGGGACCGCCGTGGCAGGTGATGACGCAGCCGGTCTTGATCCAGGTGACACGCCGGAAGCCCAGGGCCTTGGCCTCCGCGTCCAGGACGGTGCGGATGTTCTCGTCCATGTAGGGGGTGTTGATGAAGTAAATCTGATCCTGCTTCAGATCGTGCTTGGCCAGGAAATCCCGGAGCAGCACGGGAGCCAGCTTGGTCATGGCGCCCCGGTACTTTTTGCAGGCGATGAGCTTGCCGTCGATGATTTCGATGCAGGGGTGCAGGTGGAGAAGGTTGCCCACCAGGGCCACGGCGTTGCTGCACCGGCCGCCGGCCCGGAGGTAGTTCAGATTGTTGGGCACGAAGCACATCTGGGCCTGTCTGCCAACGGCTTCCGCGGCAGCGACGGCCTCGTCCAGGGTGGCGTCGGGATGGGCGTCCAGCCAGGCGGAGACCTGGATCACCACGGCGCACTGACCGGCGGAGACGTGCTTGGTGTCCACGAGACGGACCTGAGAGGCGTAGGGCTTGCCTTCAAGGGCCAGCTCGGAGCTGTGGTAGGAGCAGGTGGTCACTGCGGAATAGGCCAGGTGCAGAACCCGGGCCTCGGGGTCACGGGAGAAGATCTCCTCGTAAATGGTCTCGAAGTCGAAGGGGGTGCTGCCGCTGGTGGTGGGGAGCTTGCCGGTGCGGTCGTAGTAGGCGCAGACCTCCTCGGCGGGGAAGGTGCCGTCGTCCAGGGTTTCGTCCCCCAGGGTGACGTGCATGGGGACGAGCACAACGCCCAGCTCCCGGGCCAGGTCTTTGGTGATATCAGAGCCGGTCTCGGCAAGAAGCAGAATTTTGGAAGGCATGATCGTATAATTCCTTTCAAAGTGGTGGATTCGGTGTAGGGTTATCTTACCACCGAAAGAAGGAAAAAGTCACGCTAAAGCCGGGAGGAATGGTCTATGATGGGTAGATTTTTGCCTCTACTGTAGGTAGAATGGAAAAAATCCCCGGCTGCGGGAAGCAGCCGGGGATCGTGTATCAGTTAAGCAGGAACTTCCGTGAGAGGATTAGCCCTTGATAGCAGCCTGAGCGGCGGCCAGTCTTGCAATGGGCACGCGGAAGGGGGAGCAGGAGACGTAGTCCAGGCCGATCTTATGGCAGAACTCAACGCTCATGGGGTCGCCGCCGTGCTCGCCGCAGATGCCGTAGTGCAGCTTGCGGCCGGTGGACTTAGCCTTGGAAACGGCCATCTCCATCAGCTGGCCGACGCCGTTCTGGTCCAGCTTGGCGAAGGGATCGTTCTCGTAGATCTTGGCCTCGTAGTAGGCGTTCAGGAACTTGCCTGCGTCGTCACGGGAGAAACCGAAGGTCATCTGGGTCAGGTCGTTGGTGCCGAAGCAGAAGAACTCGGCCTCCTTAGCCATCTCGTCTGCGGTCAGGCAGGCGCGGGGGATCTCGATCATGGTGCCGACCTCGTAGGTCAGCTCGATGCCGGAAGCGGCGATCTCGGCGTCAGCGGTCTTGACCACCACGTCCTTGACGTACTTCAGCTCCTTGACCTCGCCGGTCAGGGGGATCATGATCTCGGGAACCATGTTCCAGTCGGGATGCTTCTTCTTGGTGTTGATGGCGGCGCGGATGACAGCCTTGGTCTGCATGGCGGCGATCTCGGGGTAGGTGACGCTCAGACGGCAGCCACGGTGACCCATCATGGGGTTGAACTCATGCAGGGAAGCGATGATGTCCTTGATCTGCTGGACGGTCTTGCCCTGAGCCTCGGCCAGAGCGGCGATGTCCTCCTCGGTGGTGGGGACGAACTCGTGCAGGGGGGGATCCAGGAAGCGGATGCAGACGGGGTTGCCCTCCATGACCTCGTACAGACCCTCGAAGTCGGCCTGCTGCATGGGCATGATCTTGGCGAGAGCCTCCTCGCGCTCCTCGACGGTGTC
The DNA here is from genome assembly GCA_045119355.1 of Faecousia sp. Classification (GTDB taxonomy): domain Bacteria; phylum Bacillota; class Clostridia; order Oscillospirales; family Oscillospiraceae; genus Faecousia. The sequence goes on from JBGVDK010000138.1 coordinate 9,874, forward strand.
GGAGCAGATCATCTCGCGGAACGCGCCGATACGGCCTTCCTCGAAGAACATGTGCTCGGTACGGCACAGGCCGATGCCCTCGGCGCCCAGCTCACGGGCCTTCTTGGCGTCACGGGGGGAGTCGGCGTTGGTGCGGACCTTCAGGGTACGGTACTTGTCAGCCCAGGCCATGATCCGGCCGAACTCGCCGGCGATGGTGGCTTCGACGGTGGCGATCTGGCCGTCGTAGATGTTGCCAGTGGAGCCGTCCAGGCTCATCCAGTCGCCCTCGTGGTAGGTCTTGCCGGCCAGGGTGAACTTCTTATTCTCCTCGTCCATGGCGATGGCGCCGCAGCCGGAGACGCAGCACTTGCCCATGCCGCGGGCAACGACGGCTGCGTGGGAGGTCATGCCGCCGCGGACGGTCAGGATGCCCTGAGCGGCCATCATGCCCTCGATGTCCTCGGGAGTGGTCTCAAGACGGACCAGCAGAACCTTCTCACCGCGGGCAGCCCAGGCCTTGGCGTCCTCAGCGGAGAAGACGATCTTGCCGCAGGCGGCGCCGGGGGACGCGGGCAGAGCCTTGCCGATGGGCTGGGCCTTCTTCAGGGCGTCGGCGTCGAACTGGGGATGCAGCAGGGTGTCCAGGTTCCGGGGCTCGATCATGGCAACAGCCTTCTTCTCGTCGATCATGCCCTCGTCCACCAGGTCGCAGGCGATCTTCAGAGCGGCGGGAGCGGTACGCTTGCCGTTACGGGTCTGCAGCATGTACAGCTTGCCGTTCTCAACGGTGAACTCCATGTCCTGCATATCCCGGTAGTGATCCTCCAGGATGGCGCAGACCTTCTGGAACTGCTCGAAAGCCTCGGGGAACTTGTTGACCATCTCAGAGATGGGCATGGGAGTCCGGATACCGGCAACCACGTCCTCGCCCTGAGCGTTGGTCAGGAACTCGCCCATCAGCTTCTTCTCGCCGGTGGCGGGGTTACGGGTGAAAGCAACGCCGGTGCCGCAGTCGTCGCCCATGTTGCCGAAGGCCATGGACTGGACGTTGACAGCGGTGCCCCAGGAGTAGGGGATGTCGTTCTCGCGACGGTAGACATTGGCGCGGGGGTTGTCCCAGGAACGGAACACGGCCTTGATGGCGCCCATCAGCTGCTCCACGGGATCGGTGGGGAAGTCGGTGCCCAGCTTGGCCTTGTACTCGGCCTTGAACTGGCCGGCCAGCTCCTTCAGGTCCTCGGCGGTGAGCTCCACGTCCTGAGTGACGCCCTTGACAGCCTTCATCTTGTCGATGAGCTCCTCGAAGTACTTCTTGCCGACTTCCATAACGACGTCGGAATACATCTGGATAAAGCGGCGGTAGCAGTCCCAGGCCCAGCGGGGGTTGCCGGACTTGGTGGACATGACCTCGACCACGTCCTCGTTCAGACCCAGGTTCAGGATGGTGTCCATCATGCCGGGCATGGAGGCACGGGCACCGGAGCGGACGGAGACCAGCAGAGGATTCTCCTTGTCGCCGAACTTCTTGCCGGTGATCTCCTGGAGCTTGTCCACGTACTCCATGATCTGAGCCTGGATGTCGGCGTTGATCATCTTGCCGTCTTCGTAATACTGGGTGCAGGCCTCGGTGGTGATGGTGAAGCCCTGAGGAACAGGCAGACCGATGTTGGTCATTTCGGCCAGATTGGCGCCCTTGCCGCCCAGAAGCTCACGCATGGAACCGTTGCCCTCGGTGAACAGGTAAACATACTTGTGCATTCTTTGTGTACCCCTTTCAAATGATAACCGGTGGTAAAAATCACCGAAAAATTTACAAAATCTGACTAACGCATTTTCTGCCCATCCAGTATAGCACGCATTACCATAAATTGCAAACATTTTTCACGGTTTTTGCCGGAATATTTCCAAAAAGTCGAATTTCATACCAACGATGCAGGAAAACCTGCGCATTCTGGAAAAGCGGTTGCTCACCGCCTGCTGAAAATGGAAAACCGGCAGGTTTTCCCTGCCGGTGAAGCTCAATCAATGCGGTAAAGCCGCTTTCCGTTTTCCATGGTGACGCGGTGGATCTCCTCGACGGAGAGACCCCGAAGCTCCGCCAGCTTCTCGGCCATCCGGTAGAGTTTGCCCGGGTCGTTCCGCTTGCCCCGGAAGGGGTCGGGGGACATATAGGGGCAGTCGGTCTCGATGACGATCCGGTCCAGAGGGATGGAGGAGGCCACCTCCACGGCCTTCCGGGCGTTCTTGAAGGTCAGCACTCCGGTGAAGCCGATGTACCAGCCCTTTTTGATCAGAATCTTCGCTATCTCCGCGGAGCCGGAGTAGCAGTGGAACACACCCCTGACCTCCGGGAATTCCTCCACGATGGCAAGGCCGTCCTCGTGGGCGTCCCGCTCGTGGACGATGACGGGCAGGTCCAGCTCTCTCGCCAGCGCCATCTGCATCCGGAAGGCGTTCTTCTGGACGTCCCGGGGAATGTCCTCGTAGTAATAGTCCAGGCCGATCTCGCCGATTGCCTTGACCTTGGGGTGAAGTTTACATAACTTGCGGTATTCCTGGATGACGTCCTCATTCACCTGATCGGCGGCGTCGGGATGGCTGCCCACGGCGGCGTAGATGAAGTCATGCTGCTCCGCCAGGGCCACGGCGGCATGGGAGGAGGAAAGACTGCATCCGGGGTTCATCACCAGCCCCAGGCCCTTTTCGGGCAGTCCGGCAATGAGCTCGGCGCGGTCGGCGTCAAAGGATGCGTCGTCCAGATGGGCGTGGGTATCAAAGAGCATCGGCTTCCTCCTGGTCATCCATGTGATGGATGACGGCATCCTCCTGACAGATCACGGCCACGTAGCAGCCGTCCATCTCCTGGACCCGGGGATCGTCCAGGGACAGGTCGGTGTGGTTGGGATAGCCACGGAGGCCCAGGCCGGAGCACTTGACCTCCGCCTCCTTCAGGACCCAGAAGCGCAGAAGGGCCTGGTTCTTTTCTTCCTCATCTTCCAGGGCGGCATACTGCTCATACTCCCCGGGGGAGAGGATCTTCTCCGCCAGGCTGGGATTGACCACACGGGTCATTTCCTCGGCGTCGATGCCCACGGGGACGTCGGCGATGGCGCAGAAAACGGTGTTCTTGGTGTGGGTGATGGAGAAATGGAGGTCGCCGGTGAGGAAATAGGGCTTTCCCCGGGGCATTTTGCCGATGTCGGGCATTTCTTCGCCGGTGAGCTCCTCGTACATGGACTTCAGCAGAAGCTGGCCGGCCACCCGGGAATTCAGGCCGTTCAGGGCCCAGGATTGGATTTTCAGCATAACAGAACCTCCTGATTTGAAAATTGAAAATTGACAATTGAAAATGGAAAAAGTGCCTATCGGTTTCAATCCGCTTGGCTCTCCCTTTGGGAGAGCTGGCACGGCCGCAGGCCGTGACTTGAGCGCCCGCAGGCGCCATGCATGCGAGCAACCGGGCGAAGCCCGGCTCTTAGCGAGTCGCAGAGAGGGGAAAACGCTCTCTCCGCCCCTACGGGGCACCTCTCCCAGAGGGAGAGGCAAGAATGGCAACGGCTTCTTTGCGTTTGCTGCGTCAAGCCGATCAGCATTAATGGAAAATTAGGATGGAAACTCCGGGGATTTTCAACTTTCAACTGTGAATTTTTGGATAGCGAAAAGGCGCGCTGCACTGGCAGCGCGCCTTTGGTTTTGAAGAGCGAATTAGCCGTTGGCGCGCATCTTAGCGAAGCACTCGCTGCAGTACACGGGACGGTCGGACTTGGGCTGGAAGGGAACCTTTGCCTCGCCGCCGCAGTTGGCGCAGGTAGCGGTGAAGAACTCACGGGGGCCACGAGCGTTGTTCTTGCGGGCGTCACGGCAGGACTTGCAGCGCTGGGGCTCGTTCTGGAAGCCGCGCTCTGCGTAGAACTCCTGCTCACCGGCGGTGAAGGTGAATTCGTTGCCGCACTCTTTGCAAACTAAAGTCTTGTCTTCGTACATTGTGTTTACCTCTCTTCGGTTGAATGATTGCCCCGTGAAAGCACCATGGTTGGTATAACGCGGAGTGTAGAATATTGCGAACGGCGGTATGCCGCTGCCGCTGGGGTACCTCTTGCGCGACGGGGTCAACAGAAGAAAAGGATCCGCATCTGCATTCAAGAGAAATGTGGAAAAGAAACCACAGACCAAATTATACACGGACAGTATCCGTTTGTCAATAGTTTCTTAACATTTATGGGACAAAAGCCCAACTATGTCTCATGATTTTTGGCTTTTTACAGGGGAAGCTGCATCTGGTCCGGATTGCCGGGCTTCTTTTCCACCGCGCCCTGCATCAGATTGCTCAGGCCCAGGTGCTCATAGGCAAGGGCTGTGACGCAGCGGCCCCGGGGGGTCCGGGTCAGGAAGCCCAGCTGCATCAGATACGGCTCGTACACGTCCTCCAAGGTCACCGCCTCCTCGCCGATGGTGGCGGCCAGGGTTTCCAGACCCACGGGACCGCCGCCGTAATTGCGGATGATGGCGGTGAGCATCCGCCGGTCGATGGCGTCCAGGCCCAGGTGGTCCACATCCAGCCGCTGCAAGGCCATGTCGGCGGCCTCTTTCGTGATCACGCCGTCGCAGCAGACCTGGGCGAAGTCCCGGACCCGGCGGAGAAACCGGTTGGCGATTCGGGGAGTGCCCCGGCTCCGGGAGGCGATCTCGTAAGCGCCCTTGGGGTCAATCTCCATGCCGAGGATGGTGGCGGAACGGGTGACGATTTTTGCCAGCTCCTCGGGGGAGTAGAGCTCCAGGCGCAGGCTTACGCCGAACCGGTCCCGCAGAGGGGCGCTGAGCTGACCGGCCCGGGTGGTAGCGCCGACGAGGGTGAATTTCGGCAGGTCCAGGCGGATGGAGTTGGCGCTGGGGCCCTTGCCCACGATGATGTCGATGGAGAAGTCCTCCATGGCGGGGTAGAGAATCTCCTCGACCACCCGGTTCAGGCGATGGATCTCGTCGATGAAGAGGATGTCGCCGGGGTTCAGGTTGGTCAGCAGTGCCGCCAGGTCGCCGGGCTTCTCAATGGCGGGACCGGAGGTCACCCGGATGCCCACGCCCATTTCGTTGGCGATGATGCCCGCGAGGGTCGTTTTGCCCAGGCCCGGAGGGCCGTAGAGCAGGGTGTGGTCCAGGGGCTCGTTCCGCCGCCGGGCGGCCTCCAGATAGACGGAGAGGTT
>JBGVDK010000139.1:0-5616 GCA_045119355.1 Faecousia sp.
GAATAAGCACCATCTTGAACAGAACAACCGGATCCACACTGGGGCGGCCATTGTCTGCACAGTACAACGGCTCAACCATATCATAGATCTTATTGAAATCTACTGCTTCGTCAATTTTACGCAACAGATGTTCCTTGGGTAACTTTATCCTCCTAATCCTTTCTATTAAGCTGCTTTCTTGGCAGCCTGACGCTTGGCTTCACGGTTCTTCTTGGCTTTTGCCAGAATGTCATCGACGGTCTTGTTCATGTTCTCAACTGCGGGGTAGGCGTCCAGGAACCACATCTTCAGTTCGCCGTAGGAAGCGACACGAGCCAGCTCGATTTCGTTGCCGTCTGCATCCAGACCACGCAGGGAGTTGAAGATGGTCATGTTGGTCTTCTCTGCGTCATCGTGGGCTTCGATGTACTTCTTCATGTAAGCGACGGTCAGACCCTTCATGTTGTCCCGGCTCTTGGAAGCCTTGATAACGATGGGGAAGCCAGGGTTCTCGGCACGCAGTTCCTTCAGCATCATGTACTCGTCGGTGCCAACCTTGCCAGCAGCCTTGGATTCGGTCTTGGTCATCTCAATAATCTTCTTCTCATAGTTAGCGTTCATAGTGGTAATCTCCTTTAATTTTCTTTTTATTTTTCTTGGGGTCTTGTGTTCCCCTCTTTGTGCCTTAATTATAGCACACTTTTGGTGGGAGAACTGCTTTTCTTATGACACATAATTTTGTGCGAATATTGTGTAAAGTAATGAACTATCGGAGAAATACGAACTATTTGTATTATCAAAGATGTTTCAAAGTTTCTTCAAAGATTTCACGATTTTGCATCAAAAATGATTGCTATTTGTTTGGAAAATGACTATAATTGACTTACAAGATGGTACCATTTCAGCAAGGTACCATTTCGGGGTGTTTTCGCTCCTGTTTCGGGAGTAAAAAAAGAAAAAGTACCACTTTGGTACCACTTGAACAAAAGAAAAAGGGAAGCAGAAAGTTCTGCTTCCCTTGGGAAATGCTTGGTTTTATCTTACTTGAAGTACCGCTCCAGCAGACCCTTCAGTGCCTTGCCGTGACGGGCCTCGTCCCGGGCCATCTCATGGACGGTGTCATGAATCGCGTCCAGGCCGTTCTTCTTGGCGCAGGTGGCCAGATCCACCTTGCCGGCGGTGGCGCCGAACTCGCAGTCAACGCGCCATGCCAGGTTCTTCTTGGTGGAGGCGGTCATGTTGGGCTCCAGATCCTCGCCCAGCAGCTCGGCGAACTTGGCGGCGTGCTCGGCCTCCTCGTAGGCGGCCTTCTCCCAGTACAGGCCGATCTCGGGGTAGCCCTCGCGGTGGGCGATCCGGGCCATGCACAGGTACATGCCGACCTCGGAGCACTCCCCCTGGAAATTGGCCATCAGCTGCTCGAAAATGTACTTCTTGTCCTCGTCGGAGATGTCGGGGTTGTTCTTCACGGTCTTGGCGTAGACGCCGAAGTCATGCTCGGCGGCCAGCTTGCCCTCTTCCATCACCTTGAACTTGGAGCCGGGGACCTTGCACAGGGGGCAGCGGAAATCGGCGGGCATCTCCTCAGCTTCGTGAACGTAACCGCAGACGGGGCAGACAAACTTCTTCATAATGGTTTCCTCCTAAATATGTTGTGTTGTATTGATTTTCCTGATTTTTTGGCTCCTTTTACAGGGGAGCCGTTTCCGCGCAGTCTTCACATTCCCCCAGGAATGTGAGCTGGCACTGACGGACCTTTCCGCGGGCCAGTATGGACGCCTCGTTGGAAAGCTCCTCCGGCACCTGCATCTCATGCAGATCCCGGATGCGGCCGCAGCCGGTGCAGATGAAGTGGACGTGGGGCGTGACGTTGCCGTCGAACCGCTCCACACCCCTCACACTGCCTAAAGATTGGACCAGGCCCTGCTCCTTGAAAAAGGACAGGTTCCGGTAAACCGTGCCCAGGGAAATGTCCGGGATCTCCGCTTTCATCCCGGCGTAGACCATCTCGGCGGAGGGGTGGGCGTCGGTCTGCCGCAGGTAGGACAGTATCGCGTCCCGCTTGCGGAAGTGCTTGGATCGGGGTTCCATAGGCAGATTCCTTTCTGTTTTGGTGATATAAACGTGAATAATTCTTATCTACGAATTGATAATACCATGCCGGCGTACGTTTGTAAAGTACTATTTTACGGAAAAACCAACAGAAATTGATTTTTGGTGAATTTGATGAAAGTGCTTTTAAAAACATGGAATTCACTCTTGATTTTTGTGCGATATACCACTATAATGATAGCATATGGAAAAAATGGGAGGACTGCATTTTGGGCGAAGTGATCGCCGTTCTGTCCGGCAAGGGCGGTACGGGAAAAACCTCTGTCTGCGCCGCGGTCTGCACCGCTCTGGCCCGGGACGGCTTTCGTGTTCTGGCCATCGACTGCGATGTGGGACTGCAGAATCTGGATATTTCCCTTGGAATGTCGGATTCCGGCGCGCTGTCCTTTCTGGACGTCTGCCAGGGCGGCTACGATTTGAGCCAGGCGGCTGTCCATCCTTCCTTTTCCAAGCTGTCCTTCCTGACGGCCCCGGTGAACCGGAGCGCCGAGGACGTGGACCAGGCCGCCTTCGGCGAACTGCTGAGGACCGCCAAAGAACAATTTGATTATATCTTCCTGGACGCCCCCGCGGGCATCGACGCCGGATTCTTTTTGGCGGCCAAGTTCGCCCAGCGGATCGTGCTCGTCACCCTGGCGGACCCCGCCGCGGTGCGGGACGCCACCCGTGCCGGTCAGCGGCTGGAGCTGATGGGGAAAAACGACGTCCGTCTGGTTGTCAACCGGGTGAGCAGGAAGCTCTTCTCCACCCTCTCCGTCACCGTGGACGACGTGATGGACAATACGGGCCTGCCGCTTTTGGGCGTGGTCCCCGAGGATCAGAATGTGGTATTGGCCGCGGCCTTCGGGTCTCCGCTGATCAGCTACAGCGCCAACCGCGGCGCTGCCAGGGCCTGCCGCGCCATCGCCAAACGGATCCAGGGCTTCAATACCCCCCTTTCCATCTAAATAACAGGAAACCAATCGATTTAGGATTTGTAACATAAGAGCCGCCCCAGCCTGTGCCTTGCTCCACCCCTTAAATTAGTAAGAGGGATTCTTAAGGGAGAATCAGGCCACGGAGTGGCCCTCCCTTAAGCTGACTTCTTTGGTTACTTTCTTGTTCAGTGACAAGAAAGTAACATACCCTTCGATTTGAACAAGAGTAAACATATAAGACATTTATATTTCGACATATATACGAGGAGTGACTGCTGTGAATATCGCGTTCCTTGCCCATGACAAGAAAAAAGAACTGATGGTCCAGTTCTGCACCGCTTACAAGAGCATCCTTTCCAAGCACAGCCTCTACGCAACGGCCACCACCGGTCGTCTCATCGCCGACAATACCGGTCTGCCCATCACCATGCTGCTCTCCCACAAGCAGGGCGGCCATCAGCAGATCAATGCCCGCATCGCCTATAACGAGATTGACTTGGTGCTGCTGTTCACCGACCCCAATACCACCGATCCCTACGACGACGCCAACATGATCGAAACCATCCGCCATTGCGACAAGCATAACGTTCCCATCGCCACCAACCTGGCCAGCGCCGAAATGTTCATCATGGGCCTGCAGCGGGGCGACCTGGACTGGAGAGAAATGCTGCACACCAAACCCAGATACTAAAACGCTTCGCGTTTTTAGGGAATAGTGAATAGTGAAGAGTGAAGAGGTATACGGATTGATTTCAATCATCCCCGAAGGGGACACCTCACCTATTCACTCTTCACTATTACTTTTTCACTCAAAATCAGAAAGGATTTTCTATTATGGATATCATTAAACCCCGGACCCTGTCCGGTTTTATGGAACTTCTGCCTGCCAAGCAGGCCCAGATGGAGCGGATGATGGAGATCCTGCGCTCCACCTACGCCGCCTACGGCTTCGCGCCCCTGGACACCCCCGTCATCGAGGACGCTCAGATTCTTCTGGCCAAGGGCGGCGGTGAGACCGAGAAGCAGATCTACCGCTTCCAGAAGGGCGACAGCGATCTTGCCATGCGCTTTGACCTGACCGTGCCCCTGGCGAAGTACGTGGCCCTGCACTACAACGACCTGGCTTTCCCCTTCCGCCGGTATCAGATCGGCAAGGTCTACCGGGGCGAGCGGGCCCAGCGGGGCCGCTTCCGGGAGTTTTACCAGGCCGACATCGACATCATCGGCGACGGCAAGCTGGACATCCTGAACGAGGCCGAGATCCCCGCCATCATCTACAACATTTTCCGTTCCTTCGGCCTGACCCGGTTCCAGATCCGGGTGAATAACCGGAAGATTCTCAACGGCTTCTACGCCATGCTGGGCCTTAGTGAGCAGTCCGGCGAGATCATGCGCACCGTGGACAAGCTGGACAAGATCGGCGCCGAGAAGGTCAAGAGCATCCTGATTTCCGACTGCGGCCTCACCGAAGAGAACGCCGACGAGATTTTGAAGTTCATCGCCATCACCGGCACCAATGCCGAAGTCCTGTCCGCCCTGGAGGGCTACGCAGGCCGGAACGAAGTCTTCGACCTGGGCCTGACCGAGCTGAAGGCCGTCTGCGAGAACCTGGGCGCCTTTGGCGTCCCCGAGGAGAACTTCGCCGTGGACCTGACCATCGCCCGGGGCCTGGACTACTACACCGGCACCGTCTACGAGACCACCCTGCTGGACCACCCGGAGATCGGCTCCGTCTGCTCCGGCGGCCGGTATGACAACCTGGCGGGCTACTACATCGACAAGGCCCTCCCCGGCGTGGGTATTTCCATCGGCCTGACCCGCCTGTTCTACGTCCTGGACGAGCAGGGCCTGCTGAACCCCGCCCAGAACAACGCTCCCGCCGACGCCCTGGTGATCCCCATGACCCAGAGCCCCGCCGCGGCCATCTCCCTGGCCCAGAGCCTCCGGGCCCAGGGCGTCCGGGTCCAGGTCTACGGCGAGCAGAAGAAGTTCAAGCAGAAGATGGCCTACGCCAACAAGCTGGGCGTGCCCTACGCCATCCTGCTGGGCGAGGACGAGATCGCCGCGAACAAGTGCTCCGTCAAGGACCTGCGCTCCGGCGTCCAGGTCACCGTCACCGCCGAGGAGGCGGCCCAGCTGATCCTCGCCGACAAGGCCGCGTCCAACGCCTCTGCCGTCATCCTGGAGAAGTAAGATGTATCTGTCCATCGGCAGCGACCTGGCGGTCCGGGACTCCGCCATCATCGGCATCTTCGACCTGGACAACACTTCCACGTCCAAGCGGACCATGGAGTTTCTGGAAAAGGCGGAAAAAGAGGGCCAGATCGTCCCCTGCGACGACCTCCCCAAGTCCTTCATCCTCACCGCCGAATACGGCATCCCCAAGGTGTATCTGACGGAGTATTATACGTCGACCCTGGAAAAGCGACTGAAATAACAAAGACCGCCCATTCGGGCGGACTTTTCACGTTCTGTGTAAAGGAGATGGACAAGAGAGTTTAGGGACCGGCCACCTGGACGGTCCGCTCCGCCGTTAGGCGGCATTATATGCGGCAAAATTTGCCCATCGAGGTCAAATTTTACCGACCGGACCGTCCGGGAGGCCGGT
>JBGVDK010000140.1:0-4604 GCA_045119355.1 Faecousia sp.
CGGCAGGATCGTGCGGTAAAAAGACTAAAAACCGGTCCCCCGGGGTTGGTCCCGGCGCATTTTCCGTTCTATCCTGAGTTTGGGGTGGAAAAAGTGGGACTTTGGTGGTAAGATGGGCAAAAGGAGGCGATTTGAATGGAAATCGTAAAGCATTACAGAGACAACAAAGCCCTCCGGGACAGCTTCAACGCCCTGGCGGAGGGGACCTTCGGGCTGAATTTTGAGAATTGGTATCAGAATGGCTTCTGGAAGGAGAACTACGAGCCCTATTCCGTGGTGGAGGAAGGCAGGATCGTGGCCAACGTATCCGTGAACCGGACGGACATGGTTGTGTGCGGCACCCGGAGGAAGCTCCTCCAGCTGGGCACCGTGATGACCGCGGAGGAATACCGGAACCGGGGGTACATTCGGGCCATTATGGCGGAGGTCGAGCAGGACTTCCGGGATGTGGACGGCGTTTATCTATTCGGAAACGACAGTGTGGTGGAGTTTTACCCCAAGTTCGGCTTCCGGAAGGGGAAGGAATTCCTGTACGCCAAGAACGTGGAACAGGCCGGGGAAAACAAAATGGTCTGCGTTCCCATGACGGACGCGGTTCAGTGGGCCGTCTTCGGCAAGGCCATGGAGCAGGGCGAACCCCTCAACGCCTGCGCTATGGTAGACGATCCGGGGCTGATCTTCTTCTATGTGGCCCAGTTCATGCAGGAGAATGTGTTTTACTGCGAAGCGCTGAAGGCCTGGGCCATCGCCGAGCTGGAAGAGGGGGAGCTGCTGCTCCACAACGTGTTCTGCGGACCGGAGGTCAAGCTGGATGACGTGATCCGGGCCTTTGGCGCGGATGTGAAGCGGGTCACTCTGGGCTTTGCGCCCAAGGACGCCGACGGCTGGGAAAAGGAAGCGTATCACGAGGAGGACTGCACCTTCTTCGTCAAGGGCGGGGCCTTCGACGATTGGGAAGAAAAGGAACTGCGGATCCCGTCTCTGTCCCACGCATAATAAACGGACCGGGCAGGGCAACCTGCCTGGTTTTTGCTGGATTTTGGACCCAAAACTGGCGAAAACCGCAAAAATGCACCGGGGATGTCCTCGGAGCGTTGACAGGTGTCTGAAAACCCGGTATACTATCTCATTATGGCTAGAAAGAGGCAGAGTTATGAGAAAAGTACCCTTTTTGACCCTGGAAAAAGCACAGGAGATCGCTTCCCAGATCCCTACCCCCTTCTACATCTATGATGAGGCCGGCATCCGCCAGCGGGCCCGGGACCTGAACGCGGCCTTTGCCTGGAACCCCGGCTTCAAGGAATATTTCGCCGTGAAGGCTACTCCCAACCCCTACATCGTCAAGGTCCTCAGCGAGGAGGGCTGCGGCTGCGACTGCGCCAGCTACGCCGAGCTGCTGCTGGCCGAGGCCGCCGGCGTCACCGGAACCAACGTGATGTTCTCCTCCAACGTGACCCCCGAGCTGGATATGCGCAAGGCCTATGAGCTGGGCGCTTACATCAACCTGGACGACGTGACCCACGTGGAGCTGCTGGAGAAGGTTGCGGAGGGCAAAATGCCTGAGACCGTCTGCTGCCGCTACAACCCCGGCGGAAGCTTCTCCCTGGGCAACACCATCATGGATATGCCCCGGGACGCCAAGTACGGCATGACCGAGGACCAGATGGCGGGCGCCTTCCTGCGGCTGAGCAAGCTGGGCGTAAAGCACTTCGGCATCCACGCCTTCCTGGCCTCCAACACCGTGAGCAACGAGTATTATCCCGAGCTGGCTGCCCGGCTGTTCCGGCTGGCTGTCCGGCTGAAGAACGCCACCGGCGTGCACATTTCCTTCATCAACCTCTCCGGCGGCGTGGGCGTTGATTACCGTCCCGAGCAGCCCAGCAACAACATCGCCGTCATCGGCGAGGGCGTCCGCCGTCAGTACGAGGCCATCCTGACCCCCGAGGGCATGGACGACATCGCCATCTTCACCGAGCTGGGCCGGTTCATGCTGGCACCCTTCGGTCATCTGATCACCAAGGTGCTCCACCATAAGCACATCTACAAGGAGTATGTGGGCGTGGACGCCTGCGCCGCCAACCTGATGCGGCCCGCCATGTACGGCGCTTACCACCACATCACCGTGCTGGGCAAGGAGGACGCTCTGCTGGACCATGTGTACGACGTCACCGGCGGTCTGTGCGAGAACAACGACAAGTTCGCCATCGACCGGAGCCTGCCCGAGATGGAGGTGGGGGATCTGGTGTGCATCCACGACACCGGCGCCCACGGCTTCTCCATGGGCTACAACTACAACGGCAAGCTCCGCTCCGCGGAGGTCCTGCTCCATCCCGACGGCAGCTTCACCAAGATCCGCCGGGCTGAGACTGTGGAGGATTACTTTGCCACCTTCGACGAGAGCCCCTTCAAGTTCGGAAAATAATTGAAAATCAGCCGCCGCAGATGGGTTTCCTCTGCGGCGGCCTTTTATATTGATAGGAGGGAAGAGAAACGTAGGGACTGGCGTCCTCGACGGTCCGTCGGTATAATTTGACCTCGATGGGCAAATTTTGCCGCAACCTATGCCGCTTGCGCGGAGCGGACCGTCCAGAGGCCGGTCCCTACGGATTTGTAAAACAAAAGACCCGGCATCGCAACGATGCCGGGTCAAAGAATGTGAAATTACTTGCAGAAGTCTTCCGCGACCTCGGTGATGTGCTCGGCGGAGAGGCCGAACTCCTTCAGCAGGTCCAGAGCGGGACCGGAGAAGCCGTAGACGTCGTTGACGCCGATGCGGCGGACGGGGGTGGGACACTTCTCGGAGAGCAGGGCACAGACAGCCTCGCCCAGGCCGCCGATGATGGAGTGCTCCTCGCAGGTGATGACCTTGCCGCACTTCTGGGCGGCGGAGACGATCAGCTCCTCATCCAGGGGCTTGATGGAGGCCATGTTGATGATCATGGCGTTGATGCCCTTCTCAGCCAGGGCCTCGCCAGCCTTGACGGCCTCGTCCACCATCAGGCCGGTGGCGATGATGGCAACATCGGAACCCTCACGGAGGACCTCGCCCTTGCCGATCTCGAACTTGAAGGTGGCCTCGTCGTGGAACACGGGCACCGCCAGACGACCAAAACGCAGGTACACAGGACCGTCGTACTCGTAAGCGGCCTTGACCGCGGCCTTGGCTTCCACGTTGTCGGAGGGGTTCAGGACCACCATGCCGGGGATGGAGCGCATCAGGGCGAAATCCTCGCAGCACTGATGGGATGCGCCATCCTCGCCCACGGAGATGCCGCCGTGGGAAGCGGCGATCTTCACGTTCAGCCGGGTGTAGCCCACGGAGTTGCGGATCTGCTCGTAGGCGCGGCCGGTGGCGAACATGGCGAAGGAGGAGGCGAATGCCACCATGCCCATGGAAGCCGCACCGGCGGCGGCGCAGATCATATCGGCTTCCGCGATGCCGGCGTTGAAGTGCCGGTCGGGGAAGGCCTTGCCGAAGACGCCGGACTTGGTGGAACCAGCCAGGTCTGCGTCAAAAACCACGATGTTGTCGTGCTCACGGCCCAGCTCCACCAGAGCTTCGCCGTAACCCTCACGGGTCGCAATTCTCTTCACGTCAGCCATTTTACGCCTCCAGTTCTGCCAGAGCGGCCTTCAGCTCGGCCATGGCGGTCTCAAATTCTGCGGGATTGGTAGCCTTGCCGTGCCAGCCTGCCTGGCCCTCCATGAAGGAGACACCCTTGCCCTTGGTGGTGCTCATGACGATGGCGGTGGGCTGGCCCTTGATGGTCCGGGCCTCAGCGAAGGCCTTTTCCAGCTCCTCGAAGCTGTGGCCGTCCACCGTGATGGTGTGGAAGCCGAAAGCTACCATCTTGTCCACAATGGGGTAGGGGCTCATGACGTCGGAAATCTTGCCGTCGATCTGCAGGCCGTTGTTGTCGATGATGACACACAGGTTGTCCAGCTTATAGTGGCTGGCGAACATGAAGGCCTCCCAGACCTGGCCCTCCTGGATCTCGCCGTCGCCCAGCAGGGTGTAGACCCGGCAGGGATTGCCCTGGAGCTTGGCGGTCAGTGCCATGCCTGCGGCGGTGGAAACGCCCTGGCCCAGGGAGCCGGTGGACATATCCACACCGGGAACGGTGTTCATGTTGGGGTGGCCCTGAAGGTAGGAGCCGATCTTGCGCAGCTTGGTCAGATCCTCCACGGGAAAGAAGCCCCGGTGGGCCAGGACGGCGTACAGCGCGGGCGCGCAGTGGCCCTTGGACAGAACGAAGCGGTCCCGGGTCTGCA
Organism: Faecousia sp.; assembly: GCA_045119355.1. Taxonomy (GTDB): domain Bacteria; phylum Bacillota; class Clostridia; order Oscillospirales; family Oscillospiraceae; genus Faecousia. The sequence goes on from JBGVDK010000140.1 coordinate 4,273, forward strand.
TCTTGGGATCGGCGGGATCCACGTTCATCTCTTTATTGTACAGATAAGTCAAAACCTCGGTAGAAGACAGGCTGCCGCCGGGATGGCCGCTCTTGGCCGCATTGGTGGATTCCACAATGCCCATGCGCACCTTGCAGGCGATGGTCTTCAATGCCTTGAGTTCATTGGGTGTCATCATTGTTACTCCTTTATATCAAATTGAATAAGGGTATCCATAGTTCAACACGTACATTTTACATTGTTTGCAATTGCTTGTCAAGCTATGCAGAAGATACTGGAAAAAGATTGAAGGAACCAACAAAAAACCGCCCCGATTTGTGGGTTGGGCATAG
>JBGVDK010000141.1:0-5238 GCA_045119355.1 Faecousia sp.
CTGCGCCGGTTCGATAAGTAAAACATACGCACAAGGTTAAAACTCTCTGAGCAACGAATGATCCCTCCTCCGGCTTCGAGCACCGGGGGAGGGATTTTGTGCGTCTATGGTCGAAAAGTATCAATTGCGCCCGAACCGCCGCCCTGCTATAATAGCCCCAGAGAGGGGGCAGGCTGGATGTGCATGAAGAGAGCGAGGACGGTACTGATCGCAAAGATCGAGGCGGTCCGGGCAGAGATGGAAGGGATTCCGGACTGTCCGGAGAAGATACAGATGGAGGAACTGCTGAAGGAGATGGAGCGGATCGCCGAAGAACATTTTGGGTAATATGCAACGTCAGACCATGTTGCAAATTTGTTGCACTTTTTCAAGTGTGCAGAAATGTGCAACAATATATAAATCCAAATAAAAACGATATTTCCATATAAATCCGGTCAAAATCGTATAAATCCGAGCAAATAAGTCAATAAAACTGCCTTTTAAGCAGTGGGTCCGGGGTTCGAGTCCCCGACGGGTCACCAGAAAAAAGCACTTGCTTACGCAAGTGCTTTTTTCTGTGAAATTCGTTCCTTTTGAACGATTTTTATTTCACTTTCCGCGTCAGCGGAAAATTTCACAATGGCCGCAAGGCCATTATTTCACATTTGCCTCAAGGCAAATATTTCACTGCCCCAAAAGGTCCGTCTGTCCCGCCCACTGGGAAAAGATTGCCCTTGTAATGCGGAACCGGTTGTGCTATAATGTGCTAAATTACTGCGGCTTTCGTTAAGCGGTGCAGTGATTTCCTACACTTTTTCATTGTCAGGATGGATCTGTCATGACGACCAAAAATACAATCTTCAGAAAGGACACGTCCTATCTCAAGCGTGCCATCATCATCGGCATCCTGGATGTGCTCTGCATCTGCCTTTCCTATTCCCTGGCCCTGTGGCTGAAATACGACTTCCGCTTCAGCGCCATCCCCGACCCCTTCAAGGATACCCTGATCGCCATTCTCCCCGTCTGGTGCGGTCTGAGCATCCTGGTGTTCGCCGCCTTCGGCCTGTACAACAGTGTGTGGAGCTTCGCCGGTACCGACGAGCTGTTCCGGGTCATGGGCGCCTATATCGTCCTCACCCTGGCAGAGGTTTTCATGTTCGCCGTGCTCAAGGTGGAGATGCCCCTGAGCTTCTATGCGGTGGGCCTGCTGCTCAGCTTTGTCTGCACCGTGGCCCTTCGGTTCTCCTACCGGCTGCTGCGGCAGATCCGGATCCGGTTCGGTCCCCACGGCGGAAAGCAGCGGGAGCGGGTGATGATCATCGGCGGCGGCGAGGCCGGACGTGCCCTGATCACCGAGTTCCAGTCCAGCGCCTACATCCACAGCCAGGTGTGCTGTGTCATCGACGACAACCCCGCCAAGCTCCACAAGCGGCTGTGCGGCGTGCCCATCGTGGGCAGCCGGGACCAGATCCCCGAGGCGGTGGACAAATACGCCGTCGACCGGATCATCTACGCCATCCCCACCAGCTCCGCCCAGACCAAGAAGGAGATCCTGGCCATCTGCTCCCAGACCGGCCGTCCGGTGCAGGTGCTCCCCGGCATCTACCAGCTGGTCAACGGCGAGATCAGCGTCAGCAAGCTGCGCAAGGTGGACGTCCAGGACCTGCTGGGCCGGGACCCCATCAAGGTGGACCTGGGGGAGATCCTGGAATACATCTCCGGCAAGGTGGTCATGGTCACCGGCGGCGGCGGCTCTATCGGCAGCGAGCTCTGCCGTCAGATCGCCCGGGCCAACCCCAAGATGCTGATCATCTTCGATATTTACGAGAACAACGCCTACGACATCCAGCAGGAGCTCCAGCGGAATTACCCGGACCTGAACCTGGTGACCCTCATCGGCTCCGTCCGGAACACCGCCCGCCTGGACTACGTCCTGGGCAAATACAAGCCCGAGCTGGTCTTCCACGCCGCAGCCCACAAGCACGTCCCCCTGATGGAGGACAGCCCCAACGAGGCCATCAAGAACAACGTCTTCGGCACCTACAAGATGGCCCAGGCCGCTTCCAAGTACGGCGTCAAGCGCTTCGTGCTGATCTCCACCGACAAGGCCGTGAACCCCACCAACATCATGGGAGCCTCCAAGCGCCTGTGCGAGATGATCGTCCAGATGATGAACCGGGAGTCTGAGACCGAGTTCGTAGCTGTCCGGTTTGGTAACGTCTTGGGCTCCAACGGCTCCGTCATCCCCCTGTTCAAGAAGCAGATCGAGGCCGGCGGTCCCGTCACCGTCACCCACCCGGACATCATCCGCTACTTCATGACCATCCCCGAGGCGGTGAGCCTGGTGCTCCAGGCGGGCTACTACGCCAAGGGCGGCGAAATCTTCGTCCTGGACATGGGCGAGCCCGTGAAGATCGACGACATGGCGAGAAACCTGATCCGGCTTTCCGGCTACGAGCCCGACGTGGACATCAAGATCGAGTACACCGGCCTCCGGCCCGGCGAGAAGCTCTACGAGGAGCTGCTGATGAAGGAGGAGGGCATGCAGTCCACCGCCAACCAGCTGATCCACATCGGCAAGCCCATCGAAATGGACGACGAGCAGTTCAAGAAGCAGCTGGCCCGGCTGGACAAGGCCTACCGGGAGGAGGTCACCTATATGAAGGAACTGGTGGCCGAGATCGTGCCTACTTACCATCCCAGCATCCATGTGTAATTGTCACCCCGGAGCGTTCCAAGCGCTCCGGGGTTTTTCGCGCCAAATTTCGATATGTCAGCCTGTCGAAACCATTGTAGGGACCGGCGTCCTCGACGGTCCGTCGTGAAAATGGCACATTTTCACGAAAATAAACATTCAATGCCGCTTCGCGGCGCGGACCGTCCAGGAGGCCGGTCCCTACAGTCATCCACGCAACAGGTCCACAAATTGAAATCTGTCCACGCAAAACCTCATCCCATCGGACTCAACCGACAGACGAAGCAAACAACCAACAGTTGAATTCCCGAATTTCGCCAACTTAACGAACAGATGATAGCTTTTTCCCTCTCGCCGCGGTATAATGTCCCCATCAACCAAGCAAGGAGGCACCTCCATGAACCAAACAGAAATGACCATCGGCAAGCGGATCGCCGCCCGCCGGAAAGAATTAAAAATGACCCAGGACGCTCTGGCCCAGGAGCTGGGCGTCAGCGCCCAGGCGGTGAGCAAATGGGAGAACGACCTGAGCTGTCCCGACATCTCCATCCTCTCCAAGCTGGCCAAAACCCTGGGCATCACCGCCGACGAGCTTCTGGGCGCGGAGCCCCGGGAGCCGGTCCAGCTCACCGAAGCGGCAGCAGAAAGCAACTTTGAGGAAGACGACCGTCCCGGCATCTACGTGGAAAGCGACAACGGCCGAAAGTGGGACATCCACTTCGACGCCCCCAAGAAGGTCTCCTTCTCCGCGGCGGCCTGGCTGATCTGCGTGGCGCTGCTGATGCTGGCGGGTCCGGTGCTGGGGATGAACACCATCGGCCTGTGGAGCGCCGCCTGGATCAGCGGACTGATCGTCTGGGGCGTGGGCAGCACGGTCCGGCGGATCCGCCTGTCCAACATCGTCGTCACCATCTGCGGCGTCTACTTCGCCCTGGATGGGCTGGGCATCCTGCACCTGAATTTGGGCTGGAATATTCTGTTCCCGGCGCTGATCCTGCTGCTGGGCCTGAGCCTGCTGTTCGACGGCCTGCGGAAAAAGAAAGATCGTCCCGCCGGGGTCCACATCACCGGCCCCAGTCAGACCTACAACGCCGAAATGCGGGTGGAGGACGGCTGGCTCATCTACTCCAACTCCTTCGGCGAGGACCGGTATCTGGTGGCCGCGCCGGAGCTGAAGGGCGGCACGGTGAACGTCAGCTTCGGCGAGCACATCCTGGACTTCTCCGGGGTGGAGGCCGTGGCCGAGGGCTGCTCCGTAGAGCTGAATTCCAGCTTCGGGGAGATCGCCCTGAAGATCCCCAAGCGGTTCCGGGTGAACTTCGTCACCAGCAAGAGCTTCGCCGAGGTGGATGTCCACGGCTACCCCGACGTCGAGCCGGAGGGGACCATCAACCTCATTTCCAACCTGAGCTTCGGCGAGCTGACCATTGACTACATTTGAACACGAACCCGCCTCCATCACCGGAGGCGGGTTTTGACATTTATTGGAATCTGTCCCATTTTTCCGGGAAAACCTGCTGTTTTTAGAGGATTCTGTGTTGACTTCTTCCCCCAAATGGATTATCATTATACACAAAGAGAATGGACCTGTATGGCTGTCGGCTGTGCACTTTGTCCGTTCTTACGCGCTCCCGGAGAGAGAAAGGGAACGCAAATGAAATTCAGGAGGCTAATCAAAATGACTGTAATGGAAAGACTCGCAAACTCCATCGTCGTCCCCGTTGTCGTGCTGGACAAGGTCGAGGACGCTGTCCCCACTGCCAAGGCTATGGCCGCCGGCGGCGTTGACACCATGGAGATCACCTTCCGCACCGCCTGCGCTCCCGAGTGCATCAAGGCTGTCGCGGAGAACTGCCCCGACGTTCTGGTCGGCGCCGGCACCATCGTCAACCTGGATCAGTGCAAGCTGGCCATCGAGATGGGTGCCAAGTTCATCGTCTCCCCCGGCTTCTCCGACGAGATCGTGGGCTACTGTGTCGAGAATGGCATCCCCGTGGCTCCCGGCTGCGTCACCCCCACCGAGATCATGGGCGCTCTGAAGCACGGCCTGAAGATGGTCAAGTTCTTCCCCGCCAACGTCTACGGCGGTCTGTCCGCTCTGAAGAACCTGGCCGGTCCCTTCGTCGGCCTGAAGTTCCTGCCCACCGGCGGCGTCAACAACTCCAACATCAAGGAGTTCATCGACACTCCCTTCATCCATGCAGTCGGCGGCTCCTGGGTCTGCCCCAAGGCTGACATCGCCGCAGGCAACTGGGACAAGATCACCCAGCTCTGCATCGACGCCCGCAAGGCCGCGAAAGGTGAATGATTTCAGTGCACAGTGCTGAGTGCATAATGCTGAGTTTCTTCACTCAGCACTCATAACTCAGCATTCAGCACTTTCATGTATACATATTTCAGAAGAAGAAAGGAAAATATTATACCATGGCAAAGGTCATTACTTTTGGCGAACTGATGCTGCGTCTGCAGCCCTACAACTACGAGCGTTTCGTCCAGGCTTCCAACCTGGAGGCTACCTTCGGCGGCGGCGAGGCGAACGTTGCCGTTTCCCTGGCGAACTACGG
>JBGVDK010000142.1:0-4269 GCA_045119355.1 Faecousia sp.
TCTCACCGGTCTTCCGGTGTAGTTATACTATACCACAATTTACACATTCCGACAAGGGGTAACATCCCATCTTTTTTGTGAATTTTCTATAAAGAAGCGGCCATCCCGCACTGGGACAGCCGCGCTTTCTCAATCATCCAGGGAGTCTTCCGCGTCCAGAAGCTCGCTCATGGTCAGGGTATAGAGCATTTCCGCCTTCTTTTCGAACATCCGGCTCAGACGCACCGCCTGCCGCTGGTCGGGGGCCGCAAGCTCCAGGGTCATCAGATTGCCCATCTCGTCGTCCAGGGACATAACAACGGACACATCGCCGCTCTCCCGGGGGATGACCTGGGTCTTGACGAAGCTGCTGCGCTTGAGCTGGCGGTTGAACTTGGTCACAGCGTTCTCCGCCTTCTGCTTGACGGTGAACGCGAGAGAGTCCGCGGTCAGGGCGCCGTCCTCCCTGCCTTTTTCCGTGATCTGATATTTACCTTCCTCCACTTCCTCCAAATGGCCGGACTGGACCATCTCGGGAACAGCGGTACACACATCAAAATAGCTCAGGCTGTCGTCCACGTAGCACAGCTCGTAGATCTCCTGCACGCTCATGGGGTAATTGGAACGGGCCGCGACGTAAAGGATCAGCACCTTCACATCGATCATATCATGAATAAAACCTAATCTCTGCAAGAAAATCACCTCTTGCCTTTATTATACCGATAGAAAAAGAAAAATCAAGTCTGCACCTGTCGAGAGACCCTAACATATTTTGAGGTATGAAAGGAGGATCCCTTATGGACCAGCTCAATCTTTACATCCCCATTCCCACTCCTGCGCTGACCCACGCGGCCCGGATGCTGCAATGCGCCGGCGTGACCCTGGTGGATTCCGCGGAGGAGGCAGATTATCTCCTCTATCCCAGCCCCACCCCGCTGACCGCGCTGGAAGACTACTGCCACGGAGCCACCATCATCGGCGGGAATCTGGATTTTCTCAACTCCTGCGTCAGCCGCATCGATCTATTAAAAGACCCCTTCTTCCTGGCAGACAACGCCGCCATCACCGCTGAAGCCGCATTAGGTCTGATCCTGTCCCGGCTTGGCTGCGCGGTGACGGAGGCCGAGATCCTGATTCTGGGCTGGGGCCGGATCGGCAAATGCCTGACCCACCAGCTCACCCATCTGAACGCCCCAATCACCGTATACGCCCGGAAGCCCGAGGACCGGGCCATGCTCCGGGCCCTGGGCTACCATCCCATCACCGCCGAGGAACTTCCCCGGGCTCTGCCCAAGTTCCGGTGTGTTGTGAATACGGCTCCGGCATCGATCCTCACCGAAGAGGACGGGCGGATGCTCCGGCCGGACTGCTTCAAGCTGGACCTGGCTTCCATCCGGTCCATTCCCGGGGACAACGTGCTCCACGCCCGGGGACTGCCCGGGAAATACAAGCCCGAGTCCACCGGCAAGCTCATCGCCCGGACCATCCTCTACCATGTGGGAGGTGCGAAATGACCATCGGATTTGCCATGACCGGCTCCTTCTGCACCTTCAGCAAGGTCTTCCCCGTGATGGAAGCGCTCACGAAAGGATACAACGTGATCCCCATTTTCTCCGACAGCACCCGGACTGTGGACAGCCGCTTCGGCACAGCCCAGGCCCATTGGGCGCGGGCAGCAGCCATCTGTGGAAAGAACCCTCTCTCCTCCATCCCGGAGGTGGAGCCCATCGGGCCGAAGAAGATGCTTGACGCCCTCATCATCGCTCCCTGCACCGGGAATACCCTGGCGAAGCTCTCCCATTCCATCGCCGACGGTCCCGTGACCATGGCGGCAAAGAGCCACCTGCGGAACGGACGGCCCATTATCGTGGCCGTTTCCACCAATGACGGTCTGGCGGGCGCCGCGGAGAACATCGGAAAATTACTCGCCCGGAAGCATTATTATTTCGTTCCTTTCGGCCAGGACGATCCCACCGGGAAGCCTACCAGCCTGGTGGCTGATTTTGGAAAGCTCCCGGAGACGCTGGAAATGGCCCTGGAAAGGAAACAGATTCAGCCGCTTCTGATATGAGAAAAGCCCTCCGGCTTGCGCCGGAGGGCAATGTTTGTGTGAAATTACAGCTCCTCGATCTGGCTCATCCAGACCCGATAGCTGGCCTCGCTGGGCATCCGCCAGTCGGTTCTGGGGCTGAGGGAGACGGGCAGAGCCTTGACGCCGTCGGGCTGGCAGCTCCGCTTGAACTGCTGGGTGAAGAACCGGCGGCAGAAGGAAGTCAGCCACTTCTTGATGGTTGCCCCGTCGAAGTCGTCCTTAAAGGCCCGGCAGGCCAGGGCGTAGATCTTCTTTGGCTCGAAGCCGTAGCGGAGCAGATGGTACAGGAAGAAATCATGGAGCGCGTAGGGACCCACGATGTCCTCGGTCTGCTGGGCAATCTGGCCCTTGGCGTCGGGAGGAAGCAGTTCGGGGCTGATGGGGGTATCCAGCACGTCCATCAGCGTCTCCTTGGCAGGCGCGAAGGCAGGCAGGTCCGCCACAGCCTCCACAATCCAGCGGATCAGAGTCTTGGGCACGGAGCCGTTGACGCCGTACATGGCCATATGGTCGCCGTTGTAGGTGCACCAGCCAAGGGCCAGCTCACTGAGGTCGCCGGTGCCAACCACGATACCGTTGACGAGAGATGCATAGTCCATCAGGATCTGGGTCCGCTCTCTCGCCTGGGCGTTCTCGTAGGTGCCGTTGCGCAGCTCGGGGTCGTGGCCGATGTCGGCGAAATGCTGGGTGACAGCGTTCTTGATGGAAATTTCCTTACTGGTAATTCCCAGCTTCTCCATCAGGTCCCAGGCATTCCGGTAGGTCCGGTCGGAGGTGCCGAAGCAGGGCATGGTGACGCCGTAAACGGTGGAATTCTCCCGGCCAAGCTGACGGACCGCCTCCACCGCGACCAGAAGGGCCAGGGTAGAATCCAGGCCGCCGGAGATGCCGATGACGGGGTTGCAGCCGATGGCCTTCAGGCGGCGCTTCAGGCCGGAAACCTGGATCTGGAAAACTTCACGGCAGTAGGCTTCCCGCTCAGCCCTGGTCTCGGGAATGAAGGGCAGCTTGTTCAGGTGATAAAGGGAACCGTCGGAACGGAAATCGTTCCAGTCGATCCAGCCGGACCAGAGCTTCTGCTCGCTCCCATACTGGGCGGCGTTCTCCCGGAAGGCGTCGTTTCTCCGGCGCAGGGAATGGACCTTGCCCAGGTCGCAGTCCATCGCCATCAGATAGCCGCTGTCCGTCAGATGCTCATTCTCCGCCAGAACGGAACCGGCCTCGGCAATGACGCTGTGACCGGAGTAAACACCGTCCTGGGTGGACTCCATATAGCCCGCGGAACAGTATACGCTCACGGCGTTCAGCACATCGGACTGGTTCCGGACCAGCTCCCATCTCCGGTCCCGGCTGCCCACCACTTCGGGTGCGGCATCCAGAGAGATCAGAACCTCCGCGCCGTTCAGGGCCATCTCAGGGGCCTTGTTCATAGGCGCGGCCAGGTCGCTGCCGAACATCACGCCGAAGGCGGTCTTCTCGCCCACGCCGTAGGGCGCGGAATTCAGCTCCACCATATAGTCCTCGTCCACCACAACGCCCCGGACGCCCAGCTCGGATGCGGGAATAAACTCCCGAACACCGGTCCCCGGAGTGAACCAGCGCTTTTCATAGCTGCTGAGATTGGTCTTCGGGGTCAGGCCCACCACATTGCAGTCCACGATCACAGCGGCGCAGTTGTACAGCCGCATCCCCACCCGGACGGGCAGCCCCACCACAACCGCCACCTCCGGATGCTCGGCGGAGCACTCGGCGATCTTTCTCAGACCGGCCTTGACGGCGGTGTGCAGGGCGTCCTCAAAGAACAGGTCGCCGCAGCTCGCGCCGGTGAGGGCCAGCTCCGGGAAGACCAGCAGGTCCACCTTCTGGGCATCGGCCTCGGCAATGTAGTTGCAGATGTGCTCGGCGTTTTTCGCCACGTCGCCCACCGCCACATCCGGCACGGCGCAGGCAATACGAATGAAGTCCAGCATATTCGATTCCTCCAAGTTTCAGTTTGTTTTATCATACCTCTTTCCGGCAAAAAAAGCAATCTGCCCCAAGAAAAAAAGAGGCGGACAAGCAATGTCATTAAGCTAGCGACATTGTTCGGCGGCAAACCTCTATAGCGAATGAGTGCATCCCGCAAGGGATGCACTTTTTCTATAAAATGGGCATGACAAGAAAGCGGATCGCAAAATCCGCTAAAAAACACTGTTCAA
>JBGVDK010000143.1:0-32331 GCA_045119355.1 Faecousia sp.
GCCCCCCCCCCCGCGCACCCCCCCCCACCGACGATTATAAAAACCCCCCAGCGCCCCGCCCCCCCCGCCCCCGCCCCCCCGGGGGGGGTAGGGAGTTGGATTTAGTGGAACAGCTCGCAGTAGCGCATCAGGACGGTGGCGACCTGGGCGCGGGTTGCGGTGTTCTTGGGCTGGATGTAGCCGTCGTCCACGCCCCGAATCAGGCCGGTGGCAATGGCCCAGGACATGGCGTTTCCGGCGTAGCGGCTCACTTCGCTGCCGTCGGCATAGGCGTACAGGTCATCCTCGGTGCCGGTGATCTCCACGCCGTTCAAGGCCGCGTACCGGGCGAAGAAGGTAACCATCTGCTCCCGGGTGACTTCGCCGTTGGGATCAAAGGCGTCCTCGCTGATGCCCTTGGCGATGCCGTTGGCGTAGGCCCAGGCGATGGCGTTGGTATAGTAGCGGCCTTCCGCCACATCGGCAAAGGGAGCGGCTTCGGTGACCTCGGGGGTACCGGCCATGCGGTACAGTACGGTGACCAGCTGGCCACGGGTCATGGTGCCGTTGGGGGCAAAGATGGTGTCGCTCATGCCATTCATCAGGCCGTGTTCCAGGACATAGTCCACGGCCTCATGATACCACTTGGCGGCGGACAGGTCCTCAAAGGCGGCGGAGGGGCAGTAGGCGGGGATGACCGTACCTTCGGCCATCTGTTCCCCACAGTCGGCGCAGTAAATGTCGCCGGTGTAGCCGTCCTCGGTGCAGGTGGCGTCCTTGGCACCCCGGATTTCGGTGTTTTCATGGGCACAGTAGGTGCAGACCACGTCGGCACGGTTCCGGATACGGATCCGGTAGGGATCGCCGTCGAAGGTGTTGTCGTAGGAAGCCAGGCCGGTGACGGTGATCTTGCAGCCCACCGCCAGATTTTCCACTTCGTGGCCGGTGGTGATGTAGCCATCGATGAAGACCCGGGCGGTGCCGCCGTTTTCGTCCTTCACCAGAATGGTCTGAACCAGGCCTTCCGCGTATTCGAAGCTTGTCACCACGCCGTTGACGGTGACCAGTTTGCCCAGGGTGCCGGGGGCCTTCAGCTCGGCGGCGGTGATGACGGTGGGTTCCACGGAGCCTTCGCCGATGACTTCAATGGAAGTCACCTGCAGCTCCATTTCGCCCTGGTAGAAGTCGGTGGTGCCGGTGACCCGGACCAGATCGCCGATTTTGTAGTTGCCCGCCACGGGGAAGCAGCACACGCCGCCGGTGGCGTCCTGGACGTAGATGCAGTCGAAGAAGGCGGTGTCCTTGTCATAGCCGGAGGCGTTGGAGGTGACTACGCCCTCAATGGTGTACTTCAGGCCCGTCTCGGTCTGGGCCTGGACCTCGGCGATGGGGGTGATTTCCATGGGATTCAGGAACTGGACCAGATTCTCGCAGATGCGGTAGTTGGAGTAGTTCTTCTCGGAGCCGGAGTCCTCAATGGTGGCCTGGACCTCGAAGTTAGACATGAAGGCGGCACCGGAAACGATGATCAGGCCCCGGCCGTCCAGCTGCTCGGAGGCCATGGCAAGCAGGCGGTCGTCGCCTTCGGAGAAGGTGTACTCGGGGATGTTGCCGCCCAGGCCGTCGCCGTCCACGTCCACGGAGTAGGTGCTGGCGTGGGTGTAGACCACGGGGCTGACAGTGGCGGGCAGGGTGGAGGTGGGATTGCCGTCGGCATCCACAGCGTAGACCGTAGCGCCGCCGTAGTGGCTGAAGACCTCGGTATACAGCCGGTCATAGGGATGCTCTGCATCGTACTCCACACCCTCGGTCAGGAAAGAATCGTAATTGTAGTCGGAGAAGTACAGACGCCACAGCTCCACGCCGTCGGCGGCACTGCGGACGTCATCATAGGTGGCGTCGTCGCCCATGCGCAGGGAGGAGCCCAGGGCTTCCAGCACGGCGTTCTGGGTGGCGGCCATGTGCGGAATGTCGGGGTTGCTCTGGATCACGTCGTAGTTTTCGTAGTTGTCGGACCAGCAGGCCAGGATCACCACGCCGCCGTTTTTGTTGAATTCCACGATGGCGGCCAGTTCCTCGGCGCTGTAGGTCTTGGGATCGGTCTGGGCAGCGGCCAGCCGGCGGGAAGGAGCGGTGAGGATGAGGGCCTTGTACTTCTCGTTGGAGCAGGCGGCGATCAGATCCTCAGAGGTTTCCAGTTCCACGGTGCGGACGGAGTAGGCGGCAGCCAGTGCGCCGAAGTTGCCCATGGAATCCTTGTAGTTGCCATTGACGTATTCGTTGTAGTGGGAGGCGTCAATGCCGATGTAGACCAGCTTGGAGGCGTCCTGCACATCCAGCTCCACATCCATGGAGAAGGAGTATTCCACGCCGTCCTGTTCCACCACGGCGGTGACGGTGATGGTCATGACCTTGGCCTTGTCAGGGGTGTACTGGAATTCCACCACGGCGGAGCCGGAGGCGGGCAGGTCATAGCCGGTGGTGTCCACGCCCAGGACCACAGAGCCGCTGGTGGTGTAGGTCAGGGACTTGATGGTGGCGTCGGACGCTTCGGAGTTAAACAGCGTGGTGGTGATGGTGAGTTCCTCGTCGGTGACGGGGGTAGAGGTACCGCATTCCACGGAGGAAATGCCCAGCTTCAGCGTCTCGCCCACCCAGACGGGAGCGGTAACCGCCAGGTCACCGTCGCCTTGGGTGACACGGATGTAGTAGTAGCTGTAGGTGGGATCCAGGGTGGCGGTCAGCAGGCCGGAGGCCAGCGCGGCGGGATCCTCCCAGGTGTAAGCCACCTTGCCGGAGTTGACGATGACTTCCACCTTGGAGATGGAGTCGGAGGAATCGGGATCGTAGACGGAAACCTCCAGGTTCAGGGCCTCGGGGACTTCCTCAATGGTGGAGCCCAGCTCCAGGCCGTTGACGCTGTAGCGGATCTCCAGGTTCTTGTCCTCGGTGGCATAGACCCGGTAGCTGCGGATGGCTTCGTAGATGCCTTCCTCGGAGAAATCGTCGGTGAGGATAACGTCACGGGCGTCGTTGGCGTTGCCCCATTTGCCCTTGTGGTTATCCTGGTTGTTGGTGGGGGCCACGTGCCAGCCCTTGTCCAGAGCCATGGTGTACTGCTCGTAGCTGGGGTAGTAGCCGCCGGCGCCGATCTGGCCTTCGCCGTTGCCCACTTCCACCAGGTAGATGCGGCTGTCAATGAGGGCATCGTAGTAGGCGAAGTCGGTGAAGTTGCCGAAGGTGGTGCCGGGATGGTTGAACTGGCTGATGGAGTCCACGCCCTCCACCTGGCTCAGCAGGGCGTAATAGGCCTTCATGCCGGCGTCGGAGGTCTTGTTGTTCAGGGTGGCGTTGTTCCGGGAAACAATACCGGCGGTGTTGAAGGTATTGATGTGGCCGGGGCCGCCGGACCAGGTCATTTCAAAGCCGCCGATGGCAATGATGTCGGAGTGGCTGGCGTTGAATTCCGCCACGGCGGTCTTGTACGCGCTCCACAGGCCCTGGCTGTACACGGTGGCCAGGCTCATGTCGTACAGAGCGCCTTCGGGGTTGGCTTCGCCGGACTTGTCGAAGTAGTTGGAGTGGTCGGTGAAGGCCACAAAGTCCACATTGGCGGATTCAGGGAGATTGGCGATATAGGCCAGGGCTGTTTCCAGAGAACCGGCGCCGTCGGAGTAGGTGGTGTGGGAGTGGAGCTGACCGAAGTACAGCTGATACTGGGCCTCACCCACGATGAAGCTCCAGGACTTTTCGGCGGTCTTGCCGTCGGCACGCTTCACGGTGACGGTGACGGCGGTGCGGCCCTGGGGAAGCTCCGCGGCGGGGGTGTAAGTCACCTTACCGTCCGCGTAAACAGCGTCAACGGTCTCGCCGCCCACGGTCATGGTGACGGTGGGGTTCTCACCGGCGTTGATGATGACGGCGGAAATGACGGGCTTCAGATTCGTACCGGTCTGGGAGCCGGCGGCGGGTGTCACCCGGTCGATCACAGGCTCGTCGATGATATCAATGGCGGAACCATTTTCGAAGGACACACCCATGGTGTCGGTGCCGCTGATGGACAGGCCGATCACACTGTGACCCTGGGCCACGATGGCGTCAATGTCGGCAGCGGGAACCACCACAGTATAAACGCCGTCGGCCAGGGTGTATTCATAGGTCTTGTTCAGCTGGGCGCAGGTCACGGTGAGCTCCTTGACGCCAAAGATGGCATCCACGGAGAAGGTGTAGGCGTAATCCAGGCCCACATAGGCGGAACCGTTGTTGCCAAAGACCACATCGGGCTGGTTCACCACGCCGCCGGTGAGCTGCTCGTTGGCGCAGGGGTAGAACTGGAAAGTGTAGATATTGGCGTCGGTGACATTGTACATGGAGTAGGTTTTGAAGGAACCGCCGTAGTATTCCAGATACTGGCTGTAAGTGCCGTTGTACTTGGCGGTGCGGCTTTCCATGGAGTAGCCGCCGTTATACGCGGCCAGGGTCCAGTCGGCATCCTCGCTGGCCTCGGTGGTATAGTAGGCGTTGTTGCCGGTGCCGTTGGAGCAAAGGTAACCGTAAGTCTCATTGTAGAAGCGGTAGTAGTTGCCGTTGACTTCCACGGTGAACACCACGGCACCGTTGCCGGCGGTGGCTTTGCCGTCTTCGATGGTGGCGGCGGCGCAGGTGATGGAGGGGCTTTCCGCATTGTCGTCCTGCAGAGCCAGCACACCCTGGGCGGACAGGTTGTAGATCACCACTTCTTCGCCGGCGGCGGGCAGGGAGGCGTCGTCCTCACCATCGTCCACCACCAGGTAGAACTGCTGGGCAAACAGGGCTTCGCTGTCGCCGATGTTGTAGTAGGCGCTCCAGGTGCCGTAGCTGTCCTGGTATTCCAGGTAGCTGCCCCGGGCGGTGTTCTTAATGTAGAAGCAGTCGGCGGTGGCGGCGGCGGAAATCTCCCAGTTGGGGTTCACGTCGTCCAGGGGGGTGCTGGTATAGGAAGCGCCCATGGACAGCTTCTTGCCCTCGGCGGTGGAGAAGGTGTAGCTGCCGTCCTCGTTGACGCCCACGGTCCAGATGTCAGCCTCGGTGTAGCCGGTCAGCTTGCCGTCGGTGAGGGTCACATCGGTGCTGGCGTTATAGAAGCCGGAGTAGTTGGTGGACAGGGCCTTCATGTTGGCGGGGTTAAAGACCACCACGGTGTCACCATCGTGGAGTTCAGAGACGATGCCTTCCTCCCGGACCTGGGGGACCACATAGAAGGCCTGGGCAAACAGGGCTTCGCTGTCGCCGATGTTGTAGTAAGCGCTCCAGGTGCCGTAGCTGTCCTGATATTCCAGGTAGCTGCCCCGGGCGGTGTTCTTAATGTAATAGCAGCCCTCGGTGGCGGCGGCGGAAATCTCCCAGTTGGGGTTCACGTCGTCCAGGGGGGTGCTGGTATAGGAAGCGCCCATGGACAGCTTCTTGCCCTCAGCAGTGGAGAAGGTGTAGCTGCCGTCGTCGTTGACGCCCACGGTCCAGATGTCGGCCTCGGTGTAGCCGGACAGGACGCCGTCAGTCAGGGTCACGTCGGTGCTGGCGTTATAGAAGCCGGAATAGTTGGTGGACAGGGCCTTCAGGTTGGCAGGGTTGTAGATGACCACCTGGTCGCCGTCCTTCAGCAGGGTTTCCGGGGTGGGCTCGGGATCGGGCTCCGTGGTGGTGTCCTCTACCACCAGATACAGCTGCTGGGCAAAGAGCGCCTCGCTGTCACCGATGGTACCGTAAGCGCTCCAGGTGCCGTAGCTGGTCTGATACTCCAGATAGCTCCCCCGGACACTGTTCTTGATGTAGAAGCAGTCGGCGGTGGCGGCGGCGGAAATCTCCCAGGCGGTGTTCACATCGTCCAGGGGGGTGCTGGAATAGGACGCGCCCATGGACAGCTTCTTTCCTTCAGAAGTGGAGAAGGTATAGGTGCCGTCCTCCTGGATGCCCAGGGTCCACAGCTCCGCGTCGGTATAGCCTGTCAAAACGCCGTCGGTCAGGGTCACGGCGGTGCCGTTGTTGTAGAAACCGTTATAGCTGGTGGACAGGGCCTTCAGGTTGGCGGGATTGAAGACCACCAGGGTGTCGCCGTCCCGCAGGGTGGTCAGATCGGTGATCAGACCACTGGTGCGCGCAGGCTCGGCGGGGGCACCGCCTTCCAGCTTGTACAGCGTGAAGTTGGAGGGGTAACCGGCGGCATTGCCGCTGACGGTGCTGGTCTTATAGCCCCGGAACTTGTTCTCAGAGCCCTTGTTGCTGGCCAGAACCACGGTATCTTCTCCCTGGCCCGCGAACTGGAAGGTGCCGTCGGTGCAGGTCACGTTCCAGCTGTAGTCGCCGGAGAGGATGCCGTTGTTGTTGCCGCCCTTGGGGGCGATGGTCACGCCATTGCTGTCGGTCAGCTTGGCGGTGGAGCCGTCCACCGTCAGGGTCCAGACCTGGTTGGCGGCGGGATCGGTTACTTTCCCGTCAGCGGCGGTCACGGCCTCCGCCAAAATCCAGCTGCCGTCCACAACCGTGGGGGCGTAGCCGGTTTCCACCACCAGGACATACTGACCGGACGTCAGCTCATCCATGGAAGTGATCTGGGTGTAGGTGGCAGTGTCCTCGGCCAGCGCGATGGTGGGAACCAGGGACAATACCATGGTCAGCACCAGCAGCCAGGAGAGCACTCTGCGCAGCATTGTGTTCTTCATAAAAACCTCCTTTGTGAATTGCCTGGATATTTGGGTCCAGGCACCCAGTCTCGGATGATCTCATCATAACACAAATGCAACAAAATGGCCATATATTTTTCTAAATTTTTCCTGGTTTTAATGATTTTTTATAAAACTTCATTAAAGTATCCCCACTTGACTTTTCCCCATCGGGGTGGTATCTTGTAATTGCATTTCAAACAAAGGAGGCCCATTTATGGCCAAGCTGAAACAATTCCGTCCTCTGGACTGGCTGAAACGAAATTACCTCAGCGTCCTGATCGTGGCCATCATTTTGGCCGTCGGAGCGGCGCTGTACATTCAGGCGCATCCCGCCGAGACCGGCAACACGGACGCTCCCACAGAATATATTGAATATGAAAACGCTGTCGTGGACAAGATCCTCACCGATTCCTGCGAAGCCGACCCGGTCTCCGAAGGCGCTGTCCGGGGTGAGCAGACCATGACGGTAAAAATCCAGACCGGCCAGTACGCGGGGACCACCCTGCTGGCCGACAACACCGTGGGCCCCATTTACGGCCGGGCTTACGCCGAAGGGGACGGCCTCACCGTGGGGATTTCCACCTTTTCCGACGGCACCGTGCGGTGTTATGTGTATGAATACAACCGGGCCCCCTGGCTGCTGGTGCTGATCGCTGTGTTTCTGGCGGTGACGGTGCTGGTGGGCGGCAAAACGGGACTCAAGTCCCTGGTGGGACTGGTGCTGACGGTGGCGGCGCTGATCTGGATTCTGCTGCCTCTGCTGCTCCAGGGCTGGGATACCATCGGCACCACCTTCCTCATTTGCGTTCTGGTGGCCTGCGCCAGCTTTGTCCTTTTGGGCGGCGTGAACCAAAAGACCGTCTGCGCCACCCTGGGTGCCCTGGCAGGCATCGCCCTGGCCACCGTCTTTGGTCTGTTGGCCCAAATCCTGCTGAAAATTGACGGATACCGGCAGGAATACGCCGAAGCCCTGCTGCAGCTGCGGCAGACCGGCGAAAGCGCCATCGGCATCTCCGGCCTGGTGGTAGCGGGCGTCATCATCAGCGCCCTGGGTGCCGTCATGGATGTGGCCATGAGCATCTCCTCCGCCATGCAGGAGCTGATCCGGGTGAACCCGGACCTGCGCCGCAAGGACCTGCTGAAAAGCGGCATGAACATTGGCCGGGATATGGTGGGCACCATGACGAACACCCTGATTCTGGCCATCATGGGCAGCGGCCTGACCCTCATTGTGTACATTTACTCCCTGGGGCTGCAAGTGAACCAGCTGCTGTCCTCGTCGTACATGAGTCTGGAGCTGATCTCCGCCCTGGCCAGCTCCATCGGCGTCATCCTCTCGGTCCCTCTGACCGCCATCATCTGCGCCGCCGCCTACGCCGGGAACAAACAGTCCCGTTAAGCGATGGAAAAAATGCCCCCTGACGCAGGAACGCAAACCTGCATCAGGGGGCATTGTGTTATGGACGGGCCCCGGTCCAGACGGACCGGGGCCTGGTTGCGTATGGGGATGGAATCAGATCCGGGCCACGCCGGTGGCGCGGGCGGCTTCGGCAACAGCCTTGGCAACAGCGGGGGCAACGCGGGGGTCGAAGGCCTTGGGGATGATGTAGTCCTCGTTCAGCTCCTCGTCAGAGACCAGACCGGCCAGAGCCTCGGCGGCGGCCATCTTCATCTCCTCGTTGATGTCGGAGGCACGGACATCGAAGGTGCCGCGGAAGATGCCGGGGAAGGCCAGCACGTTATTGATCTGGTTGGGGAAGTCGGAACGGCCGGTGGAGATGACTTTTGCGCCGCCAGCCTTGGCTTCGTCGGGGAAGATCTCGGGGGTGGGGTTGGCGCAGGCGAAGATGATGGCGTCCTTGTTCATGGTGGCGACCATCTCCTTGGTGACCTGACCGGGAGCGGACACACCGATGAACACGTCGGCGCCCACCAGCTGCTCGGCCAGGGAACCGGCCTTCTTCTCCAGGTTGGTGACCTGAGCCATTTCTTCCTTGATCCAGTTCAGACCATCACGGCCGGCATAGATGGCGCCCTTGCGGTCGCACATGGTGACGTTCTTGAAGCCGGCGGACAGCAGCAGCTTGACAATGGCGATGGCGGCGGCGCCGGCGCCGGAGGTGACGATCTTGACGTCTTCCTTCTTCTTGCCAACCACCTTCAGGGCGTTGGTCAGACCGGCCAGGGTGATGATGGCGGTACCGTGCTGGTCATCGTGGAAGATGGGAATGTCGCACTTTTCCTTCAGCTTGCGCTCAATCTCGAAGCAGCGGGGAGCGGAAATATCCTCCAGGTTGATGCCGCCGAAGGAGCCGGAGATCAGGTACACGGCGTTGACAAACTCGTCAACGTCCTTGGACTTGACGCACAGGGGGAACGCGTCCACGTCGGCAAAAGCCTTAAACAGGGCGCACTTGCCTTCCATAACGGGCATACCGGCCTCGGGGCCGATGTCGCCCAGACCCAGAACGGCGGTGCCGTCGGTGATAACAGCGCACAGGTTGTGGCGGCGGGTCAGATCGTAGGACTTGTCAACGTCCTTCTGGATCTCCAGGCAGGGCTGGGCCACGCCGGGGGTGTAGGCCAGGGACAGATCGTCCTTGGTCTTGCAGGGAACCTTGCAGATGACTTCAATTTTGCCCTTCCACTCACCGTGGAGGCGCAGGGATTCTTTTGCGTAATCCATTTTTTAATTTTCCTCCTTAACCATAACGGAAATTCCGTTGGGTATCACAGTAATTTCGGCGTTTTCGCCTTTGTCTTTCTTGGCCATGGTAATGGCCTTTTCCAGGGTCAGCGCGAATTCCAGCTTCATATCCTCCAGCGTTTGCTTCATCTGGGGCCGGGTCACGAAGATCACCCGGTGCTTCATGAGGATGCGGGCCAGAATCTGGCTCTCCCACTGGTCGGGGATGGTCTGATCCTGGGGGGTGTTGACGCACTGGTTAAAGTGGTCAGCGGGGGTTTTGCAATTTTTTAAGGAGCGGTAGAAGCCCACACCACCGGTGCCGTCCGCCAGATCGGCGCACATGATCAGCACGGCCCCGGGCTTCGCGGAGGCTTCCGCCGCCGTCAGGCCCTTGACGCACTGATAGATGTTCTGATCCAGAGGCGCGCCGCCGTTGGAGGTGATGACAATATCACCGGGTTCGGCTTTTACCTCGCAGAATTGCCGCAGGAATGCCACACCTTCGGCGTGTGCCTGTTCAAAGTCACCGGCGAAGGCGGCTACGGTCTTCTTCTGCTCATCAATGACCACGTTGACGATGAAGCGCAGCTTGGCCAGCTTTGCCGCCGCCACCATGTCGATGTGCAGGGGATTGCCCTCCAGAATGCCGGTGCGGGCATTGGGGGAGGCGATGAACTGGCCGCAGTGGTTGCCCAGCACCGTCACCTTGTCACAGACGCCGGGCAGGACGCTCTTACGGCCGCCGGAGAAACCGGCGAAGAAGTGGGGCTCAATAAAGCCCTCGGAGATCAGCAGATCCGTCTCCACCGCGGTCCGGTCAATGACCAGGGGAGCCCCGGAGGGCAGGGTACCAATCTTCACATTGGTGTCGGGGTCGAAGGCGTCATGGACCACGATCTTCTCCCGCTGGGCGATTTCGGGCCCCAGTTTGGCGTACAGCTCGTCCATGGTGGTGGCACGGTGGAAGCCGGTGGCCACCAGGAGGGTTACGTCAATGTTGGGGCTGCCCTGCCGGAGCTGGCGCAGCATTTCCGGCAGAATGTCCCGGGAAGGAACCGGGCGGGTGTGGTCGGAGATGATGATGGTGGCCTTCCGCTTGCCCTTGGCAAGCTGCCACAGCGGAGCGCTGCCGATGGGGTTGGCCATGGCCTGCTCCACCAGCTGCTTGCCGGTGAGCTCAGAGTGAAGCTCGTCAATTTTAGAGGTCAGCACATGATGGGGCGTGACCGGGCATTTCACGCTCCCGTGACCATAGGGAATGTGAACCATAGCCTTAGTAGTTGCCCTTGAAGACGTCCTTCTTCACAGGGGGACGGTAATCGCCAAAATACTTGCCAAAGTCGATGTTCAGGTAGTTGCACAGATCCAGAACTTCCACCATGGTGTTGTCGTTGACGGGGATGCCGTTGGCCTTGCGGTCGGCAACGGCGGCCACTTCCTTCTCGCCGTGGGTGTAAATCCGGGGCTGGCCGTCGGCCTTGGGGGACTGGCGCAGCTCTTCCAGATACTTGGAGAAATGCTCCTTGATGGCCTCGGGATCGCCGAAGAAGGCGGGATTGATGGCCATGAAGCCATGGCAGATCTGACCCCGGCCGCCGGTCATGCAGTAGTTGGAGGTAGAGCCCATGGAGAGGATGGAGGAGAAGATTTCGCACAGCATACCGTAGCCATAGCCCTTGTGGGAGCCCAGCTGCTCGGTGGAGCCGCCCAGGGGCATGATGCCGCCGCCGTTCTTGGCAACGATGTTGGCCAGCACGTCGGGAGCGTTGGTGGAGGGATGGCCGTCCTTGTCCAGGGCCCAGCCCTCGGGCAGAGGCTTTTCCATCTTGTTGTACATTTCCAGCTTGCCGCGGGTGACCACGGTGGTGGAAGCGTCGAAGAAGAAGTCATAGGGTTCCGCGGGGAAGGCGCAGGCGATGGGGTTGGAACCCAGCATGGCCAGGCGGCCGAAGGTAGGCACCATGATGGCCTCGGAATTGGTGCAGCTGAAGCCCATCAGGCCCTGATCGCAGGCCATCTTGGCATAGTAGCCGGCGATGCCGTAGTGGTTGGAGTTACGGACGGAGACAATGCCCACGCCGGACTTTTTGGCCTTCTCAATGGCCAGCTCCATAGCCTTGTGGCCGATGAGCTGACCCATGCCGTCGTGACCGTCGATGACGGCGGAGATGGGGGTCTCGAAGACCACCTCAGGCTTGGCGTCGATGTGGATCATGCCCTTTTCGATGCACTTGTGGTAACGAACCATGCGCTGCATGCCGTGGCTCTCAATGCCAAACAGGTCGGAGGTCAGCAGAACATCCTGAATGATGTCGGCCTCGGCCTCGGTAAAGCCGAACTTGGTGAAGGCATCCATGCAGAACTGGTGCAGAGTGTCATATTTCCAATACTGGTATCCCATAATCAAAAGGCTCCCTTCCTATGTAGTAAGATTGGACACATTCAGTATAGCGCAAATTGATCAAAAAGTACAGTATCAAAATTACTTTTTCCGTTCAATTTGCCGCCTCATTTTCCATCCCACTGATCCATTGCGGTCCATCCTCCGGCTCCTGCCGGGCATCGCCACCGTTCTGCGAATTTTGGTTTATGGGCGGGTTCGCGCCCGCGGGCACTTCCGGGCCAATTGTTTTCCCGATCAACGAAAAACCCGTGCCCGCCGGTGTTGGGCGGGGCACGGGCTGCTGGTTATTTCTGGGCGGCCTTGGCGGCTTTCTGGTCGGCCAGACGCTGTTTGTGGAGCTTGAAGATCTCCTCTGTGGCCAGGGATAGTTTGGTGACCACGTTTTGCTGGGTAGGGTAGCAATACAGGCTGTCGTTGTCGGTGGATATATCGACGCAGTCCTCGGGCCTGACATAGCAGTAATCATATTCAATATGAACGCCGTACATCCCCAGAGGCTCCCGGTGGATGGAATAATCGGAGCCGTTGTAGTGGCCCTCCACGGTGAAGCCCTCTTCGATGTCATGGACCAGCCGGGCCTTTCCCAGGTGCTCGAATTTCATGCACCGGGGCAGGGAGTACACATCCACTTCGTCCTCAAAATGATAGGTTCCGTCCAGGATCTGCTGACGGACCTGAGCCCGTTCCCACTCGTACCAGTCGGGGATGTGAGAGAATTCCGTCTCCCCCTCCAGGGCGTGGAGGCGGCCCAGGGTGTCCATTTCCCAGTGCTTGCCGCAGGCCTTGCAGAAAATCCGCGCGCCTTCGGAACCCATTTCATGCTCCTTGCCGCAGTGGGGGCACTGGTACAGAACCTTGTGGAGGCCCTCGGCCCGGAAGGGCTCGGTGATGTGGATTTCCTGCTCCTCCTGCCAGCGGTATTCGTCATAATCCAGTCCCCGGCGGACGGCTTCGTTGACCTCCTCGATGGACATGGACTGGACTTCCTCGGCGGTGAGGATCTGGGTCATGGTGGTGTAAAGGGGCGCCTTGCGGGGCTTGCGGTAGTTCCAGAAGGGGGTGTGGAGGTAGTTGCCGTGGTGGACCAGGCACACCACGGGGACCTTGTTTATTTTAATGAGCTTGCCCAGGGAATCCGGCAAAATGGAGGTGGTGCCCACCGGGGAGTACCGGGCCTCGGGATACATACACAGCACGTCGCCCTTTTCCCGCAGAACATGGCGAATGGAGCGGACCAGATGCAGGTCCGTGGTAAATTTGCGCTTGCAGATGCAGCCCAGCAGTTCCATGAGCCAGGGGCGGCGGTAATAGCCGTCCACCGTGGCAACATTGTTCACCCGGTAGGGGAAGGTTGCCATGGCGCTGAGCTTGAAGTCCACGAAGTACATATGGTTGCTCAACAGCAGGAAGGGGGGCTTCAGGCCCTCCATGTTGATTTTCTCAATCCGATAAGGCACCCGGGGCATGGTCAGCTTGCTGGCCACATACAAAAGGCCCGTCATGACCCTGGGCTGACGGATGGGCAGTTTGGCAGTGTTGTAGGGCTGCTTTCCCCCGTAATTCACATCCATAATACGCTCTCCTTCAAACGCCCCGGCATTGCAAACGCCTTTCCCCAAAGGCACCGAGACTGATCATAATCAGTATACAATAGATTCCGAAAAGGGGCAAGTTTTTTTATCCAACGGAACAAGAAATTGTGGTTTGCGCGGCCGCCCCGTATCGTGACCAACCCGGCGCGCGTTGTCTGCGGGCGCGAACCCGCCGACAAACGGGAATTGGCCAAAACCGTTCGACACGGTTCCGGCGAAAGGGTACGAAGGGTGGAGGTTTGGCTGGCTTTTGGGGCCTATACCCCGATTGGGGCCGCAGGGTGTCGAACGATTTATATGGAAAGCGGCCTGAAAATATGCTTCAATATTCCCGGAGGCGATGTGTTATGACAAGAAAAATGCTGATGTACAGCCGCTCCTTCCGGGACCGCCTGGGACGGCGGCAGGAGCTGCAATATTACTTACTGACCGACGAGGTGATCTTTGGCGTCAGTACCCTGGAGATTTATGGTGCCCAGATCATTATGACGGCCCCCGACGGAACGGTGGAGGAAAAGACCATCCGGGGGATCACCCCCTTCGGCACCCGCATCACCGCTATGCTGGGTGTGATGGCGGACGGCTTGGTAACCCCCAGCACCATGAAAGAAGTGGTGGGGGACCTGCTTTCTTCCGACTGCGGCACGAAAAAGGGGTAGACATAAGGTTTCTTTTTTGATAAAATAAATAAAAGTTTTGAGGATTTTCAATTGCGGTTGATAGCACTGGCGCGGCAGCGCCTGACGCTTCCCACGGGAAGGGTCTGCGGCTGCTGCGGAACGCATAAATGCGTTGCCCGCGGGGGCTCCTCCGCAAACCATATTATATAAAGAAAAAACAGGAGGCGAGGGGCCTATGAAGTGTCCTTATTGCGGCGATCAAGAGAGCAAAGTGGTGGATTCCCGCCATTCTGAGGACGGTCTGAGTATCCGCCGCCGGCGGGAGTGCCTGAAGTGCCAGCGCCGGTTTACCACCTACGAGACGGTGGAGAGCCTGCCGGTGATTGTGGTCAAGAAGGACGGCAGCCGGGAGGCCTTTGATCGTCACAAGATCCTCAGCGGCATGGTCCGGGCCTGCTATAAGCGCCCCGTTGCCCTGGGTGTCCTGGAGGACGCCGCCTCGGAGATTGAGCAGACGGTGCAGAATTCTCTGGCCCGGGAAATCCCTTCCAGCATGGTGGGGGAGCTGGTCATGGAAAAGCTGAAGGCCCTGGACGAGGTGGCCTATGTCCGGTTCGCCTCGGTGTACCGTCAGTTTAAGGATATAAACAGCTTCATGCAGGAGCTGAACAAGATTTTGGAAGAAAAGTAAGGGGAGCGCTATGCTGTATTGGAGCCTGCTGTCTCTGGCCATTTTGGCCATTCCCTTTCTGGTGCTGCTGCTGGGACTGCTGCGGTGGCTGGCACCCACGAAGCGGATCAATTATTATTTCGGTTACCGCTCCTGGCGGTCCACCCGCACCGGGGAGCTGTGGAAATATGCCCAGAGCTTTTCCGGCAAGATCTGGACCTGGGTAGGCGCGGTGCTGCTGGTGCCGGGCATTGTCCAGTGCTTTGTCATGGTGGGCAAGTCCATGACCTACATGGCCCTGGCCGCCCTGGGATGTATCGCTGTGGAGGCGGTGGTGCTGCTCATCGCCATGCTGGTCATCGAGATCGCCCTCTGGGTCAAATTCACCTGGAAGGGAAAACCACGGTTGCCGAAGGAAGTAACAGAAGAATAAAAACGCGCCGCCGAAGGGTTTTAGCCCCCTTCGGCGGTTTTTCGTCGGATGCGAATCCGCAAACGGAGATTGGCGCATAAAGCGGCCTTGCCTCGACCACACTATGGACGAGGAGGGGAATCGACATGAAAGAAGAACCCAAGCAGCCGGAACAGCAGCAGCCTTATGACCCCAAACCGCCCATCGTTCATTCCGCGGTAACAGACCGGCGGGGCGTCCACCGGAAATAAAAACGTGCCCCGATCGGTAAGATCGGGGCATCGCTCATTCCTCCACAGGAGGATTGATTCGGTTGTTCAGGCTTTCCAGGGCGGCCTGCATGGCTTCGTAGGCGTCCTGACTGACCCGGTGGATGTAACCATCTTCGTACATGGTCATGGTATCCGCCAGATTCAGCACCTGGAAACGGCCCTGACCGCTTTCGTCAGCGCCCGCCATGTACACCGGATCCCAGGTGAAGCCGGCGAATTCCGTCACGCCGGTGTAGTTGTTTTTGGTGAAGGTCAGGTTCAGCACCACACCGGTGTTGGCCCCCTTGGCGGTGTCATAGTCCAGGAAATTGCCCAGGCTGTAGGCAACGAAGACCTTCCGCCCGTCATATTCCTTTTCCGACATCTGCCCCACCACATGGGAATGGGTGCCGATGATGGCGTCCACACCATACTCAAACATGAGATTTTCAATCACGGTTTGGGTGCTGCTCAGATCCGTCACATATTCGCTGCCCCAGTGAAGCAGGGCGATGGTCACGTCCGGCTGGCAGCTCTGGGCTGCCCGCAGCACCCGGGTGATGCCGGCGATGTCCACCTGGGAATATTCCGTGGCGTAGTCCGTATACAGCAGATTCACGCAATGCTCGGAGCCCTCAGGCAGGCTCATGTTGTCCAGGCCCTTGGTAAAGGCCACAAAGCAGATTTTGAGGCCGTTTTTCTCCACCACGGTGATGCCGCCGGATTGTTCGAAGGTCCCGTTGTCGGCGAAGGTGCCCACGGCCTCCATTCCCGCGTCACGAATGGTGTCAATGGTGCGCTGCAGGCCGGTGAGGCCGTCGCTGATGGCCTTGGAATTGGCGGTCTGGACCAGATCCACACCGGACTGGGCCAGGGCATCCACCAGGGAGGCCGGGGCCAGGGCATTGTCTGCATCAGGGCGCCCTCCGGTGACCACGGCTTCCAGATTTGCCACGGTGAGATCCGATTTTGCCAGCAGAGAGGCCACCGGAAGCAGGCAGCGGGTAAAGTCATAAGCGCCGCCCTCATAGGCAGCATCCAAAATCTCCTGGGTCACGGTGATGTCACCCACGGCGGAAATGGTCACCGTAGAGCTGCCGCTCAGATTGCTGGGCCCGGTAGCGCCCCCCAGGTCTGCCTCGGTCACGTTGGGCGCGAAGGTCCGCACGGCGGCGGTGATAAATAACAAAGCCAGGCCCACGATCACAATGGGTAAAACCGACTTGCGCCCCTTCCGGGGGCTGGAATGTTCCATGGCGTACCTCCAAAGGATAAGATGAATTGCGGTTTAGCGGATGCGTACCCGTGCTGCCACGCATTATCTGTAAATTCAACATAATATTCTACACCAAAAAATGGAAGTATGCAACCATTTGTTTTTGCGTGGCGAAAGGGTTGGCTTTTTGGCCTATCTATGGTATAATAACATATCTGTTTTAAGAAATAAGGCTCTTTTGGAGGAACCTATGACACATAGAACGCAAAAACTTCTGGCGCTGGTGCTGGCCCTGGCCCTGTGCTTCACCGGCTGCTCCGGCACTGATTACGGCAGCGCCACCCTGGGCACCGCTCCCACGCAGCTGCCGGAACCTCCGGCCAACCCCTACCGCTCCAGGGACTTTTTTGAAGTGGACGGCTTCATTCTCTGCACCACCGCCCGGTGCTATACCGGCGTGGATGTATCGGAATATCAGAAGGACATTGACTGGCCCCAGGTGGCGGAGGCAGGTGTTGATTTTGCCATGATCCGGGTGGGCTACCGGGGCTATGAGCAGGGGGGCATCTATGAGGACACATACGCCCGGGCCAACCTGCAGGGGGCCTTGGATGCCGGACTGGATGTGGGCGTGTACTTCTTCTCCCAGGCCGTCACCGTGGAGGAGGCCATTGAGGAGGCCAACGTTGTCCTGG
The DNA here is from genome assembly GCA_045119355.1 of Faecousia sp. Lineage (GTDB taxonomy): Bacteria > Bacillota > Clostridia > Oscillospirales > Oscillospiraceae > Faecousia. The sequence goes on from JBGVDK010000143.1 coordinate 17,230, forward strand.
ACCTCATCAAGGATTACGAGATCACCTACCCCGTGGTCTTTGACTGGGAATGGGTCACCGGCGACGCCCGCAGCGGCGACATAACCAGCCGCACGCTGACAGACTGCACCAAAGCCTTCTGCGACACCATCGCCGCCGCGGGCTATACCCCCATGTTCTATTTCAACTTATCCATGGCCCAGACCATGTTCCGGCTCCGGGAGCTGACCGATTATGAATTCTGGCTGGCTCAGTACAGCGACGCCATGACCTTTGCCTATGATGTGCAGATGTGGCAGTACACCTGTGAGGGCACCGTCCCCGGCATCACCACCGCCGTGGACCTGAACCTGTCCTTCCTGGACTACGCAAGCGCTCCCCCGGCCCCTCAGCCCGCCGCCACCGAACCCTGACCACAGCGTCCAGTTCGTTTGCGCATTGCCCGCGGGTGCTGCCCCGCTAAATTCCGATTCCCCATCCCGTCAAAAAAAGGACCTGCCGTTCAACAAAACGGCAGGTCCTCTTCTTACTCGCTCTCACTTGGTTCCGCGGCGTAATAGTCCGAACGCAGAAGCATATTATTGACGTTGATAAACCGCTGGACGGCGGTGTTCATGGCGGCGATGTAATCTTCCTCCATGGTCTGCGCGCCCTCCTGCTCCAGCTGGGCGGTGCCGTCGTAGGCGCCTTCGGCTGTGATCCATTCGCCGGTGGAGAAAATCACCTGACCGCTGTACGCCGGATCGAAGCAGTCATAGCCCAGATAGTCATATCCTGTATCCAGGCCGAACAGGTTCAGCACCGTGGGCACAAAATCTGAGGTATTGTACACCTTGTCCATCTCCATATCCGGGCAGTCGGCGCTCCAGATAAAGAAAGGGGTCCGTTCCAGTTCCATGGCGTTGTCCACGCCGCTGAGTTCCATGACCTGGTTGATGTCCTCCATGCCATAGGTGTAATGGTCCGTCACCGCGATGATGACGGTGTTCTCCAAAACGCCCTCTTCTTCCAGGGCCACCAGAAGGTCGGCGAACATATCATCCACCAGCTTGGCCTTGGCCCGGGCACAGTTGACCTCTTCATCGTCGGAATAGCGGTAATACTCCGGATGCCGGGCCAGGGCGTACTGGGCGAAATCCTCGTCGTACAGGTAGCTCAGATGGGCCGCCCGGGTGATGACGAAATTGAAGAAGGGCTGGTCCGTCCCGGCGGTTCGGAAGAAGATCTGCCGGACCTCCGGCTCCTGAAGCATATAGCTGTCATTCATCAGTTCTTCGGGACGGTTAACATAATCCTCGTAGGACACATATTCCTCATATCCCACCGCCTCTTCCATGATGCCCCGGCAGTAAAAGTCCGGGCTGTTATAGTGGAAGACCTTGGCGGTATAGCCGGCGTCCCGGAAGGAGCTGGCCAAGGACTGGTTAAAGGTGTTGGCGCTGTAATCAAAGGTATAGGTGCCGTCCGTGGGGACGAACATACCGGTGTTGATGCAGAATTCCGTGTTGTAGGTCCGGGCGGAGCCGTAGACCGGGGTATAGAAATTGGTAAAGTTGATGCCCTCGTCCATGAGACGGTAAATGGTGGGGGTGTGTTCGGGATCAATGAGCCAGTCGTCCATGGACTCCATCAACACCAGCACCACATTTTTGCCCTGGAACAGGCCGGTCATGTTGTTGGACGCGTGATCCGCCCGTTCCTCAAAATACGCCGTGATTTCCTGGGTCTTTTCCTGGGTATCCACGGCATATTGCTCGGTGTAGCGGTAGATGGTGCGGTTGTACACATCCCGGAATACGGTCTGATACAGTCCGCAGAAGTTGTACAGGGCATAGGCGTCATAGAGATCCTCGTAGACGTCCTGCCGGCTCAGCGTGGCGTTGCGGCCCTCGTCCTGGGCGAACAGATGCTCCGGCATGAAGCCGATGCACACTGCCGCCGCCAGACCCAGGGCGGTGCAGGCCAGGCGCTGCCGGCGGTTTCTGGCACGGACGGGAACCCACCGCACCAGAAGGATCCCCAGCGCCACCACCGCGATGGTGGAAGCCCAGAACATCCAGGGGAAGGACAGCAGAATGTTGCTCAGGTATGGCGTGCCCTCGTCGGCGTAGTTGATGTCCGACAGCCAGATCATCCGGCCGAAGACCCGGTTATACCCACACTGGACCGCGCCGTAGATGGCAAAGAAGAAATAGCTCAGGCCGTAGAACAGCTGGCCCCAGCGCCGGGGCAGAATCAGGCACAGGGCGGTAAACACCAGTCCCCACAGGGCGGAAAAGCCCAGACCGGTGACCTCTGATGCTTTCAGCCACAGGGCACAGTATCCATCGATCAGCACGAAGCCGCACCACAGCAGCAACACCCGCAGGATCCACAGGGGGGTGGATTCCGGCGTGGGCCGTTTTTTGGGATGGCGCTCCCGGTAGGAATCCCATCGGGAGCGCCAGTTTGTGGGAAATTTCATAATTGGTTCCTCCCGCGGCATAGGCCGCGCAGGTCAGGGGAAAGTATCGCGATGATTTGCCCGTGTGAAGCGGCTGAATAAAATCACCGCGTTCATTATCTCAAATGTGGACCGCTTGTCAAACAGTCCGAAAATGTTCTGTAGGGAACGGGCTTGTCCGTTCCGGCGGCAGGATGTTCCGATTTTGCGTTGGCTTTCGGTGAACGCGCGGCATGGCGCGCTGAAAAACCAGGCAGCCAAACGGAAGATTGGCTGCTGCGGGACAGCCGGTTAGAATGCGCACTTCTTGGCGATGTAGTCCTTCAGCTCCGCAATGGGGATCCGGGCCTGTTCCATGGTGTCACGGTCACGGACGGTAACGCAGTGGTCGGCAGGGGTGTTCTCGTCGCCCACGGTCTGGAAGTCCACGGTGACGCACAGGGGGGTGCCGATCTCGTCCTGGCGGCGGTAGCGCTTGCCGATGGAACCGGCATCGTCAAAGTCCACCATGAAGTCCTTCTGCAGCTGATGGTAGATCTCCTCTGCCTTGGGGCTGAGCTTCTTGCTCAGGGGCAGGATGGCAGCCTTGAAGGGGGCCAGAGCGGGATGCAGATGCAGCACGGTGCGCACATCGGCGTTGCCCTTCTTGTCCTGGCCCACGACTTCTTCGTCGTAGGCTTCGCACAGGAAAGCCAGGGCCACACGGTCACAGCCCAGAGAGGGCTCAATGACATAGGGAATGTAGTGTTCATTGGCTTCCTGGTCGTAGTATTCCAGGCTCTTGCCGGAGGCCTCCTGATGGCGGCCCAGGTCATAGTTGGTGCGGTCGGCAATGCCCCAAAGTTCGCCCCAGCCGTTGCCGAAGGGGAACTGATACTCAATGTCGGTGGTGGCGCGGGAGTAGAAAGCCAGCTCGGCGGGGTCATGATCCCGCAGACGCAGGGAGTCTTCCTTGATGCCCAGGCTGATCAGCCAGTTCTTGCAGAAGTCCTTCCAATAGGCAAACCACTCCAGGTCGGTGCCGGGCTTGCAGAAGAATTCGCATTCCATCTGCTCAAATTCCCGGGTCCGGAACGTGAAGTTGCCGGGGGTGATCTCGTTGCGGAAAGCCTTGCCCACCTGGCACACGCCGAAGGGCAGTTTCTTGCGGGTGGTGCGCTGGATGTTGGCGAAGTTGACGAAGATGCCCTGAGCGGTCTCGGGCCGCAGGTAGGCGATGGAGGAGGAATCCTCGGTAACGCCGATCTTGGTCTGGAACATCAGGTTGAAGTTCCGGATGGAGGTGAAGTGGTGCTTGCCGCAGACAGGGCAGACCACATCCTCGTGGTCGGCGATGAAGTCGTTCATCTCGTCGGTGTTCATGGCGTCCACGTTGACAGTCTTGCCGGACTCGGAGGCGGAGATCAGCTGATCCGCGCGCTGACGGGAGCCGCAGCCCTTGCAGTCCACCAGGGGGTCGGAGAAGGAGCCCACGTGACCGGTGGTGACCCAGGTCTGGGGGTTCATGATGATGGCGGCGTCCAGACCCACGTTGTAGTCGGACTCCTGCACGAACTTCTTCATCCATGCCTTCTTCACGTTGTTCTTGAACTCCACACCCAGGGGGCCGTAGTCCCAGGAGTTGGCCAGACCACCGTAGATCTCGGAACCGGCGTAGACGTAGCCGCGGTTCTTGCAGAGATTGACGATCATATCCAAAGTCTTTTCGCTGTTTTTCATAAAAATTGGTCCTCCAATTCGTATTTGTTCACAAAGATAGAGCTATTATACAGAGCTTTCCTCCATAAATCAAGGGCAAATCAAGGAAAAAAGCCGCCTTTCGGCGGCTTTTTTCAGGCTTCCAGAGGCTGATACGCCTCGCTCAGGTCGTTTTTCATCATTTCCCAGACCCGGTCAGAAAGCTGGGGGGTCTTCAGCCCCTCGAAGTCCTCCGGCGGGATCACGTCCAGAACGTGGAGCTTTATGTCGGTGTGCTTGAAGCGCAGGGCGTTTTTGAAGATCATCCGGGTGCCCTCCATGGTGCAGACCACGATGGGGACCTTGGTCTTCTGGGCGATCTTGAACACGCCGGGACGGAAGGGGTAGAGGTGATTGTCGGAGTTGGTGGCCCCCTCCGGGAAGACGGCGATGGAGGCGCGGTCCTCCTTGATGATGCGGATGCATTCCAGAATGGTTTTCAGGGCCGCCCGGTCGTTCTCCCGGTCGATGCACTGGCAGAGCATGGCGTGCATGATGTTTCCCACCACGAACAGATCCCGGTTCTCCTTCTTGGAGATGAAGACCAGCTGGCTGTTCGGCAGACAGTGGAGCAGAATGGCGGGGTCCGCGATGAAGGTATGGTTGCAGACCAGGAAGAACCGGCCGTCGGAGGGCACCTTTTCCAGCCCTTCGGCATGGATGCGGATCCGGAGCAGTCGGATCAGGGCGTCGATGGTGACCATGGCAAGGCGGCGGTAGAAGGGACTGTCCTCCTCCCGGGGCTCCTCCGGGTTGATCCGCTGACACAGGGCCCAGAGGATGACGGTGTAAATCGCCGCCAGAACCAGAAAGCTCCCGAGAAAGCCCACCGGCAGCATCCACAGCCAGCTAAGGGAGGCGAAGCCTCCGCCGATGGCGCAGATCAGGACCGCCAGAAGGATGGATAAAATGGTAAGGATGTTCAGTAACATGGGTAACCTCCAATTGAAACCATAATTTTCAATTTTCCATTTTCAATTATCAATTTCTCCTATTATATCGCCGGTATGGGAAGGAGGCAAGTGCCAGCCCTGTGAATTTTTTATAAATCCTGTAGAAATTCCCTGTAGGATGGAGTATAATGAATCTAATCCACCTTTTTGGAGGCGCTATGGGAACCACCCTTTCCAAAAACCGCATATGGGAGATCGACGCCCTCCGGGGACTGCTGATCCCGGGGATGGTGCTGATCCATCTGATCTTCGATCTGGTGTACCTGTACGGCCTGCTTCCCTGGAATGTGCCGGACTGGTACTGGGCCTTTTCCAATAACTATGGTGCCAGCTTCGTCCTCCTTTCCGGCGTCAGTGTGACCCTGGGAAGCAAAAGCGTGAAGCGGGGCCTGACCGTTTTCCTGGGCGGCATGGTGTGTACCGTCGTCACCGCCGGAATGTATGTGCTCGGCATGGCCGATAAAAGCATCATCATCTATTTCGGTGTGCTCCACTGCCTGGGTGTGTGCATGATGCTCTGGCCCCTGTTCCGGAATTGGAAGAGCTGGCAGCTTGCCGTGCTGGGCGCGGCGCTGACGGTCGCCGGATGGGCGGTGCGCTACCGGGCGCTGGTGGATTTCCCCTGGCTGATCCCCCTGGGGATCCGGGACGTTGGGTTTTCCTCCTCGGATTATTATCCGCTGATGCCCAACCTGGGCTACTTCCTCCTGGGTGCCGCCGCCGGAAAGGCGCTGTACCGGGAGAAGAAGAGCCTGTTCCCCGATTTTCCCTGCGAGGGCCCGATGGTCCGTTTTTTACGGCGCTGCGGCGTCCATTCTCTGACCATTTATCTGCTCCACCAGCCGGTGCTGGCGGCGCTGTGCGAATTATTGGTACTTTTGAAGAAAGCTGTGAATCTATGAAAAAGAAACTGCTGCTATATACCCTTACCGCCGGGCTGGGGCTCTGGTGCATGAGCCTGCAGAGCGGCATCCTTGCCCGGGGCTTCGATGAAAAGGGCCTTCTGATCCTGACCAATCCCGATCTGATGCTCCTGTGGGGGCTGACCCTGGGCTTTCTGACCGCTGCGGGCTGCTTGCTCTACCGTTTGGGAGCCGACGGGTCCTATGAGGAGAATTTCCCCCGGTGCGCCCTCAGCGGCGGCGTGATGATCGCCGCGGGCCTGGTGATGGGCTTCACCGGGGTCAACGGCCTGGTCCCCGGGGGCTACGGGAAGGCTGCCTTTGCGATATTCGCCGGTGTGTGCATGGCGGCCTGCGGCCTGTGCCGGATGCTGGGGAAGAAGCCGGTGTTCGTCCTGGACCTGATCGTGGGCCTTTACTGCGCCTGGCGCCTGCTTCAGAGCTACAGCGGCTGGAACGCCGATCCCCAGATCCAGCGCTACGCCTTCCAGCTCCTGGCGGGGGCGGCGGTGATGCTCTTCTCGGTCCACCGCTGCCGGTGCGCCGCTGGGGCCATGGACCGGCGGAAGCTGGTGTTCACGGGCTTTGCCGGGATTTTCCTGAGCATGGCGGCCATCCCCGGCGCGGACAGCGTCAGCTTTTTCCTGGCGAGCGGCCTTTGGTGCGCCGGGGGAATGTGCGACCTGAAATACCTGGAAAAGCCCCGGGAGCCGGAGGCGGCTCCCCCGGAGGGCCGGGAAGAAAACCACGAATAAGAGAAAGGAGCGCCGCCTGTGTTCATTCCCGAATATGTACAAAAGCTGATGGACCGGCTGGAAGATGCCGGATTCCAGGCCTGGGCCGTGGGCGGCTGCGTCCGGGACGACGCTCTGGGCATCACGCCCCATGACTATGACCTGTGTACCTCCGCCCTGCCGGAGCAGACCAGAGCGCTGTTTTCTGACTACGGAATGTTCCTGGCCGGCCTGAAGCACGGCACGGTCAGCGTCATCACCGAGGGAGACGTGGTGGAGATCACCACCTTCCGCACCGAGGGGGACTATTCCGACAACCGCCATCCCGGCTGGGTCCGGTTCGTCCCCACCATTGAAGAAGATCTGTCCCGCCGGGACTTCACCATCAACGCCATGGCTTATTCTCCCCTCCGGGGCTACGCCGATCCCTTCGGCGGCCTGGAGGACCTGAAACGCAAGCGCCTCCGGGCCGTTGGCGACCCGGTCCGGCGGTTCCGGGAGGATTCCCTGCGGATTCTGCGGGGAGCCCGGTTCGCTGCCCGGTTCGGCTTGGAGATCGAGGAAGGGACCCTCGCCGCCATGTTCTCGGAGCGGGAGCTGATGGAGGGCCTTGCCCGGGAGCGGGTGTTTTCCGAGCTGACCAAGTTCTTCACCCTGGCCTCGGGGTCGCTGATCCGGGAGATGGAGCCGCTGATCACCCAGGTGATCCCGGAATTAACCCCCTGCGTGGGCTTCGACCAGAAGAACCCCCACCACGCCTACGATGTGTTCACCCACATGGCCATGGTGACGGGCCGCCTGCCCAATGAGCCGGAGCTTCGCTTCGCGGGCATCCTCCACGACATCGGCAAGCCGGAGACCATGACCATCGACCAAAATGGCCGGGGCCATTTCTACGGCCACGCCCAGGTGGGCGCGGAGCTGGCGGATGGGATCCTCCACCGGCTGAAGGCCCCCACCGCCTTCCGGGAGGAAGTGGTGTGGCTGATCCACCACCACATGGACCTGTGGACCCCCGAGCCGAAGCAGGTCCGCCGGGCCCTGAGCCGCCATGGCATCCTGCGGCTGCGCCGGTTCTGCGCCCTGCAGCGCTCGGACATGGGCGGCAAAGGCGTGGGCAAGCCCCCTCGGCTCCAGGAGATCTCGGATTTCCTACGGATGGCGGAGGAGTTCGCCGCAAAAGAGGGGGAGATTACCCTGAAGCGGCTGGCGGTGAAGGGCGGGGACCTGATGGCCATCGGCTATCCCCAGGACCCGTCTCTGGGAAAGACGCTGAACCGGCTGCTGGAAATGGTCCTGGCGGGGGAAGCGGAAAACGACAGGGAAACCCTGCTGGCGTTGGCGAAGCAGTGGAGAGAAAAGTAAAAAACGAGCGCATCCGTTCTTTCGGATGCGCTCGTTTTAGTTGAAAGTTGAAAATTGAAAGTGGGAAGTTCTTTGGGGGAACCGGAGTCTGAATCGCCGACAAGCGGCATAATCACTTTCCATTTTCCACTTTCCACTTTCCACTTAGCCTGTGCCGGTGACGGCCAGGGTCCGGATGACGCTGGCGATGTCGAAGCGGGTGTCGTTGGCCTCGGTGACGAAGACCAGCTGACTCTCCTTCACCGGGACGGTGGAGTTGTCCAGCACCGACTGAGCCTTGGCGGCGGAGACGCCGGTGAGATACAGCCGGGTCCGGCCCTCGGGCAGGGGGAAGCTTTCGTCGTCGGACTCAAAGCTCACGGCGAACTGCTCGGTGGCGCAGGAGGAGACCAGGACGGAAGCCGCCTGGGCGATGGCCTCGTCCCGGGTGAGGGTGGAGTTGAAGATGATGTCGCTGGTGTCCGGGAAGCGGAATTCCCAGAACACCACCTCGTCAAAGCCCAGCTCCCGGAGCTCGTTGGCGATGGCGATGAGGTAGCTTAAGGTGCCGTTGCTGGTGGGGTCCAGCCAGTAGCAGTTATTGTCGTCGTACCACAGGTAGCCCCGGGAGGTGGGGAGGCCGTACTGGGTGTTTTCCAGGCCGTAGGCCCGGTCCCGGAAGGCGGGAATCCGGGCGATGAGATAATAATCCGATGCCGCCAGATTCCGAATCAGCTTGTCCACCTGGCTTGCGTCCAGGGCGTCGGCCACCGGCGCGCCGGGGATGTCCGTATTATAATAGAAGTTGCCGTAGATGCTCTTCAGGTCCAGCATCACGGCGCTGCCGCTGGGGAGGGCCTGGATGGCGCTGTCCACCGCCTCGACGCTGTCCAGCAGCATACTGGTGGAGGCGTAGGAGCCGGAGATCTGTCCCAGCTCCGAGGAGGTGTCCACTTTGTTGTCGCCCTCGTTGTAGAAGATGGACACGGTGGCCTCCTCCGGGGGAAGGGCCAGCTCGCCCTCCTCGAAGGTGTAGGGCTGGTCCAGCCGGATTTCCGCTCCGTCGGCGGAGTAGACCACATACCGTTCCAGCCACAGGAACCAGCATACCAGAATCACCGCGGCCGCCATCAGGATGATCCCCAGGACGGTGCCCAGACGGCTCAGCCGCCGGCGGGTGCGATAGGTCATGTTCATAGGCTGTCCCTCCGGCGGGCGCAGAGACTGCACCAGTCTTCCTTTTCCTTCCGGTCCACGATCTGAAGACCGGCGGCAGTCAGGGCTGCGGTGACGTCCGCCTCCCGGATGTCCAGGATGCCGGAGCAGAGGACCACCGCCTCCGGCTTCATGAAGTGCTTCAGCACGGGAGCGAGACCAATGATCACGTCGGCCACGATGTTCACCAGCACCACGTCGTAGCCGTCCCCGGCGAGGGCTTCCATCAGCGCCCGGTCCTCGGTGACGTTGCCGGTGACGGCGGTGAAGCGGTCCCCGCCGAAGCCGTTGTACCCGGCGTTCTCCCGGGCGATGTCCTCGGCCTTGGGGTCGATGTCCACGCCGGTGGCGGAGGCGGCCCCCAGCCGCAGGGCGGCGATGGAGAGGATTCCGCTGCCGCTGCCCAGGTCGATGACCTTCATCCCGGGTTTAATGTGTTCTTCCATAAATTCCATCACCATCTGGGTGGAGGGGTGTGCTCCCGTGCCGAAGGTCAGGCCCGGGTCCAGAATGATGGGGGTCCGGCCCTCGGTGGCCTCGGCGTTCCAGTAGGGGAGGACGATCAGGTTCTCGCCCACATACTGGGGGGGATAGTTGTCCTTCCAGCTTTCCTCCCAGTTGGTCTCCGGGAGAAGCTTCCGCTCCAGGGTCAGCTTACCCAGGTCCTTGTCCGGGAACCGCTTTTTCAGGAAAGCGATGATCTTATTTAGCTTTTCGATCTGTTTTTCCTCACTGCCGTCCACTTCCAGATACAGCTTGATCCGGGAGAGGCCCTGCAATTCTGCCTGAAATTCCTCGTCGATGTAGTCCCAGTAGGCCCGGTTGTCCTCCAGGAAATTTTCATATTCCGCCTGATCCTCCACCACGAGAGAATCAAAGCCGCCGGAGGTGAGGGCATTGGCGACGATTTCAATGCCCGCCGAGGCGGTCTGGACGGTGATCTCCAAATAATCCATAGCGATACTACTCCATATTAAAGGATGAGCCTATTTTACCGCAAAACGGTCATGAGCGCAACCACCCCGGGAGTGGAAAGATTTAAATTTTTCTGAACAGGCTTCCTATTTGGGCGAGAGTGCGGTATAATACAGGGTAATTGATGAAATTTTGGTTTGGCAGACTGTGTTGTACACGAGTGTAGGGACCGGCGTCCTCGACGGTCCGCTCCGCGAAGCGGCAATCGCACAGACTTTTTCGTGAAAATGTTCCATTTTTACGACGGACCGTCCTGAGCGCCCGCAGGCGCCATGCAAGCGAGTAACCGGGCGAAGCCCGGCTCTTAGCGAGTCGCTGGGAGGCCGGTCCCTACATTGACGATATTGCTCGTGCGTCAAATCAAAATTTCCAAAACCCAAGGAGACCCCACATGATCCAAACCATTGAGCTTTCCCCCGGGGTGGTACTGCGCCACTGCCCGGACAAACGATTCAAAAAATGCGCCCTGAGCATCCAGCTCCTGCGGCCCATGTGCTCTGAGGAGGCGGCCCTGAACGCCCTGCTTCCCGCTGTGCTCCTCCGGGGCACGGTGAAGCACCCGGACCTGAGAACCATTACCTGGCGGCTGGACGAGCTCTACGGCGCTTCCGCCAATACCATGGTCCGCCGGATCGGCGATGTTCAGACCGTGGGCTTCTACATGAGTATCATGGAGGACCGGTTCGCCCTGGAAGAAACGGGTGTGCTGGCTCCCGCCGCCGATTTCCTCCGGGAGCTGATGCTGGAGCCTGTCACCGTGGACGGGGCCTTTGAGCCGGAATTTGTGGACAGCGAGAAGAAAAACCTGATCTCCGCCATCGAGTCGGAGCTGAACGACAAGCGCGCCTACGCCGCGGCCCAGATGCTCCGGCGGATGTGCGCAGGGGATTCCTTCGCCGTGCCCCGGCTGGGCACCGTGGAGGAGGTGGCCGCCATCACCCCCCAGAGCCTCTACGCCCACTACCGAAAAATCCTGGTGGAAAGCCCTATTGAGATTTTCTACGTGGGTGCCGCCGAAGCCGACGATGTGGCGAAACTGCTTACCCCCTTCGCGGAAGCCCTGGCGAAGAATGCCCAGAGCCTGCCCGCCCAGACCGCCTTCACTCCTTCTGTGGAGCCGAGTGAGGTCTTCGAGACCATGGACGTGAACCAGGGCAAGCTCTCCATGGGCTTCACCACCCCCATCACCAACCGGCATCCGGATTTTGCCGCCATGCAGGTCTTCAACGCCCTCTACGGCGCGGGGATGACCAGCAAGCTCTTTGTCCACGTCCGGGAAAAACTGAGCCTCTGCTACTACGCCAGCTCCGGCTACTACAGCTCCAAGGGCGTCCTCACCGTCTCCTCCGGCATCGACGAGGAGAAATACGAGACAGCGAAAGCGGAAATCCTCCGCCAGCTCCGGCTCTGCGCCGAGGGCGACATTTCCGAACAGGAGCTCTCCGCCGCCAAGTCCGCCATCATTTCCAGCCTCCGCTCCACCCCGGATTCCCCCGGGTCCCTGGAGGGCTTCTACGCCACCGCCGCGGTCAGCGGCCTTGCGCTGGATATCCCCGAATACATCGCCGCCGTGGAGGCAGTCACCGCCGAAGATGTGGCCCGGTGCGCCGGGACCGTGAAGCCCCACACCGTCTATTTCCTGAAGGGAGAACAAGCATGAACAAGACCTATTATCCCCGGCTGGACGAGACGGTGTACCGGGAGGTGCTCCCCAACGGTCTGACGGTCTGCGTCATCAAAAAGCCCGGCTTCACTCGGAAATGCGCCTATTTTGTCACGGATTACGGCTCCATCCACACCAGATTCGCCCTGGATGGGGAAGTCGTGGAGACCCCCGCAGGCGTTGCCCACTATCTGGAACACAAGATGTTCGATATGCCCGGCCGGGACATCAACGAGGAATTCGCCGCCCTGGGGGCCAACCCCAATGCCTTCACCAGCTACGATATGACCGCCTACTATTTCTCCTGTACCGAGCACTTTGAGGAGAGCCTGCGGCTGCTGCTGGAATTTGTGTCCACTCCCTACTTTACGGAAGAAAGCGTGGAGAAGGAGCGTGGCATCATCGCCCAGGAGATTTTAATGTACGACGACAGCCCGGATTCCCGGGTGTTCGAGGAAATGGCCCGGAACCTCTACCGGAGCCACCCCCTCCGGGTCCCTATCGCGGGGTCCGTGGAGTCCATTCAGGACATCACTCCGGAGATCCTCTACCAGTGCCACCGGGCCTTCTACCATCCCGGGAACATGATGCTCTGCGTGGCGGGCGACGTGGACGAGGAAGCGGTCCGTGCCATCGCCGAGGAAGTGCTCCCCAAGACCTCCGGCTCCAAGGCTGTGGCAGATTTGGGAGCGCCGGAGGAAATGACCTGCGTGGAGCCTCTGACCCGGATGGAGATGGACGTGTCCATGCCCACCTTCCAGCTGGGCTTCAAATGTCCCGCCGGACGGACGGGCGCGGACTTCGCCCACTGGGAGCTGGTGGCCGAGCTGGCCTGCGAGGCCCTGATGGGCGAAAGCTCGGAGCTTTATCTCCGGCTTTACGAGGAGGGCCTGATCGATTCCTCCTTCGGCTGGGGCGTGGAGACCATTGAGGGCAGCGCCATGGTTCTGGCGGGAGGCGACAGCGACGACCCGGAGGCCGTCCGGGACGCCATCATCCAGGAGGCGAAGCGCCTGGCCGACACCGGCATTTCCGAAGAGGAGTTCCGCCGGATGATCCGCAGCTTCCTGGGCCGGAGGGTGAAGGACCTGGACAGCTTCGAGTCCACCTGCTTCCGGCTCTGCGCCTATCATTACGAGGGCTTTGACTATCTCCGGTTCCCGGAGCATTTTGAGACCATCCACCGGGAGGAGCTGCGCTCCTTCTGGCGGGAGAACATTCTGCCGGAAAGATGCGCCATGTCCATCGTGGAGCCCCGGCAGGGAAGGGAAGGATAAGCTATGTATCGCTATACCACCATTTCGTTCCCCGGCCTGGGCCTGGAATTCGACCCCATCCGGGAGTTTTCCATCGGGCCGCTGAGCGTCCATCTGTACGGTGTCATCATCGGCCTGGGCCTGATCCTGGCGGCGGTGTACGCCATGAAGCGGTCCGAGCAGTTCGGCCTGAACGAGGACCTGGTGCTGGACGGCTTTCTGTGGATTGCCCCCTTTGCAATTGTCTGCGCCCGAATCTACTACTGTGTGTTTTCCTGGGAGATGTACGCGGACAATCCCATCTCCGCGCTCTATATCTGGGAGGGCGGCATCGCCGTCTACGGCAGCATCATCGGCGCGGTGATCGGCATATTGGTGTTCTGTAAGATCAAAAAGATCGACGTGAAGACGGTGCTGGACCTGATCGCCATCGCCTTCCTGATCGGCCAGTTCATCGGCCGCTGGGGCAACTTCTTCAACCGGGAGGCCTTCGGCGCGGAGACCGACTCCTTCCTGCGGATGGGCCTGTACAACACCTTCACTGGAGAGACCACCTATCACCATCCCACCTTCCTCTATGAGTCGGTGTGGAACGCGGTGGGCTTCGTGATCCTCCACTTCGCCTCCAAGAAGCGGAAGTATGACGGCCAGATCGCCCTTTCTTACGTGGCATGGTACGGCCTGGGCCGGGCCTGGATCGAGGGCCTGCGCACCGACAGCCTCTATATCCCCGGCACCTCCATCCGGGTCAGCCAGCTGATCGCGGTGGCAAGCTGCGCCGTGGCGGTGCTCTTGCTGGTGTACAACGCCATGAAGCCCCACGATCCCCAGAAGCTCTTTGTCAACCGGGTGAAGGCCCGGGCTTCCGAAACAGAAACAACGGCTCCCGCCGAAGGGGAAGCCGCGGAAAATACCGAAACACAGGAAGGAGAAAACGAACATGAGTGATTTCTTTGACAAGCTGGGCGCGGCAGCCAAGCGGGCCGCCAACAACGTCTCCACGGAGGTCAGCGTAGCCGCCGAGGAGCAGAAGATCCGGGAGGCCTATCAGGCCCTGGGCAAGCTCTATTTCCAGGCGAAGCACACCGGCGGCGAGCTGGACGGCCTGGACTTCGCGGACCAGTGCCGGAAGGTGGAGGCGTCCCTGAAGCGGATCAACGAGCTGAAGCGGGCCAAGAACGTCACCGACGTCTACGCCGACGAAGAGGATTTTGTTACCGTTGAATAAAGGCTGAAAGCTCCCTCGTCCGAGGGAGCTTTTTCAAAGCCTTTTATCGCACCACCGGTAGATCCCCGCCGCCATGCCGCTGACCGGCATCCACAGCAGGGAGAAGGGCAGGCAGATCTGCCCCCGGAAATTTGCCGGAAGGTCCCGGTAGTCCCAGATTTTGTGGTCCCGGTTCAGGGCCAGACCGGTGGCTAATTCTCCGGCGGTGACGATGCAGGAGCAGGCGGCCATTTTGGCGGCGGGGTTCATCCTGGGGTGGGCCCGGTCGAACCTGCCGATGGCGAGAAAGCACACCCCGCCGAGGAGGAACATGCTGACATGGCTGCGCCTGCGCCAGGCCAGCTCCAGGGCGGTGTAGCATCCGCCGCCGATGGAGAAAAGAATGGAATTTCGAAGCGTGGACATGGGAATCGGCCTCCTGAAATGGGATAAAAAAATGATGTCCAAAATTTTAAAAAAAATGCTTGACAAATCGGGATTCGTGAGTTATATTAATGAAGCTGATTTCGGCGGTGCCGAAATTTAGCTTGACCCACATGGCGGCATAACTCAGTTGGTAGAGTAGCCGGTTCATACCCGGTATGTCATCTGTTCGAATCAGATTGCCGCTACCAGGCCCGTTGGTCAAGCGGTTAAGACACCGCCCTTTCACGGCGGTAACATGGGTTCGATT
>JBGVDK010000144.1:0-12018 GCA_045119355.1 Faecousia sp.
TGCGGATCAATGGCGGAGGTTGGGGGATTTACGCAGATACGCTGATCGACGCCATCGAAAACGCGGGCATTGAGCAGGTGTATGTGCTGATCGATTCGGGAAGCTATTCTGCTTCCATCAATCTGGCGACCTACTTACGGGTGAATATGGAGTGCGCCCGGATCGTGGGCACCCCCGGCGGTCAGCCCGCCAATTTCTGGGGCGGCGTCCAGGGCTTTTACCTGCCCAACTCCGGGCTGTATTTCCAGCGTCCGTCTACCTTCTGCAACAACATCCCCGGGGACGAGAACGACGCCCTGATGCCGGACATCATCATCTATCAGACCATCGAGGATTACCGCAACGGCATCGACACCGTTCTGGAAGCGGTGAAGAACTTTGAATAAAGTGAGGATAAACCAATGAATGACAAGGAAAACGGCGAGATCCGGCGGCACACCCGCCAGGACCGCAGCAATATGACAGCCATCTACGGCTGCTTTGTGAACAACCAGAAGACGGTGCTGTCCCAGTTTCGGATCAGCACCGGCACCATGACCGAGACGGAGGCGGAGAAGTATTTCGCCGTTCTGAAGAAGAGCCTCTCCGGCGCGGTGGGAAGAAACCTCATTGACATCGGCTTCTCATCCCAGCAGGTGATGGACAGCGAGGAGCACAAGCTCCTCATGGGCCTGCGGGAGAGCAAGCTGGCGGACGAGGAGCTGCTGCAGCAGTTCTACCAAAAGATCATCGACGCGGTGGAGACCGACGACAGCTTTTTGATCCTCATCGGCTGCGACGCCTACGACGTGCCCTTCAAGAACAAGAACGACGAGGACGACTCTGACCGGATGGAGGAGACCTACCGGTATCTGCTGTGCAGCATCTGCCCGGTGAAGGACTCCAAGTCCGTGCTGACCTATCAGCCCGCCGAGAAGGTGTTCCACGACGGCGGCATCAGCCAGATCATGGCGGCCCCCATGGCGGGCTTTCTGTTCCCCACCTTCGACGACCGGACCACCAACATCTACCACGCCCAGCTCTACACCAAGGATGCCGGAAACAACCAGGAGGCCCTGGTGAAGGCCCTGTTCAACACCGAGCCCGTCATGGCGGCCAAGGAGCAGAAGGCGGCCTTCGAGTCCCTGCTGACCACCTCTCTGGAAGACGAGTGCAGCATGGAGGTCGTTCAGGCGGTGCAGACCGAGCTGACTCAGCTGATCGCCATGCACAAGGAGAGCAAGGTGGCGGATCCGCTGCTGGTGGGCAAGGAGCAGGTCAAGGCGGTGCTGGCCGCCAACGGCGTGTCCGAGGATAAGATGGCGAAATTCAGCGTGGATTATGACGAGACCTTCGGCTTCGAGGCGGAGCTCCATCCCCGGAACGTCATCGACCAGAAGCGCTTCGAGGTGAAGACCCCCGAGGTCACCATCCACGTCAGTCCGGAGAGCAGCCATCTGGTCCAGACCCGGATCATTGACGGAGTGAAGTACATCCTGATCGCCGCGAGCGAAAACGTGGAGGTCAACGGCGTGGGCATCAGCATCAGCGCCCAGGAATAACATTTGTGACACAAGCCCGTGGAAGCTGCTTTCCGCGGGCTTTTTTGCGGATCGTGCTTTCCCGGACCGCCGGAGGCCGGAAGGGATGGGAAGGAAATTCCGACAGAGGAAGCAAAATGTGGGATTTTGGTCGCGAATCGGAGAAAAAGGAACTTTTAAATTCTTAAGATTTTATAATATTTGCCAAGAAAGGGCATAATGGGTTGAAAAAAATGGGGCTTTGTGGTAACATGGGAATACGTTGGATCATATCCGGCAAAGAGAAATTGAGATTATTTCAGAACTGAGGATTATATAAAATGAAATTACTTACCGTTACGGTTCCCTGCTACAACTCCCAGGAATATATGGAGAAGTGCATTGACAGCCTGCTCAAGGGCGGCGACCGGGTGGAGATCATCGTCATCGACGACGGCTCCAAGGACGACACCGGCGCCATCGGCGACCGCTACGCCGAACAGTACCCCGACATCGTCCGGGTCATCCACCAGGAGAACGGCGGCCATGGCGAGGGCATCAACCAGGGCCTGAAGCACGCCACCGGCAAATACTTCAAGGTGGTGGACAGCGACGACGAGGTGAACGACCAGTTCGTTGCCTTCCTGGACGCGCTGGAGGCCTGCGACCGGGCTGGCGGCGTGGACCTGTTCGTCACCAACTATTACTATGTCCACACCGACGGCGTGGGCGACCGGTCCATCAACTATTCCAATGTCCTGCCCCAGAACAAGATCTTCACCTGGAGCGACACCAAGCGGTTCCTGGTCCACCAGATGCTGACCATCCACTCCTGCACCTTCCTCACCGAGGCCATGCGCAAGTGCGGCACCCAGCTGCCTAAGAAGGTCTTCTATGAGGACAACCTGATGGTCTGCCGGACCCTGCCCTATGTGGAGAAGATGTTCTATATGAACATCGACCTGTACCGCTACACCATCGGCCGCGAGGGCCAGTCCGTCCAGGACGACGTGTCCCGCCGCCGCTACAGCCATCACCTGCAGATCGCCGAGCTGGCCTTCAAGTCCGTGGACCTGAACCAGGTGAGCAACAAGCAGAAGAAGGCTTACATGAAGCACGAGCTGTTCATGCTCTTCGGCATTGCCACCCTGTTCACCCGGCTGAACAAGACCGAGGAATGCGACGCCGCCCTGGAGCAGATGTGGAAAAACTGCGAGGAGCACGACGAGAAGTGGGCAAAGCATTTCCGGAAGTACAGCCCTCTGTTCTTCGTGAACATCTCCGGCAAGAAGGGCCAGACCCTGACCAGCGTGGTCTACAAGGCCGCCAACAAGGTGGTCCGGTTCAACTAATCCATAAAAGTCCCTCCGCCATGGAGGGACTTTTTACAAAGCGCATCGAAAGGAGCAAATGAAAATGACGGCATGGGAATCCCTTTTGGAGGAAGCGAAACGGCTGATCAACGAAAATCCGACGGCAAAGCAGGCAATCGTTCTGCGCACCCTGAACGGCAATGTGTATCATTTGGCGCTGGAAGAATTCTCCGATGGGGAGCTGCTTCTCCTTCAGCTCCAGGAAAAGGACGACGTGGTTGTCCGGGAGCTGGTGTGCCTTTGGAACAGCTTTGAGATCGACGTTCCCTCCATGGCCTTCCGAAGGGGGCTGCTGGATCTTTCCGCCGGGAACGGGGAAGCGGAGGTTCTGCTTCAGGGGGAGAACCGCTTCATCGTGAAAAAGCTGCAGGTCCTGATGCCCGGATGACGCAGGGAGAAATTCCGGTTGCATCCGCCGGAAAATTGTGATAGAATACCCTTATATAGACCCGAAAGGATGGAATGCGATGAAGATTCATGAATCAGCGGAGAACTACCTGGAGACGATCCTGATGCTCTGGCAGAGAAAGGGCTCCGTGCGCTCCATCGACATTGCCAACGAGCTGGAATTCTCCAAGCCCAGCGTCAGCGTCGCCATGAAGAACCTTCGCCAGGGCGGCTATATCGAGATGGACCCCAGCGGTGAGATCCACCTGCTGCCTCCCGGCATGGAGATCGCCCAGAAGGTGCTGGAAAAGCACAACATGATCACCAAATTCCTGATGGCCCTGGGGGTCAGCCCCGAGACCGCGGCGGAGGATGCCTGCCGGATGGAGCACGTGATCAGCAACGAAAGCTTCGAAGCCATCAAGGCCCACGCGGAAAAGTTCATCGAGCTGTGATGCAGCGGACCGTTCTCCGGAACGGTCCGTTTTCATCTTTTGTGATGGTTGCGATTGCAATTATCTTCCTGCTGTGATATAATGACCCATATTTCTTCCAATGGAGGTAACAGCAATGGATATCCAGAAGATCAACAAGATTTTTAACGACACCGCATACATCCGCATGGGCGGCTCTGCCGAGGAGCTGAAGTGCGCGGAATACCTGAAGGGCGTCTGCGCCGAATTTGGCTGCGAGGCGGAGATTCAGCCCTTCGCTGTGGACATGGCTACTATCAAGGAGGCCAAGCTCACCGTGGACGGCAAGGAGATCACCTGCAAGGGCTACTTCAACGCCGGTTCCGCTACCGTGGAGGCGCCCTTCTACTATCTGCGGAGCACCGATGACTACAGCCTGTCCCTGTGCCGGGGCAAGATCGTCATGATCGACGGCTACCTGGGCTACTGGCGGTATCAGGATCTGCTGGAAAACGGGGCTGTTGGCTTCATCACCTATGACGGCAACGCCAACTACGCCGACTTCGATATCGACCAGCGGGAGCTGCGGAGCTACGTCAGCAAGGGCGTGAAGATCCCCGGCGTGAACATTAATGCCAAGGACGCCATCGCTCTGGTGAACGCCGGCGCGAAGAATGCCAAGATCGTCCTGGAGCAGGACGAGTATCAGGGCGAGAGCCGCAATGTGGTGGTGGAACTGCCCGGCGAGACCGACGAGTACATCGTTCTGACCGCTCATTACGATTCCACCTCTCTCAGCCAGGGCGCTTATGACAATATGTCCGGTAGCGTCGGCATCATGGCCATGGCTGAGCATTTTGCCAAGAACCCCCACCGCTACGGCATCCGCATGGTCCTCTGCGGCAGCGAGGAGCGGGGACTGTTGGGCTCCAAGGCTTACGTCGCAGACCACTCCGAGGAGATGAAGAAGGTGGTTCTGAACGTGAACCTGGACATGATCGGCTGCATCATGGGCAAGTTCATCGCCTGCGTCACCGGCGAGGAGAAGCTGTGCCACTACATCGAGTATTTCGGCAGCGAGAAGGGCTTCCCCATCGCGGTCCGGCAGGATGTGTATTCCTCCGACTCCACCCCCTTTGCTGACGCAGGCGTGCCCGCGGTGTCCTTCGCCCGGATCGCGCCCCAGAATACCGCCACCATCCACAACAGCTATGACACCAAGGCCGTCATGAAGGCGGAGCAGGAGGCCGAGGACATCGACTTCATCTGTGCTTTCGTGGACCGGATGGCCAACGCCGTGAAGCTGCCCGTGAAGCGGGAGATGCCTGACAACATAAAGGAAAAGCTGGATGAGTACCTGGCCAGAAAGAGACCCAAGAACGCGTAAGTTCATAATAAGAAACCCTGCACAGGCCGGTTGCGCTGTGCAGGGTTTTCTATAGACTTTGGGAATCTTGAAATATATAGTTCTAATGTCCGACAGGTATGAATCTGTCGGACATTTCCATATCAATTTAGAATCCTTCGTCTTTCAGCATTTTTTCCAATGTCGGAGCATCAAACGCTATGGCTTTCATCTTCTTCCAAAAGGATGTTTCTATCTCTAACAAAGAAACTCCGAAAATAGAGTGAACTGCCTCATCGTATTCGCATCCATCGTATTTATAAAAGTCAAGATACCGCTCTATTCCGAAAGTATCAATAAGGAACTTGTTAAACGTACCCGCAATGGGATAAGTAATAACACAGCCAGTTTCAGCGAAAGTGTTATTATCAAACAGGGCTTTTATTGACAAATCAGGATGTTTTTCTTTGTAATAGGATGCCCATGTTTCGTTGGGTACACCCCACCACACTCCATCAAACGACATTGCCAACCCTTCAACAACAAAGTCCGATTCAGGATAATTTATCAAGAACGAGATTAAATGTGCGTCCTCATGGGGGCCAATACATTTGATGCTCTCTGTATAAACAGCATAGATTTTGTCCCTTCCACAGAGGGCGACTCCATTACAGGGCAAATCTTCATTTCAAATTACACGACCTATCGCTCTGGGAGAATCAGTAAAATAGTAGTTGATCCGTTCGGGGTAGTCTACATTGAGAGCGCTACATATTTTTGAAAAAGCTTTCTCTTGTGCTTCTGAAATTGTTTGGATTTCTTTTTCTGCCAAACTGCCTTTCTGATAATGAAACATATAGTGTTCTGTTGTGTATATTTCGGTTTTGTCATATTCAAATTTTTCTTCATCAGTCATATTCGAAGAACACATGTATACCCCTCTCTTCCATGCTTCGGATTATTTTCTTTGATTATATCATAGAGAACAGAAAGAACAAGGGTTTTCTGTTCCTATTATGGAATCCATTATAGCATAATTCATCCCAAAATCCAATGTATTTGCCTGCGCCGGAAACAGAAATTCCTTGTTTACGCTCCGGGCCTTTTGTGGTATCATAACCCAAAGGATTGGAGGAACATTATGCAATATCTGATTTCGTTTTTAGAGGGTGTCATTACCTTCATTTCTCCCTGTCTTCTGCCCATGCTGCCCATCTACGTCAGCTACTTCGCCGGAGGAGGGGAGCGGAGCACCGGCAAAACCCTGAAATGTGCCTGCGGCTTCGTGCTGGGCTTTACCATCGTGTTTATGGCTATGGGCGCCCTGGCGGGGACGCTGGGGAGCTTCCTTACCCGGTATCAGACCTGGGTGAATGTGGTCTGCGGTCTGATCATCGTGGTGTTCGGTCTGAATTATCTGGGGGTGCTGAAGCTGAACCTGTTCCCCGGGAGGAACGGAAAGGTAAAAACCGGGAACATGACCTTCGGCTCTGCGCTGGTGTTTGGCGTGGTGTTTTCCATCGGCTGGACCCCCTGCGTGGGGACCTTCCTGGGGACGGCGCTGATGATGGCCGGACAGCAGGGGAGCGCCCTTATCGGCATGGGGATGCTGCTGTGCTATTCTTTGGGGCTGGGTGTGCCGTTCCTCGTCAGCGCGGTGCTCATCGATCAGCTTCGGAACGCCTTCAACTTCATCAAGCGCAATTATGAGATCATCAACAAGCTCTGCGGCGGACTGCTGATCATCGTGGGTATCCTGATGGCAACGGGAATGCTGAACCGGCTTCTGAATCTGCTGCGGTAACAAGGAGGAAGTATGAAACAATCCACTTACAATCTGATCGTCACCATTCTGGTGCTGGTCATCGTCATCGGCGGCGGAACGCTGCTGTACCGGAATTTGCAGGACAAGGTGGAGATCCAGATCCCGGAGGAATCGGCCACCGTTGACCCCAACGCGGAATACGCCCCGGATTTTACCGTTCAGGACAGCTCCGACGGGATTTACAGCCTGTCGGATTTTCTGGGGACCCCGGTTCTGCTGAACTTCTGGTCCAGCAACTGCCCGCCCTGTATGTCCGAGATGCCCCTGTTCCAGACCGCCTGGGAGACCTACGGCGACCGGGTCCAGTTTCTGATCGTCAATCTCACCGACGGCTACAACGACACTTTCGCCAGTGCCATGAAGGTCGTGGAGGAGAACGGCTACACCTTCCCGGTGTTCTTCGACACCACCAGCGCGGGCGCCTACGCCTATGGCATCCGGTCCATCCCCATGACCTATTTCATCGACGCAAACGGCGTCATCGTCTCGGAGCATCTGGGAATGCTGACGGAAGCCACCCTGGAAGCGGGCATCCAGTCCATTCTCCCGGATTGACAAATTCCGGGAAGAACGGTACAATATCCCTATTCTTGAATTTTACCATGAGGTGATCATTATGGATAACAAACTACGCACCGAAACCCTGTGCATCCAGGCTGGCTACAGCCCCGCCAGCGGCGAGCCCCGCCAGATCCCCATCTACCAGAGCACCACGTTCAAGTACGCCACCTCTGAGGACATGGGCAAGCTCTTTGACCTGGAGGCCGAGGGCTATTTCTACTCCCGGCTTCAGAACCCCACCTGCGATGCCGTGGCCGC
Organism: Faecousia sp.; assembly: GCA_045119355.1. Classification (GTDB taxonomy): domain Bacteria; phylum Bacillota; class Clostridia; order Oscillospirales; family Oscillospiraceae; genus Faecousia. The sequence goes on from JBGVDK010000144.1 coordinate 7,662, forward strand.
AAAGATCGCCGCTCTGGAAGGCGGCACCGCTGCCATGCTGACCTCCTCCGGCCAGGCCGCCAACTTCATGGCGGTGTTCAACATTGCCGGGGCAGGCGACCATGTGGTGGCTTCCTCCGCCATCTACGGCGGCAGCTTCAACCTGTTCAATGTGACCATGCGCCGGATGGGCATCGATTTCACCTTCGTGGACCCCGACTGCACCGAGGAGGAGCTGAACGCCGCCTTCAAGCCCAACACCAAGGCCCTGTTCGGCGAGACCATCGCCAACCCCGCCTTGACCGTGCTGGACATCGAGAAGTTCGCCAAGGCCGCCCACGCCCACGGCGTACCCCTGATCGTGGACAACACTTTTGCGACCCCCGTCAACTGCCGTCCCTTTGAGTGGGGCGCTGATATCGTCACCCATTCCACCACCAAGTACATGGACGGCCACGCCTCCGCCGTGGGCGGATGCATCGTGGACAGCGGCAAGTTCGACTGGAACAAGTACGCCGACAAGTTCCCCGGCCTGACCACCCCCGACGAGAGCTACCACGGCGTCACCTACACCGAGCGCTTCGGCCTGGCCGGCGCGTTTATCACCAAGTGCACCGCTCAGCTGATGCGGGACTTCGGCTGCTGCCAGTCTCCCCAGACCGCTTACATCCTGAACCTGGGCCTGGAAAGCCTGCCCTTCCGGATGAAGCAGCACTGCTCCAACGCTCAGACCATCGCCGAGTACCTGAAGGGCAACCAGAAGGTCGCCTGGGTCAAGTACTGCGGCCTGGAAGGCGATAAGTATTACGAGACCGCCAAGAAGTATATGCCGGGCGGCTCCTGCGGCGTCATCTCCTTCGGTCTGGTGGGCGGCCGGAAGTCTGCCGAGACCTTCATGAAGCATCTGAAGCTGGGCTCCATCGAGACCCACGTTGCCGATTCCCGGACCTGCTGCCTGCATCCTGCCTCCTCCACTCACCGTCAGATGACTGACGCGGAGCTGGATGCCGCCGGTGTCGGCGCGGACCTGATCCGCCTGTCCTGCGGCCTGGAAAACGTGGAGGACCTGATCGCCGACCTGGATCAGGCCATCGCCAAGGTTTGATCAACTAGAAGGAGGAAGCGCTCTTGCCCATTCAAATTCCCAACGACCTGCCCGCGGCAGGAACGCTGAAAAAAGAAAACATCTTCGTCATGACCCAGACCCGGGCGGAATCTCAGCACATCCGTCCCCTGGAAATCGTGCTATTAAACCTGATGCCCACGAAAATCGCCACGGAGACCCAGCTTTCCCGGCTGCTGGGCAACACGCCCCTGCAGGTCCATTTGGAGCTGATGACCATGAGCACCCACCAGTCCAAGAACGTCAGCCAGGAGCACCTGCTGACCTTCTACAAGACCTTCGACGAGATCAAGGACCGGAAGTTCGACGGCATGGTGATCACTGGCGCGCCGGTGGAGAATATGGCCTTCGAGGAAGTGGACTACTGGGAGGAGCTCTGCCAGATCATGGAGTGGAGCAAGACCCACGTCCATTCCACCTTCCACATCTGCTGGGGCGCCCAGGCGGGACTTTACTACCACTACGGCATCCAGAAGCACAAACTGGGCAAGAAGCTCTTCGGAGTGTTCCCCCACAAGGCGGACTACAAGCGGGCCATCCTGCTCCGGGGCTTCGACGACATTTTCTGGGCCCCCCATTCCCGCCACACCACCATCATGCGGGAGGATATCGCCGCCGTTCCGGAGCTGAAAATTCTGGCCTCCTCCGAGCAGGCGGGTGTGTACATCGTCATGAACAAGGAGGGGCGGCAGATCTTCGTCACCGGCCATTCCGAGTATGACCCGGAGACCCTGAAAAACGAGTATTTCCGGGACAAGAACCAGGGTCTGCCCATCGATGTGCCGGAGAATTACTTCCCCGATGACGACGACCGGGAGGAGCCCATCGTCCGTTGGCGGGGCCATGCGAACCTGCTGTTTTCCAACTGGCTGAACTACTTCGTGTACCAGACCACGCCCTATGACATCATGACCATCGGCGAGCAGGGAGAACCCCAGGAATAACCGAATCTATGCGAACGTCCCTGACCGGGTCTCGGTCAGGGACGTTTTTATGGGATTTGGCAGGGGAGGGTCACTCGCCCTCGTAATAGTCCACGTCGGAATCCATGGGATAGACCCGGTTGACGCCCTTGCCCCAGACGCCGATTTTACCGGAGTCAGGATAGACGCAGACGTCGATGTCGTGGATCACGTCGAAATCAATGTAGACGAGATTCTCGGTGGAGGAGGTGTTGGTCAGTTTGTGGGCACCGTCGGAGTTTGCGGGGAAGAAGAGAAAGTCGCCGGGGGAGACAGGCTCCTCGCCCTCGGGGGTCATCAGCACGCCATGACCGCTGAGGATGAAGAAGGTCTCCTCGTCCTTGTGGTGGTAGTGATAGGGATAGGCGGACTTCCCGGGAGGGATCTCGTAGACGCAGACCAGGGAACTCTCGGCATGGCCTCTGGGGACGAAGGACTTTTTGACGTATTCGTAGCCGTCAGAACCGGTATGGTGCTTGGCGGGCAGTTCCTTGATATTGACGTGCTTGATCTTGCTCATGGCATGGACCTCCATTTGAGATGGGTCCATTATATTACAAGCGCTTCGGAAAAGCCAGCGGCAAATTGTTTAAGAATTCTTCAGTTGTATTTCTGCTCCTGTGCTGGTATAATATCAGATACAAACCTTATAAATTTAAGGAGGCGGTATGGATGAAGCTGATCATTGACGGTATGGAAGTGATTCCCCAGCCGGGGCAGACCCTGCGGGAGCTGGTGTGCGGCCTTGGGCTGGACGAGAGTTCTCTGGCGAAGCGGCCCCTGGCGGCGAAGATCGCCGGTGAGACCTTTACGCTGAACTATGTGCCGGTCCGGGCCGGAGCGGACGGCGAGCCGAGGGATTCCCAGCGCCGGGCCATGGCGGCCTCCGGCGGTAAAGTTTCCCTGCTCCGCTACAGCGACGCCACCGGCCGGGAGGCCTATACCCGGACGGTCCAGTTTGTGCTGTTTCTTGCCCTGCGGCAGCTGTACCCTGGTGTCACCGCCAAGATGAACTGCACCGTGGGCCAGGGCCTGTACATCCAGGTGATGAGCCCGGACTTTGATGCCGCCGCTCTGAAAACCCGGGTAGCGGAGCTGATCGAACAGAACATTCCGCTGATCCGGAAGCGGATTACCACTGCAGAGGCCATGGACTACTTCCGGGCCGACGGCCAGGAGGATAAGGCAAGGCTCCTGTCCTGGCGGAAGCTGCCTTACTTCGATGTGTATACTTACGAGGACTTCGCCGACTATTATTACGGCGAAATGATGCCCTCCACCGGGTATCTTGCGGTGTGGGACATTCTGCCGGTGGACGGGGGCTTTATGTTCATTTTCCCGGATCCCCTAGACCCGGACCGGCTGGCGGAGTTCAACATGATGCCCAATTTCTTCCGGGTATTTTCCGAAGGGGAGCGCTGGTGCGCTCTGCTGGACTGCGAGAGCGTAGCCGACCTGAACGATCTGGTGACCTCCGGGCACATCCGGGAGCTGATCCGGGTGAACGAGGCCCTCCACGAGAAGAGCTTTTCCCAGGTGGCGGATATGATCTGCCAGAGGGGAGCCAAGGCCGTCATGCTGGCGGGCCCCAGCTCATCGGGCAAGACCACCTCGGCAAACCGTCTGGCGGTGCAGCTCCGGGTCCACGGGATGCGGCCGGTGCTCATGAGCTTGGACGACTATTACATTGACCGGGACAAAATCGCTCCCGGCCCCGACGGCAAGCTGGATTTGGAGCACATCAACACCATCGACACCGACCTGTTCCGGGAGCACCTGCGCCGTCTGGTGGATGGGGAAGAGGTGGAGCTGCCGGAGTTCAGTTTCAAGCTGGGCAAGCGGGTCTGGAACGGTCACCGTCTGAAGCTCTACGACAATTCCGTCATCATCGTGGAGGGCCTCCACGCCCTGAACCCGGCCATGCTGCCCGAGGGCATCGAGGAGCATCTGATCTTCAAGATGTACGTCAGCGCCCTGATCCCTCTGAATCTGGACAACCACAACCGGATTCCCACCAGCTACCTGCGGCTGCTCCGGCGGACCGTCCGGGATTATGAGACCCGTGGCTCCTCGGTGGAGAATACCCTAGCCATGTGGGACAGCGTCCAGCGGGGTGAGAGACGGTGGATTTTCCCGTACCAGGAGAATGCCGACGTGATCTTCAACAGCTCCACCCTCTACGAGCTGGCGGTGATCAAGAAGCACATCTATCCCTTGCTCACCGCGGTCCAGCCGGAGAATCCCTATTACGACGAGGTTCGGAACATGGTGAAGATCCTGAACTTCGTGAAGG
>JBGVDK010000145.1:0-13825 GCA_045119355.1 Faecousia sp.
GCCAGGGACAGCAGCGCAACGATGATGGTATCGCTCATGGCCTTACTCCTTCACCGTGTTCCACCAGTCCAGCCACCGGTGGATCCAGTCCTGCCAGGTATCGCCGGACTCCTCGGGCAGCTCCTCGGCGGTCTCCTGTTCCAGGATATCCTTTGCGGCACCCTGGACGAAGCCTGCTTCGCCGGTTATATCGTGGACGACAGCCTGTATCTTCGGGAGTATGCAAAGGTCTTTGCCTGGGGTATGACAAAGGCGGAGACCATGGAGGATATCCGTATCTGCTATTCTCTGCTGTCCTTTGTCAACGAAGGAGAGGGTGCCACCCGGCTGTACTATCTGGACCGCTATGGCCTGAAAGATGCCGAGATCCAGTATCTGCCCCAGCGGCCGGAAAACAAAGCCTATACCGACTGCATGATTGAAGCGGCGCAAAACGGCGGTATGGCTGAGTGCATGATGGCCTGTCTCCCCTGCATGATCAGCTACGGCTGGATCTTTCAGAAATTGCTGGAGCGCAGTCCCGAAGTCATGGAGACTCCCTATGGACCCCTGGTTCGGGACTACGCCGGGGAGGGCTACGATGCCGCATGTAAAGAATGGGCGGCATATACGGACAAACTCTGCGCAGATCTGCCTGCGGAACACAAGGCCCGCTGCATGGAGATCTTCCGGGCCTGCTCTTTGCATGAGCTGCATTTCTGGGAAATGAGTGAACATCCCAGAACGGATATTTGCATTCATGCAACAAACAATGCTTAAGGTGCGCATTGTATCATTTAGCGTAGTTTATGCCAGAAAAACCGTTATCCCATCTGGGATAACGGTTCTTCTAATATGCTGGGTGGGAGAGTCCTTCAGATTTCAGACGCATCCGCTACGGATGTGGATGGAACCTGAATATGTGCGATTCCCTGAAAGTGTTGGTCCAGTCGATCGTCGAACCTTTATTTTTCTTCCGGCATACCGCCTAAAGTCCTGAAATCGAAAGATTTCAGGACTTTTTCTTATTTTCCGACACTTTTATTCTCTTCGGCTTCAAGCCTCGGGACCGTGTCCGCCAGACAGATATGTGACGAAACTGTAATGGAAAAAATCCTTCAAAAATGCTACCATAGAAGCAAGAGGTGATCATATGGATCAATTATTGCTCGTGGAGGATGACGCCACCCTGTGCCGGATGCTCCGCTCCTTTTTGGAGGGCGAAGGATTTCAGATCTCGACCGCTGCCGGGCAGTCGGAAGCAGAACGCGCGCTGAATACTACGCCGGTGGACCTGGCGCTGGTGGATATTTCCCTTGCCGAAGGAGATGGCTTCGGGGTCTGCGCCCACGCCAAAAAGCTGGGCATCCCGGTGATTTTTCTCACCGCTTCCGGGGATGAGTACAGCGTGGTTCGGGGACTGGACATGGGCGGTGATGATTACGTCGCCAAGCCCTTCCGCCCAAGGGAGCTGGTCTCCCGGATCAGAAGCGTTCTGCGCAGAGCCGGGAAACGGCAAAGCACGGTTTCCATCCACGACCTGACAGTGGACACGGACAAGGGCATCGTCACCAAAGCCGGACAGGAGGTGTTCCTGTCGGCTCTGGAATACCGGCTCCTGCTGATTTTCCTGAACCACCGGGGGCAGATTCTCTCCCGAAACCGGCTGTTGGAGGAAATCTGGGACAGCGCCGGGGATTTCGTCAGCGACAACACCCTCACCGTCTACATCAAACGGCTCCGGGACAAAATCGAAGCCGACCCCGCCCAGCCGGAGATCATCAAAACCGTCCGGGGTCTGGGCTACCGAATGGAGGGGTAATATGATCGTTCTTCTCATCGGATGTCTCGCCGTCTGGGCTTTCCTGGCTGCTCAGCGGAACCGGAAGCTGCGCAAGCTCAGCGAGGACCTGGATCGTCTGCTCCACGACGGCACGCCCCTGCCCATCTCCGAATACCGGGAGGGAGAGCTGTCCATCCTTGCCAACCAGTTACAGAAGGTGGCCCTCCGGCTGCTGGAATCGGCGGAGCAGTCCCAGAAGGATAAAGCGCAGCTTGCCGATTCCCTCGCCAACATTTCCCACCAGCTCCGCACGCCCCTGACCGCCATGAATCTGACGGCGGTGATGCTCTCCGCGCCCGATCTGCCCGAGGCCCGGCGGCGGGAGCTGACCTCCGAACTAAAGGCCCTTCTTACCCGCACCGACGATCTGGTGGAAGCCCTGCTGAAGCTGAGCAAGCTGGACGCGGGAACGGTCACAATGGCCCGGGACGTGGTTTCCGTCCGGGACGTGATCGCCCGGGCGGCGCAGCCTCTGGCGGTGCCCATGGACCTGCGGGATCAGCGTCTTGTGATCTCCTGCGACCAGGAAGCTTTCACCGGAGATGCGGTCTGGACCGCCGAGGCCCTGGGAAACCTGCTGAAAAACTGCATGGAGCATACCCCCGACCGCGGCAGGATCTTTGTCACGGCGGAGGAAACAGCCCTCTATACCGCCATCACCGTGGAGGACACCGGTCCCGGCTTCCGGGCAGAGGACCTTCCCCACCTGTTTGAGCGGTTTTACAAGGGCGCGGACGCGTCGGAAGCAAGCTGCGGCATCGGCCTGGCCCTGGCGAGAACCATCGTCACCGCCCAGAACGGCACCATTCAGGCCTCAAATGGAGAGCATGGCGCAAAATTCCAGGTTCGGTTTTATAAAACGGTAATATGACAATTCTCTCACCGAACTGTCACGAAGCTGTCACCTTCCTCTGTTACACTGGAACCATCCCAAAAGGAGGTTTTTATCATGGAACTATTACGGGTCGAACACCTGTCCAAAGTTTACGGGCAGGGAGAAAATGAAGTAAAGGCACTCTGCGACGTGTCCTTCTCGGTGGAGAAGGGCGAGTTTGTCGCCATCATCGGTCCCTCCGGCTCCGGCAAATCCACGCTGCTCCACATCCTCGGCGGTGTGGACCGGCCCACATCCGGAAAGGTGTTTCTTGAAAACCAGGATGTATTTGCCCAGAACGAGGAGCAATTGGCCATCTTCCGCCGTCGGCAGGTGGGTCTTGTGTACCAGTTCTACAACCTGATTCCGGTGCTGAATGTGGTGGAGAACATCACCCTGCCGGTGCTTCTGGACGGGCGAAAGGTCAACCGGGACCGTCTCGAGGATCTGATGACCACCCTGAATCTGACGGACCGGGCGAGCCATCTTCCCAATCAGCTCTCCGGCGGCCAGCAGCAGCGGGTATCCATCGGACGGGCGCTGATGAACGCTCCGGCGGTGGTGCTTGCCGACGAGCCCACGGGAAATCTGGACTCCCGGAACTCCCAGGAGATCGTGGAGCTATTAAAGCTCAGCAACAAAAAGTACGGCCAGACCCTCATCGTCATCACCCATGACGAATACATCGCCCTGCAGGCCGACCGGATCATCGCCATCGAGGACGGCCGCATCACCCGGGATGAGGTGATCCGATGAACGTGCTGAACAAAGTCACATGGGCAGCCATGTGGAAAAACAAAACCCGGACCATCGTGACCATCATCGGCATCATTTTGTCCGCGGCGATGTTCACGGCGGTGACCACCCTGGGCGTCAGCCTGGTGGGGTATCTCATCGAGTGCGTGGTGTACAACGACGGCGACTACTTTGTGCGCTATGAGTACAGCACCGACGAACAGCTTGCGGAGCTGCGGCAGGAGGAATCAGTTTCTCAGCTGGGCGACCTGAAGGCCCTGGGCTACTCCACGTTCTATTCCGTCAATGGACGGAGCTCCGAGACCTGCGTCATCGCCGCCGGTGACGACGGCTTTTTCGATATGGTCACCATCCACATGGAAGAAGGACGTCTGCCCGAATCCGGCGAGGAGATCGTCATCACCCGGAACATCTATTACTACTTACAGCAGGCAGGTCTGCCCTGCGAGGTGGGAGAGATTCTGACCCTGGACGTGGTGCCGGACCCGGGAGAAACCAGTGTTTCCCTTCCCACTTCCGGAACAGCGTTTCAGAAAAGCTACGTCATTGTGGGCATCGCGGAGACCTTCACCAAACCCCGGGACGAGAGCCTGAACCGGAGCCATCTGTTTACCCATTCCGACGGAACGGAAAACGCCCTCTGGCACCGGCTGTATGCGAAGACCAGTCCGGCCTCCGCCGCCCACGAGCTGCAGCAGAAGGAATACGGCATGGGCAGGATGCTGAATTATCAGCTTCTGAACTACTACGGCGCGTCCAAATACGTCAACTACAACCATTTTATCTACGGCATCTGCGGGGCGCTGATGGCCATCATTCTGGTGGGCTCGGTGAGTCTGATCTACAACTCCTTTTCCATCTCCCTGTCCGAGCGGACGAAGCAGTTCGGCCTCCTCTCCTCCGTGGGCGCCACAAAGAAGCAGCTCCGGAAAAGCGTGTATTTTGAAGCCCTGACCTTAAGCGGCATCGGCATTCCCATCGGCATCCTCTGCGGCTATTTCGGCATCGCGGTGACGCTGCGCCTGACCGGCGGGCTGGTGGACGACCTGATGGTGGGGGCTGTGGAGGGGAATATTCAGCTCCGGGCCATCCCCTCGCTGCCCGCATTCGCCTGCGCGGGGCTGGTGGGACTGGTGACGGTGCTGATCTCCGCCTGGATCCCCGCCCGGAAGGCCACCGCCATTGCGCCCATCACCGCCATCCGGCAGAATCAGGACTACTCTCTTCCCAAGCGCGGCCTGAAGGGCCAGCTCCGGCCTGGGAAATGGCTGGGCATCGCCGGCGGGCTCGCCAAAAAGTACGATCAGGTGAACCGGCGGAAGTACCGCTCCACAGTGGTCAGCCTAACGGTGAGTCTGGTGCTGTTTCTCACCTCCGCCAGCCTGAGCCAGGAGCTGCGCACCACGGCGAGCCAGAACGCCAACACCTACAATTTCGACTTTGAGATCTACATCAGCGACAGCAGTCAGGGGCAGGCAATCCGGGAACTGGATTTCGTCAGCAATTCCGCGTATGCGGTGGAGGATTACGCAACCACCCTCATCCCCGACGAGGACTTCACCGAGGAGTATGTGACAGAGCGGGAAGTTGCCATGCAGACCTGGTACCGCTCCGAGAGTAACAACGTCAAGCAGGCCTGTCTCATCTTCCTGGAGGACGAGGTCTTCCGGGCCTGTCTGGAGGAAAACCTCATTGACCCGGCGCCCTATTTTGACCCGGACAATCCCACTGCCCTGGTGATGACCGCCCGGTATCAGATGCTCACCGAAACGGAAGACGGGTATAAAAAGATCAGCTACAGTTCCGATATGCTGAAGGCGGACGCCGCTCCCCTGCGGCTCTACACCAACGCAAGACCCGGGGAGATCCGGGACTTCGTGGAACCCCGAATTGGAGGACATTTCTGGTATGACACCATGATGGACGGGATCCCGGTACTGGAATGCGAATATTCCCTGGGCGAGGTAACGGAGGAAGTAGTGGCCTCCGACCCCTGGATCTGGGAGGATGGGTGCATCCGGTTTGCCATAATAGAAACGGAAAGCGGCGAGCTTGGATACTATCTCATTGACCCCGCCACCGGGAAGCTGAATGACGAACCCACCGGCACGGTTTCCAACACCGTCCTCTTCCAGTCGGTGGCCCTTGGAGCGACCCTTGAGGAGCTTCCCTTCGGCGTTCCCGGATATTCTGACGCCAGCCAGATCACCCTGGTGCTTCCCCTGTCGGTGTATCCCGGGGAACAGACGCCGAACCTTCTGGTGAAGGTGACGGACTATCAGAAGATGAAGGACTGCCTGGACGAGCTGGGCATCTCTTATTGGGACTACATGGAACAGGAAATGCAGTACCGGAACATGGTGACCATGATCAACATTTTCAGCTATGGCTTCATCGTCCTGATTTCCCTGGTCTGCGTGTGCAACATCTTCAATACCATTTCCACCAACATCGCCCTGCGGCGGCGGGACTTTGGCATGCTGCGGAGCATCGGCATGGAGAACCGGCAGATCAACCGGATGCTCCTTGGGGAATGCTTCAGCTATGGCAGAAAGGCCCTTTTCATCGGCCTTCCCCTGGGCCTGCTTGGCGGCTTCGGCATCCATTGTATCAGCAACAACGTGGAGGTCACCGCCTACATACCGCCTGTTGTCCCGATCCTTGCGGCGGTGGGGACCATTTTCGCGGTGGTGTTCGCGTCCATGGCCTACGCCCTGTCCCGGCTGAGGAAGGACGACCCCATCGAGGCGATCCGGATGGAGAATCTGTAACAAAATCAAACCGGCGGGGCCGCTGTCAGGCTCCGGCTGGTCAGCTCCATCATTTTGCTTCCCGTAAATTGCTTTTTTCCCCATTTCATGCTATACTTCCTCCAAAGGAGGGAGCGAAATGAGAATACTGCTTTGTCTGGTCCTGTGCCTGGCTCTGGTGTGGACCTTCTTCCCCCGGGTCCGGGCGGAGGAGCCGGAAAACGATTTTGACGCCATCCGGGCCCTGATCGCCCCGGTGGGGATGGTCACCGCGGAAAACAGCGTGGTCTCCACCAGCATCATGTTTCAGAACGTCCCCGGAGACCGGGAATGCACCCTGCGGTGGTACATCGGCGACACCCTGTGCATGGAGGACCGTTCCTTCCGCCTGAGCTCCGGCGCGGTCTCCCAGCTGGAAGTCAGCGTCCACTTCGACAATTTCACCACCCTGGAATCCGTCCTGTGGGTGGAGCTTACCGCCAACGACGACCCCAATGACACCGCCGTGTTTTCCCGGGGCCTGCTGACCAAGCCCATCCAGGCGGCCGCCGAGCCCGATGGCAGCGACTACATCGTCCATGTCCTGCGGAATCAGTGCGTGGTCATCGTCTATGAGAAGGACGACGCCAGGGAGCCCGGACGGGTGGTCAATGTGTTCGTTTGTTCCCCGGGCCTCTATGAATGGACCATCACCGGCCGCTACACCGCCGCAGAGCGGGAGGTATGGCTGGGGCTGATGGACGGCGTCTCCGGCCATTACGCCACCCTGATCTGGGGGGATTTCCTGTTCCACTCCGTACCCTACTACGGCGCCCGGAACGATCTGCTGAAAACCGAGGAATACAACAAGCTGGGGGAAAAGGCCTCCGCCGGGTGCATCCGGATGGCGGTCAGCGACGCCAAGTGGATCTACGAAAACTGCCTGCCGGGAACTTCGGTGCGGCTGTTTGATTCCGACACCCTCCCCGTAACCAAGCCCGTGCCCATCCGCATCGATCCCGAAAGCCCCAACGCGGGCTGGGACCCCACGGACCCCCATCCGGACAATCCCACCAAGGCGGTCCGCGTTCCCAAGCTGCCGGAGCATCCCCGGGACGCCGCCGAATCTCTGCGGTTCGCCTGCCGGACAGTGGGATAAGGATAACAGCGCATTTTCCGGGCATCCTACCGGCGAGGTGAATTTGATGAGCGGAAAAGAGCTTCCCCTGGGCTTTGGCATGGCCCTGGCCCAGAACGAAAAAGCCATGCAGGAATTCGAGGCCATGACGGACTTCGAAAAGAACGCCGTGCTTCAGTGGGCCCACAATGTGGGCTCCAAGCAGGAGATGCGCCAGCTGGTGGACAACATCGCCGGCGGCAATGTGCAGAATTTCTACCCCAATAAAAGCTGAAAAAAAGCGCCCGTTTGGGCGCTTTTTATTTCGTCAGGGCTAATATTTCGTCTCTGGCGCAGACCTGCTCTATCTGGCCGTCTTTGATCCGCCAGGCTTCACCAACGAGCGTCTCCACGCCGTTCTCTGAAAGCACATAGCTCCCGTCCACCAGGGCGTAGAATTCCCGGCCCATACTGTCGGGATACGCAATATCCTCAAACACCCGAAGGCCGTCCAGCACGTCGTCCTTGATCATCTGGTAATGGGGCAGGATCATCAGCTTCGTCAGCCCCAGGCCCGGGAGGAAGCGCCGGTATTCCGTGTCCACCGCCTCGCCTTCCAGCTCCGGATGGGCGTAGACCGTTTCGGCAGCATTCATGGTCCCGGCGCTGATGCCGATGAGAATGCCGTCATAATCTGCCAAATGTCCCTTCAAACCGATGCTGTGAAAGAACCCGTTCTGGGTGGGCACATGGCCGCCGGAGAGGATGAGGACATCGTACCCATCCAGTTCCCGCACCGCTTCCAGATTCCGCCCGTCGCAGACGTCGATGCCTCGGATGGGCAGATCGGTCATGGGCAGGGCCTGACGAAAGATTTCCGCAATGGAGTCGTTCCGCTCATAGGAATCGGCGGCGGCAGCGATGAACAGGACCCGGGCATTTTCCGGCCACACCCGCTTCAGATTGTCCACCAGGCCGTTATCCGCAGACAGGGGTACCGGAGTCTTTGCCCCGCCGTCCCGCTTCCAGCCGCCGATGTGACTGGTGAGGAAAATGGTCATATTCGCTCCTCCTTCTCTGATTTTGGGGTGATTATACAACAGTTCCGGATGAAATGCAACCAAAAGCGCCCGTCTTGCGACGGGCGCTTTGTCATTAGGAGGTATTTACAGGATATCCTTCCCCGCGAAGTATTTCTTCAGGGGCACGTACAGCACGCCGAACACCACCAGGACCATCACCATGCTGGGCAGAACGTACACCGCGTTATACACCAGGGAGTACAGCTCCGCGCTGCTAAAGGTGCCGAAGCCCGCGATCTCCGTGGGCATATTGATCCGGTAGATGGTGACGCCGCTGATGTAGTGGACCACAAACCGGGCGGCGCAGCCCAGCACTGTGCCGGGGAAGACGCCCCAGGTCTTGCCCTTGAACAGGCCCGCCAGGCCCAGAGGGGTAAAGGCCACCAGGTAGTCCAGCAGCATACTCTGCCAGCCCCAGGCGTAAGCGACGTCAAAGATCATCTGCAAAAGGCCGAAGGTGAAGCCCGCCATCAGGCCCTTCCCCAGTCCCCAGCGGACGGCGAAGAGCAGGATGGGCATCATAGCCAAAGTGACCGAGCCGCCGTTGGGCATTTCGTAGATTTTCAGGTAGCTGAGCACCTGGGCCGCAGCCACCATCATAGCGCCCTCGGTGAGGGCACGCACCCGCAGGTGCTGTTTATTGGTTGACATAAGTTAGCTCCTTTCGCGAACCGCCTCCTTTATCACCCGTCGATGACGCCCGGGAAGCGTTCCAGCAAAAAATAAATCGCATCGTAGTCTCGTCCCTGAGAATACAATGCGATACCAGCTAGCATATATCAGCATCTTTCCCTACGACGGCATGATCCGTATCAGGTTCGCGGGTCGGCGCTACCAAGCGCCCTCTCAGTCGGATGCATCCGACTCCCCGAAGAAGAGATTACCTCTGCGATTTGTCTTTATTATATGCCTTTCCCGGCAAAAGTCAAGCCGCCGACGGGATTTTTCCCCATCGGCGGCAATTCATTTGACTCAGGCCATTTCCAGGGTCAGCTCCCGGCCGCCCAGGACGTGGAAATGCAGGTGGGGCACGGTCTGACCGGCATCGGGTCCGCAGTTGGACACCACCCGGAAGCCGCCTTCCAGCTTCTCGCTCTCGGCCACCTTGGCGCAGACCTCGATGCAGTGACCGGCCAGGGCGGCATTCTCAGCCGTCACACCGGACACGCCGGAGATGTGCTCCTTGGGGATCACCAGCACGTGGGTGGGCGCCATGGGCGCGATGTCCCGGAAGGCCAGGACGGTCTCATCCTCGTAAACCTTGGTGGAAGGGATCTCCCCTGCCACGATCTTGCAGAACAGACAGTTACACATAAGACATTCTCCTTACGATTCAAATGTAGGGACCGGCGTCCTCGACGGTCCGTGCCGCCTTGGCGGCAAAAGCATTATGCATTTATGTCTCAGAACCCCAGCACATGGAGCACACCGGAGCTGGTGATCGTCATGATCACGCCCGCGATCACCACGCCCAAGGAAACCGCGGCGGTGGTGGACTTGAAGCCCATGTCCAGAAAGCTGGCGGCCAATGTCCCGGTCCAGGCTCCCGTACCCGGCAGGGGAACGCCCACGAACAGCATCAGCGCCACGAACAGGCCGCCACGGCCTGCCTTCTCCCGGAGCTTCCGGCCGCCCTTTTCCCCCTTCTCAATACAGAAGGTAAAGAACCTGCCGATCACCGGCTTGTCCGCGCCCCAGAGGAGCACCTTCCGGGCGAAGAGGTAGATGATGGGCACCGGCAGCATATTGCCGATGGCGCAGACGATGATGGCCTGGAGCCAGGGGATGTCCATGCCGATGGCGATGGGCACGCCGCCCCGAAGCTCGATCAGGGGGACCATGGAAACGAGAAATACCAATAAATACTTTTTCAGCATCAATTTTTCACCTTTTATATGATTCAGTGCACAGTGCATAGTGCTGAACGCACAGTTTCGAGAAATCCGCAAAACCGCGCCCCCTCTCTGCACTCAGCACTCATCACTCAGCACTCAGCACTTTCGCTTAAAGTAGTATACCACAGTTTTCCCCTGTCCGCAACCAGTGATCTCTTTAGATTTGTTTAAGAATGGGTCAAAACCGCCTCTTCCAGGCTCGCTTGCAGCTCTGCCGCGATGGCCCGCATTTCGGCCCGGTCCACCTTCACCACCTGTCGGTCGTAGGTCACCATGCCGTTGGTCTCGTCCTCCACGTCGGAAACCTGGGTCAGCACCGTCATGCACAGGCCTTTGGACTTCACCTGGGGCAGGATCTCCTCCCGGTACAGCCGGGTGAGGCCCGCCTGGAATTCTTCCCGGCTCCGGTATTTCTGGTAGCCGTACTCCTCGTCCAGGTTGAACCGGTGGCCCTCCACCGGCCAGGAGTAACCGCCGAACTCGGTGAGCGCCAGGGGCTTTTCTCCCCGGGGCTTCAGTTCCAGAGAGCCGAAGTAGATGTGCTCGCTTTGCAGGTCGGAGTCGGAGTTCTTGAACCAGCCGGATGCCGCGTTCCAGATCCGGTCGGGAGCGATAGACTTGAAATGCTCGTAGAGGGCCTGGGTGTCGTGCTGACCCCAGCCCTCGTTGAAGAGGGTGTAGAGCAGGACGCAGGGATGGTTGTGCAGATGCGCCACCGTATCCTCGCCGTGCTGGATGAAGAATGCCTTCCGACGCTCCGTGGGCGCAGGATGATACGTATCCTTCCGGAAGCCCACGGTGGGCAGGGCGGTATCCCTTAAGTAATAGTAGTCGCCGCTGTTCACCAGATCCTGGAACACCACCATGCCCAGCCGGTCGCAGTCGTAGTAGAACCGCTCCGGCTCGATCTTGATATGCTTCCGGAGCAGATTGAAGCCCAGGTCCTTCATGGTCTTCACGTCCCAGGTAACCCCCTCGGGGGAACCGGGAAGGAAGATGCCGTCGGGGTAATAGCCCTGGTCCAGCAGGCCGTGGAAGAAGTAGGGCTTCCCGTTCAGGCACAGCCGGGGAACGCCGTCCACCATTTTGCTTTCGATGGAGCGCAGGGCGAAGTAGCTCTTCACCTCATCGTCCCCGGCGGTGATGGTGAAGGGGTAGAGGTTCGGCTCCTCCGGGCTCCACAGCCGGGGATTTTCCGGACGGATGGTAACGGTGCTTCCGGTGATGGCGTAGCGCTTGCCGTCGCAGTTGAGGTACATATGTTCCGTGCCGCCATCGATCTGGATGGTGGCGCTCTCCATGTCCGTGGAAACGCGGAGGGAACGGATGTAGTGCTCCGGCACGGATTCCATCCAAACCGTCTGCCAGATGCCGGAGACGGGGGTGTACCACATACCGCCCCGCTCCCTGCTCTGCTTGCCCCAGGGGAGATCGTGGTTCAGGTCGTCCTTTACTTCCAGCCAGAGGGTATTCTCTCCCTCGGTCAAAGCGTCGGTGACGTCGAAGGAGAAGGGCAGATAGCCGCCCACATGACCGCCCAGGTGGGTGTCGTTGACGTAGACCTCACATTCCTGGTCCACCGCGCCGAAGTGGAGGAGCACCCGGTCCTTTTTGAAGCCCTCGGGCAGGGTGAAGCGCCGCTCGTAATCCAGCACATCCCCCTTGCGGAAGGCCTCGCCGATGCCGGAGAGCTGGCTCTCCGGGGGATAAGGCACCAGGATCTGGCCCAGCACATCCCCGTTGCACCGCAGCTCCCAGTCTCCGTTCAGGCAGAAAAAGCTCTTTCGTTCCAGCATGGGCCGGGGGTATTCGTTCCAGGGGATGTCCGGCTGGACCTCCCAGGGGGTGGTGAGCTCCGCGGTCCGGGCGTCGCCCTTCTTCCGGAACAGGTCGCTGATGGCCATTTTCAGCCGGGATTGTTCGTGTTCTTTCATATGGGTCCCTCCCATCAGGATTTTTCTCCATTATATCACACCGGAAAAGCTGAAACAACCACTTCCCAGGTCGGATTTTGTAGTGTATAATGGATGCAGCCACCGTAGGGACCGGCGTCCCAGCGACTCGCTAAGAGCCGGGCTTCTCCCGGTTGCTCGCTTGCATGGCGCCTGCGGGCGCTCACGCCGGTCCGACAGGAAATTTGACCTCGATGGGCAAATTTCCTGAACAAGCACTTCCGGCTTGCGCTGGCCGGACCGTCCAGGAGGCCGGTCCCTACAATGAAAATCGATACTTTCAGGAGGTTCCATCATGCACACTGTCACCCTTGGTTCCACCAACATCACCGTCAACAAGAATGGCTTCGGCGCCCTGCCCATCCAGCGGGTCAGCGACGACTACGCCGTGCTGCTGCTGAAAAAGGCCTACGACGGCGGCGTCCGGTTCTTCGACACCGCCCGGGCCTACTCCGACTCCGAGCACAAGGTGAGCCTGGCCTTCGGGGATATGCGGGAGAAGGTCTTCATCTCCACCAAGACCGCCGCAACCACCGTGGAGGGCTTCTGGGCGGACCTGGAGAAGAGCCTGTCCTATCTCGGCTACATCGACATCTACCAGTTCCACAACCCCAGCTTCTGCCCCAAGCCCGGGGACGGCACCGGCCTGTACGAGGCTATGCTGGAAGCAAAGGCCCAGGGCAAAATCCGCCACATCGGCATCACCAACCACCGGCTTTCCGTCGCCAGGGAGGCCATCGCGTCCGGGCTGTACGAGACCCTTCAGTTCCCCTTCTGCTATTTGGCAAGCGATGCCGACATCGAGCTGGTGAAGCTGTGCAAGGAGGCGAACATGGGCTTCATCGCCATGAAGGCCCTCTCCGGCGGTCTGATCAACAATTCCCGGGCGGCTTACGTGTATCTGGCTCAGTACGACAATGTGCTCCCCATCTGGGGCGTGCAGAAGGAGCAGGAGCTGGACGAGTTCCTGAGCTACATCGGCAATCCCCCCGCCATGGACGAGGAAATTTCCGCCCTGATCGCCCATGACCGCAAGATGCTCTCCGGCGAGTTCTGCCGTGGCTGCGGCTACTGTATGCCCTGCCCCGTGGAGATCGAGATCAACAACTGCGCCAGGATGTCGTTGATGCTCCGGCGGGCTCCCTCCGCCGCGTGGCTGACCCCCGCCTGGCAGGAGAAGATGGCGAAGATTGAAAATTGCCTCCACTGCGGACAGTGCGCCTCCAAGTGTCCTTACGGCCTGGACACTCCCACGCTGCTGGCGAAGAACTATGCCGATTACCAGGACGTTCTGGCGGGCAAAACAAGCGTGGGCTAATTGTTCAATTTTGAAGAGAATTTTTTGTGCAAATCGTTGTCCGGCTATCCCTTTACCATCGATGGGCTTTGTGCTATAATGAGCATGGTACTATGTGGTCTGACCACAACAAAATTTGAATAACAGGAGAGAATTCAATCATGGCAAAGGTCATTACTTTTGGCGAACTGATGCTGCGTCTGCAGCCCTACAACTACGAGCGTTTCGTCCAGGCTTCCAACCTGGAGGCTACCTTCGGCGGCGGCGAGGCGAACGTTGCCGTTTCCCTGGCGAACTACGG
>JBGVDK010000146.1:0-33745 GCA_045119355.1 Faecousia sp.
CCGCACTGGATGCAGACATTGGGCTTGGGCTCGCCAGCCTTGTTCACGCCGATCTGGATGCAGGACTTGGTGACGTCGTTGACCTTGTAGAAAGCCTCGGAGCAGGCCTGAACGCACTGCAGGCAGGCCATACAGGTCTCGCCCTTCTTAACGGACAGTTTTTTCATAACGGATCTCTCCTTTTTTCTTGTTTCCTAAGTAGGTTTTTATTATACTATTTTTTCGCCGAAAAAGCAACGCAGATTCAAGAAAATTCCCATTTTTCCCAAAAAAGTTTTTCCTTCCCCCAATTGTCACCGATTCGCAGGTTATTTTCCGTCACGTCGGTCATACTATCACCGTCAGATACGGAATCGATTTCACCATCGTTTCCGAATAAAGACAGGAGGAAAAGCAAATGAAAAAATATATCTGCACCGCTCTCGCGCTTCTGATGGCCGCGTCCCTGTTTGTGGGCTGCGGCTGCACCAACCGGAATGTCTCCACGAACCCCAACGGGAAGGTCACCGAGCCCACCACCGTGGCGCCCACCAATCCCATCCCCACCATGACCACCCCCTATGAGGAGACCACCCATCCCACGGAAACCCACCGGGAGACCACCTCTCCCACCCACGAGACCACCGGCCACACCGGTCCCACCGAGCATAACGGCACCACCGGCCCCATCACCGACAGCACCGAGGGCACCCATTCTGACAACTCCCGGGCAAGAGGCGTCTGGCCCGACCGCCATTCCTGACGAAACAGGGCGCGCTGCTTTCCGCAGCGCGCCCTGAATGAATAAGAAATGATGAATCGTGCGTAATTGTTACAGCACCGTTACATACCGGGTCACATTCCGCTTCATCCGTTCGGCGGCCTCCACTGCGGCGGCAACGGGGTCTTCGCAGTTCTCGATCTCTTTCCAGGCACCCAGGATGGAATTCCCTGCGCAGACCAGCGCGCCATGGCCCAGCCGGTCGAAGGCGTAGGAGGCGTTCTTTGCGTTGCAGCCCGGCTCGTCCAGGCCGTCCACCAGCAGGAAGGTCCGGGGGTACTTCTCCCGGAGGGTCTTCAGGCTCATGCCGTTGTACGCGCCCGCCATCACCGCCAGCCGGGAATAGCCGCACCGGTCCATGGCGGCGTCCCCCATCCGGCTGATCAGATCCACCGCGGCGGTGTAGACGAACCGTCCGCCAGTTTGCAGATCCTGAAGCTCGGTGCCGGATTTGTTGGCGGTCTTGACCGCCACATACACGTCCTTCTTCTGCCCGGCGGCCTTGAACCAGGGCTTGACGCAGTCGCTCCCCGCGTAGCCGCAGATGTTCACCGCGTCACAGGACCATTTCTCCTCTTTGAAAATCAGCTCCGCTGCCATTTTCGCCTCCCCGGGCGATTCCAGCCGGAGCCAGTCCAGGATGATGTAATAGCCCAGCGCCCTTGCCTTCCGCAAAACCGCCTCCATGGTCTCCATCCCAACGGACAGCGCGAAGGCCCCGGGATTCACCCGGACCGCGGGGACCAGGCCCTTCAGCCCTTCCAGAATGGCACAGAGATACCCCTCCGCTTCCATCCCCTCGGGGATCAGCTCCCGGCTGGGCGAGAGCACCAGCGCCGAGGGATTTTTCAGCTTGCGGATCTTGTTTTGCAGAGCGTCAATGGACATAATCGTTTCCTCCTGGCCCTTTCTTTTCAGTATATCACAGTTTTTTCTGCAAGAAAAGCGGAAAAATCATTTTCCATCGTTCTTTTTCGCCGGGCCGGACATACTAATACCGTGCATCGCACAATTTGATTTGGGAGGAACGAATATGAGAGTCTGGCCCCTGGCATTGGGCGTAGGCGCCGCCGCAGGCGCTGTGGCCGTAATGATGCTGCCCCGGCAGTGCGCCGTGCGGAAGATGGCCTACGAGGCCGCGGAAAAGGTGGAGGACGCCATGACCACCGCCGCCAACAAGATCGTGGACGCCGTCACGGACTGACGCAAAAAGGAGGGCTTTCGCCCTCCTTTTATCTGTTATATTGCAGTCATTCCTTTTCCAGCACGATCTTCTCGTCCACCACCCGGATGCGGATGCGGCTGATGGGGGCCTCGAAGGAGTCGATAATAGCCTCGCTGATGGGGTCTTCCAGGTCCCGCTGGATGGTGCGCCGCAGGTTCCGGGCGCCGTAGACCATGGAGTAGGCCTTCTTCACCAGATACTCCCGGAGGTCTTCGTCCCAGCTCAGGTCCAGGCCCCGGTTCTCCAGGCTCTCCTTCAGCTCCTTCAGCATGATGTCCGCGATGCCCCGGAAGTGGTCCTCGGTCAGGTGGTTGAAGGTGATGATCTCATCCACCCGGTTCAGGAATTCCGGCCGAAGGAACTCCCGCAGGGCCTTCATGGTCCGGTCCTTCACCTGGTCGTCCGCGGTTCGGCCGAAGCCCAGGCTGGCGACACGGCCCTCACTGCCCGCGTTGGAGGTCATGACGATGATGGAGTTCTCGAAGTTCACCACGCGGCCCTGGGCGTCGGTGATCCGGCCGTCGTCCAGCACCTGAAGCAGCACATTCAGCACGTCGGGATGGGCCTTCTCGATCTCGTCGAAGAGGACCACGGAATAGGGCTTCCGGCGGATCTTCTCGGTGAGCTGTCCGGCCTCGTCATAGCCCACGTAGCCGGGAGGAGAACCGATCAGTTTGGAAACGGTGTGCTTCTCCATATACTCGGACATATCCAGGCGGATCAGGCTGTCCACGCTGTCGAACAGGTCGTCGGCCAGCTGCTTGACCAGCTCCGTCTTGCCCACGCCGGTGGGGCCCACAAAGATGAAGGACACCGGACGCTTCTTGGGGGAAATGCCCACCCGGTTCCGGCGGATGGCCCGGGAGACGGCTTCCACCGCCTCGTCCTGGCCCACGATGTGGGTTTTCAGCCGGTCAGAGAGGCCCTTGATCTGCTGATACTCCTGAGCCTTGATCTTGGAGGCCGGGATCTTGGTCCACAGCTCGATGATCCGGGCCAGGTTTTCCATGGTCACCGCGGGAGGCGGCACCTGTTCCAGCTCCTCGATCTCGGCTGCGATCTGGCAGAGCTTGCTGCGGATCACGGCCAGACGCTCATAGTTGACATTCTCGGTGTCCTCGTTGAGCATTCTCAGCTCCAGCTCGTAATCGTCCCGCTCCTTTTTCAGCTCCAACCTCCGGGAAATTTCCTTGGACCGGAGGTTCAGGTCGGAGCAGGCCTCGTCCAGCAGGTCGATGGCCTTGTCGGGCAGGAACCGGTCGGTGATGTACCGCTCAGAGAGGATGACACACTGCCGGGCAATTTCCGGGGGAATGGTGACCCCATGGAACTCGGCGTAGGCCTTTGCCACGCCCTGCATGATCTGTACCGCCTCCTCGATGGAGGGCTCGTCAACGGACACAGGCTGGAACCGGCGTTCCAGAGCGGCGTCCTTCTCAATGTGTTTGCGGTATTCGTTGTAGGTGGTAGCGCCGATAATCTGGATCTCGCCACGGGAGAGGGCGGGCTTCAGGATGTTGGCGGCGTTCATGCTGCCCTCGGCGTCGCCGGCGCCCACCAGGTTGTGGACCTCGTCGATGACCAGGATGATGTTGCCGCATTCCTTGATCTCGCCGATCAGGCTCTTCATCCGGCTCTCAAACTGGCCCCGGAACTGGGTGCCCGCCACCAGGGCGGTCAGGTCCAGCAGGAAGACCTCCTTGTCCCGGAGCTTGTAGGGCACGTCGCCCCGGGCGATCCGCTGGGCCAGACCCTCGGCAATGGCAGTCTTACCAACGCCGGGCTCGCCGATGAGGCAGGGGTTGTTCTTCTGGCGGCGGTTCAGGATCTGGATGACCCGCTCGGTCTCCACATCCCGGCCGATGACCTTGTCCAGCTTCCCTTCCCTGGCCCGGCCGGTCAGGTCCATGCAGTAGGAATCCAGGAATTTGTGCTTTTTAGAATGCTTTTTCTTGCCCTTTTCCTTTTCTTCGGGGTCCTTCTGCTTCTTTTCGGCGGGAGGATTCTGGGTATTCTGACTGTTCTGGGCCATGGGGTGGGACCCGAACAGCTGGTTCAGCAGAGGGAAGGTGGCAGTCTGGCTCTCCACCTCGTCATCATCGTCGTCCCCGCTGTCGGGGGTGATCTGGCCGAACATATTGCTCATCTCGTCGGAGAGCATCTCCAGATCGTCCTCACTGATGCCCATGGACTTGACCGCGTCGTTGATCTGGGGAATGCCCAGGCTCCGGGCGCACTTCAGGCAGTAGCCCTCATTCAGGCTGTTGCCTCCGTCCATCCGGGAAATAAAAATCACAGCGATATTCTTTTTGCACTTCACGCAAAGCTTCGGCTGCATCTATATCACTCCTTTTTCTGGGAGAAAGTATTCTTTCGGAGGTGAGTATATCACACCTCCGAAAGAAAAGGGATAATAAATTGTGAATTGTTGAAGGAACTTTCAGAAAGTGATGGGATTTTCCACCTCGAACTGCTCCACCCCGTCGTCGTACCAAAGGTGCGTCATGTACAGCCCTCCGGGCGGCACGGTGGGTCCGGCGGCAGTCCGGTTGCCGGAGTCCAGGATAGCGCCGATCTCCTCGGGCTTGATCTTCCCCTCCGCGGCGTAGACCAGTGTTCCCGCCATCGCACGGGCCATGTTGTAGAGAAAGCCGTTGGCGCAGACCTTCAGCGCCAGCAGGTCACCATGGCGCTCTACCTTATAATAATATACGGTGCGCACGGTGGATTTCACATCCGTTCCCACGCTGCGCACAGCGGCAAAATCGTGGGTTCCCACGAACTGGTCCGCCGCCGCCTGCATCACCTTCTCGTCCAGGTGCTTGGGATAGAACCAGGCCCGGTCCACATAGAAGGGATCCTTGATCCGGGAATTGTAGATCAGGTAGGTGTACTCCTTCTTCGCGCAGGAGCCGATGGCGTTGAAGTTCTCGTGGACCTCGAAGGCCTTCGTCACCACGATGTCGTGGGGCAGGTGGGTATTCAGGGCGTAGGGCAGCCGGTCCACCGGGATCCGGGAATCGGTGCGGAAATTGGCTACATAGCACTTGGCGTGGACCCCGGCGTCGGTGCGGCCGCAGCCGGTGACGTGGACCTTGTGGCCCACCACCATGGCGGCAGCCTCTTCCAGGGTCTGCCCCACGGTCGCCAGCTTTTTCTGGACCTGCCAGCCGTGGTAATGGGTGCCAAGATAGGTAACATACAGAGCGATATTGCGCATGACGCACCTCTTACAGGCCGAAGCGCTTCAGCACCAGCACCGCGGTGAGCAGGACCGCGCCAGCGCCGAAGGCCTGGAAATCCAGCTGGGTGTAGTGGAGCTGCTTCAGCTTGGTGCGGCCCTCGCCGCCCTGGTAGCAGCGGCACTCCATGGCGATGGCAAGCTCGTCGGCCCGCCGGAAGGCGCTGATGAACAGGGGCACCAGAATGGGAACCAGGGCCTTGGCCCGGTCCATCAGGCTGCCGGTCTCGAAATCCGCGCCTCTGGCCTTCTGGGCGGACATGATCTTGTCCGTCTCCTCGATCAGGGTGGGGATGAACCGCAGGGCGATGCACATCATCATGGAAAGCTCGTGGACCGGGAATTTCAGCCGCTTCAGCGGTCCCAGCAGGGATTCCAGTCCGTCCGTCAGGGCGATGGGGGACGTGGTATAGGTCAGCAGGAAGGTGCCGGTGATCAGCATCAGGATCCGGAGGATCATGAAAAACGCCCGGGTAACTGCCTCCCAGGTCAGGGAAAATCCGAAGATGTTCACGATCTCATGGGTGCCCTCGGTGAAGAACAGGTTCAGCACACCGGTGAACACCACGATCATCGCCACGGGCTTCATGCCCCGGGTGATGGATTTCAGAGGGATGTGGGAAATGGCGATGGACATCGCCAGGAAGGCGAACACCGCCAGATACCCCGCCCAGCCGGAGGCCGAGAACAGGGCAACGATGTAAATGACCACCATCAGAAGCTTGGTTCTGGGATCCAGCTTGTGGACGAAGGAATCGCCGGGGAAATACTGGCCCAGGGTGATGTCCTTAAGCATTGGCGTTCCCCTCCTTCAGCGTTTTGATGGCCTTGACCGCCTGGTCCATGGTATAGACAGGCTCCAGAGGGAGGCCCATCTGCTTCAGGCGCAGGAAGACCCGGGTCACATCCGGGATGTCCAGGCCCATTTCCAGCAGCTCCTCCGCCCGGGTGAAGACCTCGGCGGGGGTGCCGTCCATGGCGAGCTTCGAGCCGTTCATCACCAGAAGCCGCTCGGTGAGCCGTGCCACGTCGTTCATGGAATGGCTGACCATCATGATGGTGGCGTTCTTGGCCCGGCGGTAGGCTTCGATGTTCTCCAGGATGCCCGCCCGGCTCATGGGGTCCAGGCCTGCGGTGGGCTCGTCCAGGATCAGGATCTCCGGCTCCATGGCGATGACACCGGCGATGGCAACCCGGCGCTTCTGTCCGCCGGACAGGTCGAAGGGGGACACCTCCAACTGCGCATCCGTCAGGCCAACCAGTTTGGCGGCCTCCCGGACCCGGCGGTCGATCTCCTCAGTCTTCAAACCCATGTTCTTGGGGCCGAAGGCGATATCTTTATAGACCGTCTCCTCGAACAGCTGATACTCCGGGTACTGGAACACAAGGCCCACCCGGAACCGGGCCTGACGGGTGAACTGCTTGTCGCTCCACAGGTCCGTCCCGTCCAGCAGAATCTGGCCGGAGGTGGGTTTTAAGAGGCCGTTCAGATGCTGCATCAGGGTAGACTTACCGGAGCCGGTATGTCCGATGATGCCGATGAATTCCCCCCGCTCCACAGAAAAGGACACGTTATCCAGCGCCTTGTGCTCGAAGGGGGTACCGGCGGAATAGGTATAGGTGAGGTCTTTGACCTCAAGAATGGTAGACAATGTTCTTTCCTCCCGGCGCGTCACGTCTTCAGCGTCTCGTAAAGTACCTGCGCGCATTGTTCGGTATCCAGAAGGTCCAGCGGCAGGCTGAAGCCCTCCTTGTTCAGTTCATAGCAAAGCTCCACGGTCTCGGGAGCCGCCAGACCAAGCTCGTGGATCATCTCCACGTCGGAGAAGATCTCGCTGGGCTTGCCGTCCGCCCGGATCTCGCCCCGGTGGAGGATCACCACCCGGTCGGCCTTGGCGGCCTCGTCCATGTGGTGGGTGATCAGGATCACGGTGATGCCCTTCTCCCGGTTCAGGGCGGAGACGGTCTCAATGACCTCCCGTCTTCCCCGGGGGTCCAGCATGGCGGTGGGCTCGTCCAGGACGATGCACTTCGGCTCCATGGCGATGACACCCGCGATGGCAATGCGCTGCTTCTGACCGCCGGAGAGAAGATGGGGCGCGTGGGTGCGGTATTCGTACATACCCACCTGCTTCAGGGCCTTATCCACCCGATGGCGGATCATGGGGCTGGCAACACCCAGATTCTCGGGCGCGAAGGCCACATCCTCCTCCACCACGTTGGCGACGATCTGGTTGTCCGGGTTCTGGAACACCATGCCCACGTTCCGGCGGATCTTGATGAGAAGCTCCTCGTCGGAGGTATCCATGCCGTAGACATAGGCGTGGCCGCCGGTGGGGAGCAGGATGGCATTGAAATGCTTCGCCAGGGTGGATTTACCGGAGCCGTTGGTGCCCAGGATCGCCACAAAGCTCCCCTGCTCCACTTCCAGGTCCAGGTCTTCAAAAACCCTGACCCCCTGGCCCTCTTCCAGGCCGGGGTAGGTATAGGCTAATTTTTCTGCTTTTACAGCCAGACTCAATGGTAATTCCTCCTTAGTCGGGCATCCAGCGGCCCGCGGCGCCGCAGGGCAGGATGAAACCGGTGCTCTTCACCGGCAGGCCCAGCTCGCCGTTGCGGGTCTGCCCGCCGAACTTGGCGGAGAACACCGTATCGGACACATAGCCCACCGCGCTGGGGGCCAGGCCCGTGGTGTAGGAATTGATGATCACAAACAGCGGATCGTCGGAGAGCACCTTCACCACCTCCTGAAGGAAGGGGTAGAAGCTGGTCTCCATCTTCCAGATCTCGCCAGAGGGTCCCCGGCCATAGCTGGGGGGGTCCATGATGATGCCGTCGTAGCGGCGGCCCCGGCGGATCTCCCGCTGGATGAACTTGGCGCAGTCGTCCACGATCCAGTGGATGGGCCGGTCAGCAAGGCCCGAAGCCTGGGCGTTTTCCTTGGCCCACTGGACCATGCCCTTGGAAGCGTCCACGTGCCAGACCTCCGCGCCGCCGGCGGCTGCCGCCAGAGTGGCGCCGCCGGAGTAGGCGAACATATTCAGCACCCGCACGGGCCGCTTGGCGGAGGCCTCGGACACCTTCTCCCGGATGAAGTCCCAGTTGGCGGCCTGCTCGGGGAACACGCCGGTGTGCTTGAAGTTCATGGGCTTTACATTAAAAGTAAGGTAATCCTTATACTTGATCTGCCAGCGCTCGGGCAGGTCGTGGTCCGTCCAGCGGCCTCCGCCGGTGTTGGAGCGGAGGTAGCGGGCGTCGTAGTTTTTCCAGTTTTTGTCGATCTTCGGGGTGTTCCAGATCACCTGAGGGTCCGGGCGCACCAGGATATACTTGCCCCAGCGTTCCAGGCGCTCCCCGTCGGTGGCGTCCAGGACCTCGTAATCTTTCCATTCGTCAGAAGTCCAAATCATCGTTTCTTTCTATCCTCTCTTAGCCGGCATTGGCTTCGCCGCCGGAGTTGTTGGTATCGCCGCTGGATTCCGTGGGCTCGGTCTCCGGGGGTTCCGTCTCCGGAGGCTTGACGCTCTCGGCGGTGTGGACGGTGCAGACCTTGTAGGGTGCCTTGACATCCTTGTTGATGTTGCCGTTCAGGCCGTAGAACCACTTGTCGGTGCCGTTGCTGTCCACCAGATAGATCAGGTTGTCGGTCAGATCCTTGACCGTCGCCGCTCTCTTGATCTCTTCCAGTTCCTTCTCGGTGACCTTCAGCAGACCCACCTTACCGAAGGTCAGGCCCTCCACCTGCTTGCAGTATTCGTTGGGCACGCCGTCGCCGCTGACGCAGTAGTCCACCTGAACGTGCTTGTCGCAGCTCTTGGAGGGGTAATCGCTCCGGTAGACCAGCACCGACTGGGTCCGGCCTCCTCTGGGGTCCAGCTTGCAGGCCTCGGTGGCGATGCCGCCGGAATCCTTGCACACCGTGACCCAGACCATCTCGGAATCGTCGTAGACTTCCTTGTAGCTGACGTTCCGGTGCAGGGGCTCCATCACCGCGTACCACAGACGGCCGGCGGGGTTGGTGGTGTTGCCCACCAGACGGATCTCCTCAGCGTATTGGTAGCCGCACCAGACCGCGGCGGTGTAATACTCGGTGTAGCCGATGAACCAGCGGTCCTTGTTGCCGGAGGTGGTACCGGTCTTGGCGGCCACCTGGGTGGTGCTCAGGTTGGCGAAGTAGCCGGTTCCGGAGCGGACCACTTCCCGCAGGCAGTAATTCATATAGTTGGCGGCCCGCTCGGACAGGATCCGCTCGGAATCCTGGGTGTTGTCCAGGACCAGGTTGCCGTTGGAATCATAGACCTTGGTGAAGGTCCGGTCCTCCCGGTAGACGCCGTCGTTGGGGAAGGTGGCGTAGGCGCTGGCCATATCCCGGACGGTGACGCCGTAGCTCAGCGCGCCCAGGGCCAGGGGGGAGTAGCCGATATCAGACAGCTCCTTGCCGGAGCTGGTCCACTCGCTCTCTAGCAGGCCGTTCAGGCCGAACTTGTTCTTTGCGAAATCGAAGCTGTATTCCCGTCCGATCATGTCCAGCACGTTCACCGCGATGGCGTTGATGGAGGAGGAGACACCGTTGAGCACCGTGGTGCTGATCTGATAGGTTCTGGTGTCGTTCAGGGGGAACTTGCCGTCGTCATAGCTGAAGGGCAGATCATCGATGGCAGTAGCCGGGCTGATGACGCCCAGCTCGAAGGCGGGGGCATAGACCGTCAGAGGCTTCATAACGGAGCCGGTCTGCAGGCCCTGCTCGGTGGCATAGCTGAAGGCATCGTAGAACTCCTTCTCACCCACAGCGCCGGCAATGGCCACGATATCACCGGTCTTGTTGTCAATAACCACAATAGCAGACTGAAGCTGCTGGGTGGAGCTGGTCTTGGGGATGTTCTCCAGGTTGCTGTATATCTTGTCCACCTGCTCCTGGACCTCCATGTCCAGGGTGGTATAGATATGGTAGCCGCCATGCTTGATCTGCTCCATCAGCGCTTCCTTGTTCGCACTGTTCCACTCCATGCCCTGCTTTTCCGCCAATGCCTCGGCCACATCCTCCAGGACCAGGTCGGTGAACCAGGAGTACATATCAGAGGACGCATCCAGAACGATATCCGCCACAGTACCGCACTCCGGGCAGGAGAATACATCGTTCTCATCCCGGTCATAATGCCGGGCGGCGTCATAGTAGCCGCAGTTCGTGCAGGTGTGGTAGGTGATATTCTCCGCGTCGTCGCCGCTGATGAAGACCATCTCCTGGGCCTTGGCTTCCTCATATTCGCCCTCGGTGATCCAGCCCTGGTCGTACATCTCCCACAGCACGTCAAGCTGGCGGCTGCGGTTGTTCTCGGGATAGATATAGGGGCTGAACAGGGAGGGGTTGTTGGTGATGGAGATCAGGCTGGCGCATTCGGCGATGGTCAGCTCATCCAGCTCCTTGCCGAAATACTCCCAGGCCGCGCTCTTGACGCCGTAGCAGCCCGATCCCAGAAAGATCTGGTTGAGATACCATTCCATGACCACGTCCTTGTCATATTGGGACTCGAACTTGCAGGCCCGGAAGATCTCCTCCACCTTACGCTGGACGGTGACTTCGTTGTCGCCGGTGCGGTTCTTGATCATCTGCTGGGTGATGGTGGAGCCGCCGACGGTGGAGCTGCCAAAGAACATATTGGCGCAGGCCTTGACCGTGGTGATCCAGTCCACGCCCTGGTGCTCATAGAAGCGCTTGTCCTCGATGGCCACCGCCGCGTGGATCAGGTCCTCGGGGATCTCGTCGATGGTTGCCCACTGACGGTCGGTATCGGTGTGGATCTGCTGAAGGAGCTGAATCTCACCGTCCGAGTCCACATAATAGATAAAGGACGTCTGATCGATCTGGATGCTCTCCAGATCCGCCGACACATTGGGCAGTACATCGTCCTGCAGATAGTCGCCCGCGGCTCCCACCACCACAAAGCAGCACACCACAATGATGCACGCCACCGTGGCGACGGCGCCCAGGGCGATCTTCACCGCGGAAAACAGCGCCATCCACGCGCCGTAAAGCAGCCGCAGAAGGAAGTTGGGCTTCCACTCCTGCCGGGTGATCTTTCTTCTTTTTTTCTTCGCCATATCGTTACCTCCGAAATTGAAGTGATAAAGTCGATGGTTTTGACCGTCAAAAGGGCATACTCCTCCCGACAGTTCATATTATTATAGCATACCCGATTTGAAAACGAAAGACCATATTTATGAATAAAATATAAAAATCCGCAGAAACTGTTCCTGTCCCCCCGGTCCGGAGCCCCCAATCCCGGCCTGCGGGAAATTTTCCGGCGCGGCGAAAAAATTTCTATTGATTTTGGCGGCGTTTCATCGTACAATATGGCCATGAGGAAAACCCACATCCCGGAGGTAACACACTATGGCAGATCAGTACGGTTCTGATTTCATCACCATCGTGGACGAGGACGGCACCGAGTTCGAGCTCGAGGTCCTTTCCACCCTGGAATACAACGGAAGCTCTTATATGGCCGTGATCCCGGCCGGCGACGAGGAGCAGGACCTGGAGGTCAGCATTCTCAAGAGCGTCGAGGAGGACGGCGAGCCCATCCTGTGTGCCATCGAGGATGAGCAGGAGCTGGAAACCGTCTACAACCTGATCATGGATCAGCTCTACGAAGAGGACGAAGCTGACGAAGAATAACACCCCCAGACAAACCGTTCATTCCCTGCTTGGTGCGTGATGTGTTCGTTTGGACCCACATCATATCATAGGGATGCTTGACTTCTATGCGGAATTGCAGACCTCCCGCCCGCGCTTCGACGATGGGTGGACGTTGGGAGCAGAGCACGCACAGAGCGGCAACCCACCTGCCGTTAACGTGCAGGTCATCATCGGCACACACGGCCAAAGCGGGCAGGTGCGGAGCAGCAATGCTCCGTACCTTTTTTTATTTCCGGAATACCCGGGGAAACTTCATAAAAAATATCCAATTCTGAAAGAATTTGGACTTGAAACCGGGACACGCTTGCGTTATAATAGCTTGGTCTATGCCGAAAAGCGCCGGCATACGCCACTTAAGCATTACGAGAGGATATGATTGAACCATGAGTGCATCCCACAAGAAGCAGCTCCGCAAAGAGCAGAACGCTGCACAGATGACCGAGAAGCAGCAGGCCGCCCAGAAGGAAGCCAAGAAGCTCCGCCTGTATACGGTCCTGTTCGCCGCCGCCATCGTTCTGATGATCGGCATCGTGATCTTCAGCACCGTCAGCAGCAGCGGCATCATCGAGCGCGGCACCACCGCCGTTACCGTCGGCGACAGCAAGATCAGCGCCGTCGAGCTGAATTACTACTACTTTGACGCCATCAACGAATATGTCGAGCAGTGGGGCGATTACATCTCCCTGACCGGTCTGGACACCACCGCTCCCCTGAACGAGCAGGAGGTCAGCGAGGGCACCACCTGGGCCGACTACTTCCTGGATTACGCCACCGAGAACATCCACAGCGTCTACGCCGTGTACAACGAGGCCAAGGCCGCGGGCTACACCCTGAGCGAGGAGGACGCAGCCTCCATTGACTCCTCCATCGCCACCATGGAGATGTACGCCCTGTATTACTACGGCTACTCCGACCTGGATTCCTTCCTGGTCGCCATGTACGGCAACGGCTCCAACGAGGAGACCTACCGTGCCTACGCCGAGGTCCAGTACGTCGCCAGCGCCTACGCCAACGACCACATGGATTCCCTGACCTACTCCGACGACGACATCGCCGCTGTTCTGGCCGAGGAGCCCAAGGCTTACAACACCTACGCCTACAACTATTACTACCTGTCCACTTCCAGCTTCCTGGAAGGCGGCACCACCGACGAGGACGGCAACGTGACCTACTCCGACGAGGAGAAGTCCGCTTCTGTTGAGGCATGCAAGGCCGCTGCCGATTCCCTGCTGGAGCAGAACATCGACTCCGTGGTTCTCTTCGACAAGGCCATCAGCAATCTGGAGATCAACACCGACACCACCGCCTCCTCCACCGCCGTCACCGACAAGCTGTACACCGGCCTGAGCGCCACCCTGAAGGATTGGGTCTCCGCTGACGAGCGCACCGTGGGCGAGCTGGGCTGCATCCCCTACGAGACCGAGTCCACCGACGCCGAGGGCAACACCACTACCACCGTCAACGGCTATTATGTGGTCCTGTTCCTGGGCTCCGACGACAACCAGTACCTGATGAACAACGTCCGTCACATCCTGGTCTCCTTCACCGGCGGCACCACCGACGACGACGGCAACACCGTCTACTCCGACGAGGAGAAGGCTGCCGCTCTGGCTGAGGCCGAGGAGATCCTGGCCGAGTACGAGGCCGGTGAGATGACCGAGGACGCCTTCGCCGCCCTGGCCAACGAGTACTCCGACGACACCGGCTCCAACACCACCGGCGGTCTGTACGAGAACATCGTCCCCTCCTCCAGCTATGTGGAGAACTTCCTGAACTGGGTCATCGATGACGCCCGGACTCCCGGCGAGACCGGCATCGTGGAGACCGAGTACGGCTACCACATCATGTACTTCGTGGGCGACAGCGAGCTGACCTACCGGGATTACATGATCATCTCCGCGCTGCGCACCGAGGACATGACCGAATGGCAGGACGCGCTGGTCGAGGCCTCCGCTATGACCGTGAAGAACACCAAGAACGTCAAGCTGGACCTGGTCCTGAGCTCCGGTACCTAAGCACACAACCCCAATACAGCCAACAGGCCGCTGTTTTTCAGCGGCCTGTTTTGATAAGAAAGGACCTGATTCAATGGAAAACCCCTTCATCCGGGAACAGATGGCCCTGGGGGCCGAGGCCCTGGAAAATCTGAAAAACGCCCATGTGGCCGTGTTCGGCATCGGCGGCGTGGGAAGCTACACCGCGGAGGCCCTGGCGAGAGCCGGTGTGGGCAGCCTGACCCTGGTGGACAACGACACCGTGGGCATCAGCAACATCAACCGCCAGCTCTGCGCCCTCCACTCCACCGTGGGCAAGATGAAGGCCCAGGTCATGGCCGACCGGATCAAAGACATCAACCCCGACTGCAATGTCCGGGCCATCTGCCGGCTCTACAGCGAGGAGACCAAGGAGCTGTTCTTCGACACGGACTACAGCTATATCGCCGACTGCATCGACCTGGTCAGCTGCAAGCTCAGCCTGATCCTGAACGCCCGAGAGCGGAGCATTCCCATCATCAGCGCCCTGGGCACCGGCAACAAGCTGGACCCCACCCAGTTCTCCATCACCGACATCTCCAAGACCAGCGGCTGTCCCCTGGCGAGGGTGATGCGCAAGGAGCTGCGGAACCGGGGCGTCAATCACCACACCATCCTCTTCTCCCCGGAGGAGCCCATCACTCCCATCGCCCTGGAAGCCCCTCCCCCCGGCCGCCGGAGCATCCCGGCATCGGTCAGCTGGGTCCCCTCGGTGGCCGGGCTGATGATCGCGGGACACATCGTTTCGGAATTGATAATTGACAATTGATAATTTACCATTTTCAACTTTCAATTTTCAATTCCAATCCGTGAATAGAAAAAGCCTCCTGTGGAAAAATATTCCGCAGGAGGCGATTTATTTGGATGATTCCCAGAAAAAGCACCGCGTCGGCGCGGGACTTTCCGGTCTGGCCGCCGGGACTGTGAACGGGCTCTTCGGCGGCGGAGGCGGGATGCTGCTGATTCCCGGGCTGAAGTGGTTCTCCGGAGTGGAGGAGGACCAGCTCTTCCCCATGAGTGTGTCCGTCATGCTCCCGGTAAGCGTGCTGACCCTGACGATAAGCGCCCAGGCCGCTCCCCTGCCCTGGGCTGACGCATGGCCGTATCTGGCGGGAAGCGCCGTCGGCGGTGTTCTGGTGGGCTTCCTCGGGCGAAAGATCCCCACACTGTGGCTCCACCGCGTTTTGGGCGTCATGCTCTTATGGGGAGGTGTCCGATACCTGTGGTGAATATATGGTGGTTTCAAATCGGCGTTGGCTGTGTGCTGGGCTTTCTCTCCGGGCTGGGGGTTGGCGGAGGGAGCCTGCTGATGCTCTGGCTGACCCAGATCGCGGGCACGGAGCAGAGCGAAGCAAGATTGCTGAATCTGATGTTCTTTATCCCCTGCGCCCTGATC
This sequence comes from Faecousia sp., assembly GCA_045119355.1. Lineage (GTDB taxonomy): Bacteria > Bacillota > Clostridia > Oscillospirales > Oscillospiraceae > Faecousia. The sequence continues at coordinate 15,350 of JBGVDK010000146.1, forward strand.
GCCAGCCTCTTCCGGTGGAAGCAGTCGAAGCCCGACTGGGGCGTCACCCTCACCGCGGTATGCGGCGGGCTGCTGGGAGCGCTGGCCGGGAATTTCCTGAACAGCCGTCTGGACCTGGAACTTCTGCGTAAAGCCTTGGGCGTTCTCTTTCTGGTCTGCGGAGTCCGGGAGCTCTGTTACCGGGACCGGAAGTTCAGATAGCCCTCCAAAATCAGGGACGCGGCCACCGCGTCCACGGTGTTCTTCCGCTTCTTGCCGTGGTAGTTGTGCTCGGAGAGGATGTTGTGGGCCTCCACAGTGGTCCGGCGCTCGTCCCACATGGTGATGGGCAGACCGGTCTCCTCTCCCAGCCGGGCGCCGAAGGCTCGGCACAGCTCCGCCCGGGGTCCCTCGGACCCGTCCATATTCCGGGGAAGACCCACCACGATCTCCCCCACCTCGTTCTCCTTTGCCAGCCGGACGATGTCGGCCACGGCCTTATCTGTGTTCCGGCTGGGCACCACGCAGGTAGAGCCAACGATGGAGCATAAAAGGTCTGAAATGGCCACGCCGGTCCGGGCGTCGCCGTAGTCGATCCCCATGATTCGTTTCATAATTTCCCAATCTCCTCTGTTTGTGATTTGCCCCTATTATACAGCAAAATTCCCAAAAATCAACGAAAATAATTGTTGACAACTCACCCCCCCTGTGGTATGATAGCCATACCTGTGAAAAAGGGCTTTTTTTATGCGCCTTTTTCTGCTTCGGTGTGGCTTTTGTAGTTAAGCCGCGACTAAATTTTTACCATAGACGAAGTGATACAGGGAGGCAATGTTTTAAGGAGGTGCCGTTATGCGCGTTAAAGTCACTTTGAGATGCTCCGAGTGCAAGCAGAGAAACTACAACACCATGAAGAACAAGAAGAATGACCCCGACCGTCTCGAAATGAAGAAGTACTGCAGATTCTGCAGAAAGCACACCACTCACAACGAGACCAAGTAAGGAGGCCCACCTAAAATGGCAGAAGTCAAGAAGGAAAACTGGTTCAAGAGAACCTGGGGCAAGACCTGCAAGTTCTTCCGCGAGCTGCGCAGCGAGCTGAAGAAGGTCGTTTGGCCCACCGCCGAGCAGGTGATGAAGAACGCTCTGGTCGTGGCCGGCTGCTGCCTGGTCGTCGGCGCGTTCATCTGGCTGTTCGATTTCGTTTCCCAGGTTGGCATCAACGGCCTGATCGGCCTGTTCCACTAAGGGTGCGTCGCCATGGCAGAAGCGAAGTGGTATGTGATTCAGACCTATTCCGGCTACGAGAATACGGTCAAGGCTACCATCGAGAAGACCGTGGAGAACCGTAATCTCCAGGATCAGATCCTGGCGATCTCCATCCCCACCGAGACTGTCACCGAGAAAGTCGAAAAACAAGTCAAAGAAGACGGCAAGGTCAAAACCGTCAGCGAGCTCAAAACCTTCGAGCGCAAAATTTTCCCCAGCTATGTGCTGGTGAAAATGGTCTACTCCAGCGAAGTCTGGCACGTCATCAAGAATATCCGCGGCGTCACCGGTTTCCTGGGCGATTCCCTGAGCCGGGACAAGGAGGACAACAGCAAGGAACCCGTCCCCCTGACCGAAGAAGAGGTCTACAGCATGGGCGTGGAAAAGCGGGAAGTCATCCTGGATTACCAGGTGGGCGATACCGTCAAGATCTACGATGGTGTCTACGCCGGCCAGACCGCCGTTGTCGAGGATATCGACGTGGACAACAACACGGTCTATCTGTCCGTGAGAATGTTCAACCGTCAGACTACGCTCACCCTGCCGCTGGACGCGGTGGAGCTCGATTCCCATTAAACGCATCGGACCGCTCCCGCGGTCGGAACGTGGGAGGGGTGTCACACCCCGAAAAAAATGCGCTTGAGGCGCATATCACCACATTTTAATTTGGAGGTGCTTTAAAATGGCACAGAAAGTCACTGGTATTATCAAACTGCAGATTAACGCCGCTAAGGCGACTGCTTCTCCCCCTGTCGGCCCCGCTCTGGGTCAGCACGGTGTGAATATCGCAGCATTTATCAAGGAGTTCAACGCCCGGACCAAGGATATGGAGGGTTACAAGATCCCCGTCGTCATCACTGTCTACGCGGACCGTTCTTTCACCTTCATCACCAAGACTCCCCCCACCCCCCTGCTGGTCATGAAGGCCATCGGTCTGGAGAGTGGCTCCGGCGTCCCCAACAAGACCAAGGTCGGCACCATCACCATGGCTCAGGTCGAGGAGATCGCCAAGACCAAGCTGCCCGACCTGAACTGCGTCTCTCTGGAGTCCGCGATTTCCCAGGTCAAGGGTACCTGCCGCTCCATGGGCGTCACTGTTGTTGATTGATAATTTGCTGTTCCGGGCTCTGTTTTGAAGTCCGGCAATGTGGGAGGATTATTCCGCATCACCACTGTATAGGAGGATATTACATTGTTTAGAGGTAAAAAGTATCAGGAGAGCGCCAAGCTGATTGACCGCTCCGTTCAGTATGATCCCGCTGAAGCCCTGGACCTGGTTGTGAAGGGCGCTTCCGCTAAGTTCGACGAGACCGTCGAGCTGCACATCAAGTTGGGTGTTGACTCCCGTCACGCTGACCAGCAGGTTCGCGGCGCTGTCGTCCTGCCCAACGGCACCGGCAAGACCCGCCGGGTACTGGTCTTCACCAAGGACGCCAAGGTCGAAGAGGCCAAGGCTGCCGGCGCTGACTATGTCGGCGGCATGGACCTGGTGGAGAAGATCACCAAGGAGAACTGGTTCGAGTTCGACGTCGTCGTTGCTTCCCCCGACATGATGGGCATCGTTGGCCGTCTGGGTAAGGTTCTGGGCCCCAAGGGTCTGATGCCCTCCCCCAAGGCCGGCACCGTGACCCCCAACGTCGCCGCCGCTGTCAAGGAAATCAAGGCTGGTAAGGTCGAGTACCGTCTGGACAAGACCAACATCATCCACTGCCCCATCGGCAAGGTTTCCTTCGGCGCTGAGAAGCTGCAGGAGAACATGGACACCCTGGTCAAGGCTGTTGTCAAGGCAAAGCCCGCTGCCGCCAAGGGCCAGTATATCCGTTCCTGCACCGTGGCCTCCACCATGGGCCCCGGCGTCAAGGTCTCTACCGCCAAGTACGTGTAATCGGATCGATACCGCATATGACCGGGAAGCGAGAGCTTCCCGGTTTTGTGTTTTAAGAATTGTTAAGTTGACAGCCCCTTTTTCTTTTTGGTATGATAAAAGAAAAAGGGGTGTTTTTATGAAGAAATTCTCTTCTCTGCTTGCGGTCCTGCTTGCCGTCCTGCTCCTGATCGGCTGCGGTAAGACGGATGTCTCTCCTTCTACGGAACCCTCGGCAGCCTCCATCCCGGAAACCACTGTGCCCGCTCAGACGAAAGCTCCTACGACGGAGACCACCGCGCCTTTGGAAACGGAACCAGTGGCTGAGACCGAACCGGATTATTCGGACTATTACGCCCTGCTGGACGCCAGCCAGGGCCCCAACTGGTTCCACGATGCCATGGGCTGCGCCTTCGCCGGTCCCGAGAACATCGATCTGTACTACTTCTTCTACAGCGGAATCCCCGGCGCATCCTGGGACACCGTCTCTGAGGAAACCGCCGCCTGGCTGGTCAACCAGGGCTTCAACAAAAACATGGACCTTCAGATCCGCCCTGTGGACCAGATGGAGAAAGTGATGCAGACCATCTTCGGCATCTCCCTTTCCGACGTGAAGTCCGGCATCCCCTCCGAATGGGTCTACGGCGAGGCCACGGACGCCTATTACACCAACAAAAACGACGCCTGGGGCATCGGAAGCTTTGAGATCACCTGGGTGGAGGAACGAAGCGACGGCAGCGTGCAGATCTTCTATCACACCGACTCCGGCGCCGCCATCAGTGCCACCGGCGAGACCTTCATCGGCGAGCCCATGATGCTCATGCTTCAGCGGCTGGATGACGGATCTTACCGGATCCTGGGCAATATGGTAGTGCCCAGTAAGTAACGGAGGTACGATTTTATGGAAGCCATTCTGATCCTTCTCTTCGATCTGATTCTCATGATGATCCCCGCGGTGCTTCTGGTCTTCTCCTGCATCAAGCTGTACAGGATCCTCCAAAATCCCGAGGGCGACTACCACAACCAAGCCTTTCTCACCGCCCTGTGGCTCTGCCTGTTCGTGCTGGCCGCTGGACTGATCATCGGCGCGAACGCTGCCCGAATCCCTGTTCACAATTTCTTTTCTTGACAAACCTTCCCTTTCCCGGTACAATGGGGCCCATATTCCGACATTTTAAGGAGGTACCCCTATGAACCGTACATTTCTGCGGGTCGTCTGTCTGGCGCTTTGCCTAAGCCTGACGCTGGGCTTCACCGGCTGCGCCGCCGAGGGCGACGCCGTTGTGAAAAAAGCCCTGGAATCCATCGCTGAGAACGAGAAGATCCAGACCTGGATGGAGGAGCACGACCTGGCCACCGTTTCCGAAGAAGCCATCACCAAATTCAAGGAAAGCATCCCCGCCCTGAAGGAATTCCTGTCCCGGGAGGACGTGCAGGAGAAGTTCAAAACCGTGGGCCTGCCCCTGATCGAGGAACTTCTGAGCTACGGCGTGGAGACCATGCGCCTCAAGGCCGAGACCCTGGGCAACATCATCCGCATCTTCGCTCCCGAACTGAAGGACGCCGTGGACGCCATCTTCGAAACCGCGCCGGAAGTTACCGAAATTCCCGAAAATTCTTAAAAAAGGTGTTGACAAATGCCTCACGGTATGGTATGATGCATCTGTTGCCAAAGACAGCAGGTTGACATCAGGTCGTAATTCCCGCCGAGGTGCGCTGATAAGGTTTATTTGCGTGTCTTTCTGTCTGTTGGCAGAAAGACACTTTTTATTTCGGAGGTGACATCTCAATGCCTAACGCAAAGGTTCTTGAAAGCAAGAAGGCCGTGGTTGACTCCCTGACCGGTAAGATCCAGGAGGCTACTTCCGTTGTCTTCGTTGATTACAAGGGTATCACCGTTGCACAGGACAACGAGCTGCGTAAGCAGTTCCGTGAAGCCGGCGTCGAGTACTCCGTTGTCAAGAACACTCTGACCAAGTTCGCCACCAAGAATGTTGGCTACAACTTCGATGATGTTCTGAACGGTACTACCGCAATGGCTATCACCACTGGCGATCCCATCGCTCCCGCTCGTATCGTCTGCGAGTTCGCCAAGAAGAACAAGCTGAAGACCCTGTCCATCAAGGGCGGCGTCGTTGAAGGTTCCGTTCTGTCCGCTGATGAGCTGAATGGCTTCGGCGAACTGCCCAGCAAGAATGCACTGGTTGCATCCGTCCTGGGTACCTTCCTGGCTCCCATTTCTTCCCTGGCATTCGTTCTGGATCAGATCCGCATCCAGAAGGAAGGCGGCGCTCCCGCTGCCGAAGCAGAAGCCTAATGTCTGCTTAATAACCACTTAGGAACACACAAAACACACATTCAACTTACATTTTAGGAGGATTATTAAAATGGCTAGTGAAAAGATCACTGCTCTGGTTGAGCAGGTTAAGGAGCTGACCGTTCTGGAGCTGTCCGAGCTGGTCCACACCCTGGAGGAAGTTTTCGGCGTTTCCGCCGCTGCCGCTGCTGTTGCCGCTCCCGCTGCTGCCGCTGCTGCTGAGGTCGAGGAGAAGACCGAGTTCGACGTCATCCTGAAGAACGCTGGTGCTTCCAAGCTGAACGTCATCAAGGTTGTCCGTGCCGCTACCGGCCTGGGCCTGAAGGACGCTAAGGATCTGGTTGACAACTGCCCCAAGACCCTGAAGGAAGCTATCTCCAAGGAAGATGCCGAGAAGCTGGTCGCCGAGCTGAAGGAAGCTGGCGCCGAGGCCGAGATCAAGTAAGATATCTCCCCTTGATAAGCTGTGCCGCCGCCAGAAATGGCGGCGGCTTTTCTTATACCTAAGCGGAAAGCGTGAACCCATTGGTACTGCTTGTGAAGTGCCTGTGGTTTTGCGCTTCCCGGAAAGGAACCCCTTATGGATTTTGAAAGTTTCGCCGCCAGCCTACCCGGCTCTCTGGACAAGGTTATGACCCAGGCGGCTTCTTATATCCCCGATGACTTAAGCGACATCATCTGGTACGCAAGGTCCTATCTGCCCGTGGAGGTGGATGTGGTTTCTGCGGCCAAGTTCATGCTGTATTTTTCCGCCATTTCCCTGATTCTCGCCGTTCTGGGCCGGGTCTTTCTGGGAAAGCGGTCCAGCCTGAACCTGTCTGTGTCCTCTGCCATGGGGATTTTGTTCATTTACGCCATGACCGTGGTGATCTACACCTTCCACCCCTGGAATCTGGACGCACTGCTGTCTCCCCTGCCCTTTGCCAATTTTTCCGGGGAATATCTGATTTTGCTGCCTATAACGGATATCCAGTTTACCGCCCTGTGCACCCAGGTGCTGTCCCTGATTATGCTGGCGTTCCTGGTAAATCTGGTGGATGCCTTTATGCCAAAGGGACAGCATGTTCTCACCTGGCTGGTGCTGCGGCTGCTGGCGTTGGGAGCCTGCATGGGGCTGCATCTGGTGGCCCAGTGGGCAGTGCATACCTATCTTCCCAACGCGCTGGTAACCTACGCCCCCGTGATTCTGCTGGTGATTCTGGGCATCTGCCTGCTGGGCGGCCTGGTGAATCTGGTGCTGGGCATGGTCATTGCCGTGGCGAATCCCTTTCTGGGGGCTATGTACACCTTCTTCTTCTCCAACATCGTCGGCAAGCAGGTCAGCAAAGCGGTGTTCACCAGTGCCATTATCTGCGCGGTGATGTATTTGCTGGACCTGTTTGGCTATACCGTAATTTGCATTTCCGCCGCCGCGCTGCTGACCTACATTCCCGTGGCACTGCTTCTGCTGGCGCTGTGGTATCTCATCGGGTGCGTGTTATGAGATTGCTTGCCCTGCTTTTATGCGGCCTGCTCCTGGCGGGATGCGCTTCGGAGCCTGCCTTTGCGCCGGAGACTACCCTTCCGGCTGTGGAAACCTCTGCTGCGCCGGAAACCACCGTACCGGAAACCACTCCCCCAGAGACGGAAGCCGCCGACCCTCTGCGGCAGATGATCGCGGATATGTCCCTGGAGCAGCGGGTTGGACAGCTGTTTCTTGCCCGTTGTAACCGGGAGACTGCGGTTTCCGACGTGGAACAGTACCACCTTGGCGGACTTGTGCTCTTCAGCGAGGATTTTGAAAATCAGACACCGGACTCCCTGCGTCAGACGCTGAGCGGCTATCAGCTGGCAGCGGAAACACCTCTGCTGCTGGCAGTGGACGAGGAAGGCGGGGACGTAACCCGGATCAGCCGGTATTCCGCTTTCCGGGACCACCGGTTTTCCTCCCTGCGCGCCCGGTATGACCGGGGCGGATTGACTGAGGTGTTGGCGGAAGAGGAAGAAAAATGCCGTCTGCTGTCTGATCTGGGACTGAATGTAAATCTGGGACCTGTCTGCGACATTGCCACAGACCCTTACGCATTCTTGTACAGCCGCTCCCTGGGACGGGACGCAGAAACCACCGCCGGTGTGGTGGCCTCTACCGTTGACCTGATGAATACCTTCTCCATTGGAAGTGTGCTGAAGCACTTCCCCGGTTACGGCAACAATTCCGACACCCACACCGGCATCGCCCGGGACAGCCGGACACCGGCTGAACTGGAAAGCTGTGATCTGATTCCCTTCGCTGCCGGAATTCAGGCGGGCTGCGGGGCAGTCATGGTGGGACATGTGATCATGGAAGCACTGGATGGTAGCCTCCCCGCCTCCCTCTCCCCTGCCGTTCACGCCTATCTCCGGGAAAATATGGGCTATGACGGCGTCATCATGACCGACGATCTGGTGATGCAGGCCATCACCGACCAATATGGAGCCGGAGAAGCCGCTGTGATGGCGGTTCTGGCAGGAAATGACCTGCTGTGCTCCACGGAATACACGATTCAGTACGAAGCCGTCTTACAGGCTGTGCTGGATGGACGCATTGATATTGATACCCTGAATGCTGCCGTTCGCCGGGTGCTTCAGTGGAAAAGCGACCTGGGACTGCTGAACATCTCTTACGGCTGAGGAGGAACGATATGTTTGACATCACCCTGCTTGCCATGGGCAAGCTGAAAGAGCCTTTTTATCTCTCCGCCGCCGCGGAATACGCCAAGCGCTTAAGCGGCTACTGCAAGTTCACCCTGCTGGAACTGCCGGAGGTGCGGCTGCCTGAGAACCCTTCTCCCGCTGAAATCGCCGCCGGGCTGGAAAAGGAAGCGGATGTGATCTTTTCCAAAATTCCCAAAGGTGCCTGGTTCTGCGTGTTCACCCCGGAGGGCAAAACCCTTTCCAGTGAGGACTTCGCCAAACAGCTGAAAAGCGTGAAGAATTCCGGGAAAAGCAGCGCCTGCTTTCTCATCGGCTCCTCCTTCGGCATGGCCCCCCGGGTAAAGCAGCGGGCGGATTTCCGGCTGTCCATGGGCCCCATGACCTTCCCACACCATCTCGCCCGGATCATGGTGCTGGAACAGCTCTACCGGGCCGAGGCCATCCAGGCCGGGTCCAAATATCACAAATAAGTCAAGGGGCTGACGCAGAACTTTGCGTCAGCCCCTGAAATTTTTGAATTAGGGCAATCCTTGCGGCCCTGTTCCGGCGGGCGACCACAGGCCGCCCCTACGATTGCTATTGAAAATGGTTTGAATTCCAGCCGTTTTCAGAATTCTCCCGCGTCGTACATCACGGCGGACAGGGCGCACAGGGGGGCCGTCTCGCAGCGCAGGATCCGTTTTCCCAGGGTGCAGACCCGCAGCCCGGCTTCCCGGGCTTTCTCCACTTCTGACTCTTCCAGGCCGCCCTCGGGCCCGGTAAGCAGACTGACCGTGCGGTAATTGCCGCCGGACAGGGCCATTTTCAAGGTCAAAGCTTCCTCGTGCTCATAGAACATCAGCGCCTTGTCCGCCTGGGCGGCGCGGCTCAGGGCCTGGGCATAGCTGGGCAGGACGACAATCTGTGGAATCCGCCCTCTGCCGGACTGCTCCGCCGCGGAAGCGGCAATCTTCTGCCAGCGCTCCAGCTTCTTTTTCAGGCTCTTCTCATCCGGGCGGGACACGCACCGGGCAGAGGGAAAGGCGACGATTTCATAGGCACCCAGCTCCGTGGCCTTCTGAATCACGTGCTCCAGCTTGTCCGCCTTGGGAAAGGCCAGATAGACACTGACCTGCACTGCCGCTTCTGTTTCAGACGGGCGGTGCTCCAAAATCCGCAGGGTCCAGTCATCCATGGACACCACTTCACACAGTCCCTCATTGCCTTCGCCGTCGCAAAGAAGCACCCTCTCCCCGATCTTTAGGCGAAGCACCTTCGCATGCTGGGCATTTTCCCCCGCCAGGCAGATTTCCTCCCCCGCCAGTTCCTCCGGCGATACAAAAAAACGTGTCATATTCTTCCCTCCATTTTTCTATAGTGTACCAGAACCACCCCGGAAACACAAGGGTTTTCGTGAAAAAGTATTGACAAATTTCCAAAGAGCGGTTATAATACTCTAGCACGTTTGCGAGAGTGTTGGAATGGTAGACAAGCACGTTTGAGGTGCGTGTGGTTATGCCGTGGGGGTTCGAGTCCCCTCTCTCGCACCAAAAATAAGAGATACCCATCCGGGTATCTCTTATTTTTTATGCTCGAGGGGGACTCGAAAGGCGGATCAGAAAACAGTCCGGTGGACTGTTTTCCCGCCGTGGGAGAGTCCTTCAGATTTCAGACGCATCCCGTAGGGATGTGGATGGAATCTGAATACGTCCGATGCCGAAAAACATTGGTACGTCGTACTTTCTCCCGTAATCCTACAAGAACACTCGCACCAAATGTCTCCAAATCCCATCCGGGATTTGGAGACATTTTTGTTTGCGCGAGAGTTGGGACTCGAACATTTCAATCCAACCTGCCGGTGGCAGGTTGGGCAATTCCGGCTGGACGGAATTGCTTCCTTACGATTTGCCTCCGGCAAATCGGCAACGAGTCCCCTCTCTCGCACCCGCCGATGCCATAATGAGCACCGTGGGAGAGTCCTTCCAATTTCAGACGCATCCCGTAGGGATGTGAATGAAACCGGAACACAATGCAGGAGGTGTTTTTTCGCCTATTCCTTCCGATTTCTGTAATTTCCTAATACTTTTAAGCAAAAACTGCCCATCCTGGTTATTTCCAGATGGGCAGTTTTCTGATATTGAACAGGAGTTGTCTCCCAGAATGGTATTGCTACCGTTTTACCTATGGGGCTATCGTGTTAATTATCGGGGATTTTTTTATAAATTCGCAAGGGCGTTATTTACAAGAAACTCAGCAAAATCAGCAACTTCAGAAATTGGCTCATTCATGCCGCCGGCGATCCACTGGTTCAAAATGCCGTTGCAGCCATTGGCGGCGAAGCGGTATGCCCATTCTTTTTGTTCTGCGGAAAGATTTTTTCCATCGAGAACACTTTCAGAAAGCGTTATATCGTGACACGCTTCAAATATTTTCGCAGGAAAAGCGGGATCGCCGTTGGCTGAGCACAGGGCCTTGTAAGTTTCCTCCTCTGCTTTGAAATTGACCATGATAAAGGTCAGCAAATCTTTTACTGTTGTATTTTCTCTGGAACGCAATACGGAGGACAGTTCCTCCAAGAACTGCGCTTCCATTTTGTCAAGAAGATCGTATACATCCAGGTAATGCTTATAAAAAGTAGCCCTGTTCAGTTCCGCTGCTTCGCAGATTTCCTTTACCGTAATTCTGCTCAGCGGCTTCTTCCCCAGCAGCTTAATAAAGCTCTGGGTAATAACCATTTTTGTGTATCTGACACGGGCATCCGTTGCCATTGGTATCCCTCCGTAAAATCATTTTGTCCGACTTTGCTATATTTTCAACACCGCCCAGCGGTGTGTTGCTTATCTTTCTCTCAGGAAAACTTTGATGATTGCCTTGCGGACACGATGATATTATACTGTGATCAAGAAACAAAAGCAACAGATGTTGACAAAGTTTCTATATGAATTTCAGGAGGAAAATACAATGATTCAGACGATTTTAGCGGTTCCCGTGATTATGGGCTGTGCGCTTGCCGGTACGGTTGGCATGATCAAAGCCATCAAGCGCTTCTGTCCCGACCAGTTCGAGAAAAACGAGGACGGGAGGGAGAACAAATGACAGTCATTTTGATTATGTTATGTGCCATTGTTGGAACAATCGCAATGCTGGCTTTGTGTGGCTGCGCACGATGGAGCTTTATCTATCTGATCCGCTATCGGATACTCAAAATGGAAGTGAAGCAGGAGCGCTATGCTTTGACTGGAAAGCATGACATTCTGGCAGTGGTCATTGCCATCCTTACCCTTGCGGTCACGGCAGCGATCATGATTTACGGCATACCCTTTGTGGCAGAACACATTTCTGAGCTTCCCGAACCCTTTGGTCTGCCGCTGAATTAAGAGGTGGATACCATGGAAAAGGATGATAACCGAACACCGCCAAGCTTTGACGTGTTGGAAACCACCGCAAATATTCTTGGCAGGCACGGAAAAAGCGAGGAAGAAATCAAGGAATTTCTGGAATATCACTTTCCAATCAGTTCTGCCATCATGCAGAGAATACTGGAAGCCCAGAAAAAAAGTTGACGAATCATAACAGTAGGAAGGAAGTGATGATATGCGCCACATTCATTTTTTGATCCCGCCAATCCTGTGCGCTGTGCTTTTCAGCGGCTGCGCCGCAGATCACACGAGGACTTCTGCCGAACACGCCGGAGAAGAAAAGAGCCAAATCGAGATCGTTGAGGAAATCATGCGTGCATCGGCAGATGGGACAAGGCAGATTTTTTCAGAATTGTTTGGCCGATAAAAATCCGAATCGAATGCGGCGCGAGAGATTTTTTCGGAGAAGATTTCCATTTTCCCTGCACGCTCTTGATTTTCCTACCCGCCAATGCTATAATTTTTGTGTGAATTTTGCCAAAAATGACGAGGTTTTCTTATGACAGACAAAGAATTAAAGCGCCTGAGCCGGGGTGAGCTGCTGGAAATGCTCATTGCCCAGGCAAGTGAAAACGAGAAGCTGAAGCAGGAGCTGGAAGATGCCCAGGCGGCCCTTCAGGACCGGTCCATCGCCATTGACAACGCCGGTTCCATTGCGGAAGCGTCCTTGCAGCTGAGCGGTGTTTTTGAAGCCGCCCAGAATGCCGCTGAACAGTATCTGGCGAACATCCAACGGATGAATGACCAGCAGGATCTGATCGCCCAGAAGCTTCAGGGTGATGCCCGGAAGAAAGCCGCCGCAATTGTGGCTGACGCGGATGAATACAGCCGCAAAATCCACGAGGAGGCCGATGCTTACTGGCAGCAGGTAGTAACCAAGGCCCGTGCGCTGCTGCAGGATCAGGACAGCCTGCGCCAGCTGATCCTGTCCGGAAATAATCAAACATAAAAACATCCCCTATGCAGGATATCACCTGCATAGGGGATTTCTTTGCTATTGGGCATAGTAATCCGTTTCCAGGATAAGGTTGTTGACCCGGGTGAAGGTCTGGACGCTTTCGTTCAGGTTCTTGCGCTGTTCCTGGGTAAGGGTCACTTCCCCTCCATCCGTGCTGAGAAGCTTTTTCGTAGACGCATCGTAGGCAGCATTTGCGTAGAACCAGCTGCCGTTGGAGAAAGGCGCAAAACCGGGATAACGGCTGTCGAAAGCGTCGGTTCCAATATAGTCGTATGGACTGTCGATGCCCAGCAGATTCAGCACCGTTGGCAGCAGATCGGAGGTGTTCAGCACCTTGTCCACAGCCATAGGCTCCAAATCCGCGCTCCAGATGAAGCAGGGAGTCCGCTCCAGAAGCAGCTTCTGGTCCACGCCGGACAGCTCCAGAAGGGCCTGCTCGTTTTTATAGCCGTAAGTATAGTGGTCGGTAACACCAATGATCACCGTGTTCTCCAGCTCGCCCTGGGCTTCCAGCTCCGTCATAAGACGGGCGAACAGGTCATCCACCAGCTTCGCCTTCAGATAGGCGCAGTCGGTCTCCTCATTGCCGGTCAGGCCCTTGAATTCCGGATATTTCTTCAGGCCCCAGTAGCTGAGCACCTCGTTGTACTTGTAGCTCAGGTGTGCGGAACGGGTGATGATGAAGTTCAGGCGCTGGCCCTCCCGGAAAAATTCCTGTTTCAGACCTTCGTTGTCAAACAGGAGCTGGTCATCATACAGCAGCTTCTTGGCATCGTCCGCGGAAACGCCCTGCAGGTAGTCCGCGTAGCAGACATAATCCTCATAGCCCATGGCTTCAGAGAAGACACCACGGCTGTAAAAATTAGGACTGTTGTAATGGAAGGTCTTGGCACTGTAGCCCTGCCGGCGCAGCAGGGAGGCCAGGGACTGGGGATATTCGTTGGTCACATAGTCGAAGGCATAGCCGCCTGCACTGCTCAGAAAGGAGCCGGTGTTGATGCAGAACTCTGTATTGAAGGTGCGGATGCCGCCGTAGACCGGGGTGTAAAAATGGGTGAAGTTGATTCCCTCTGCCATAAGGCGGTTGATGGTTTGGGTATACTCCCCAATCATCCAGTCGTCCATGGACTCCATCAGCACCAGAACCACATTTTTCCCTGCCAGAAGGCCGGTCATTTCATTTTTCTCCGGGTCATTTTTCTGTGAGAACCAGGTATCCACCTCCGCCCTGCCCGCTTCGTGGGCTTCGGTATACGCCGGGGTCAGCGGGTAGATGTTGTGGGTGTAAATATCCTTGCACAGGGTCTGGTACACGCCGCAGATCTGGTAAAGCCGGTGGGCATTGAACATATTCTCATATGCCGCCTGGGAGGACTGCATCCGGCCGAAATCAGAGCCGGCATACTTGATATCTTCATCCTTCTCAAACTGCTTTTCCGGCAGGCTCTGCGCCCAGCAGCCCGCCAGCAGGATCAGGATCAGGCACAAAACCTCGCTGTGCCATTTGATCTTCCAGTGGGGGAACTTCCACACCACCAGCACGCCCAAGGCTATCAGCCCCAGAATTCCCAGCCACCATCCGGCGGGGTAGCTCAGCAGAACATCCGCATAGTTGGCCCCCTCGGAGGCGTAGCGGAAATCGGAAAGCCACATCATCTCCTGAAACAGGTGATAGTAGCCCGTTTGCACAATGGTGTAGATCGCCGCCAGTGCGTACAGCACGCCATAGACAATCCTTCCCGCCTTCTCCGGCAGGGCGCGGACCAGGGCGCTGAGCATTACCGCCCACAGCGCGCCGAAGGCCAGGGGCCAGAGCTGCCCGGCGGCAAAGCGCTGCCCCAGAAAGCAGAAGCCAAACAGCTCCACCAGAAAAAAGGACAATGGGATCAGAAGGAACCGGGCTGCCCCAATTACGGAATCCTTCCGGAACCGGATGCCTGGCTTTACCGCCGTCTGTCCATGTTTTTGTTTTTTCTTCTTGCCCATGGGATATGCGCTCCTTTTTTGCTGCCGTCTGATGGTTTTGCCTATTGTAGCACAAAAAAGCCAGTGTGTACACTTAAGATTTTCTTAGGATCAGACAATTTTCATAAAAAGTGCATTTCCCTCTTGTAAAATCTCCCAAATTGGCGTATACTTACTCTATATTTCTGCAAGAAAAGAGGAACCCCCAATGGAACTGATGACCGTTCGTGAACTGTTCAAAAACACAGAAAAATACGCTGGTCAGGAAATCGAGATCGGCGGTTGGGTGCGCAACAAGCGGCCCAGCAAGCAGTTTGGCTTTATCGTCCTGAATGACGGTACTTACTTCACCCCCGTTCAGGTGGTTTATAACGACTCTCTGGAGAATTTCCAGGAAATCTCCAAGATCAACGTGGGCGCTGCCCTGATTGTCAAGGGCACTGTGGAGATGACTCCCGATGCCAAGCAGCCCTTTGAAATTCAGGCTTCTTCCGTAACTGTGGAAGGTCCCTCCACCGGTGACTATCCCCTGCAGCCCAAGAAGCACTCCATGGAGTACCTGCGGACCATCACTCATCTGCGGCCCCGGGCCAACACCTTCCAGGCCGTGTTCCGCATCCGCAGCCTGGCTGCCATGGCTATCCACCAGTTCTTCCAGGACCGGGACTTCGTCTATGTCCACACCCCTCTGATCACCGGCTCTGACTGCGAGGGCGCCGGCGAAATGTTCCAGGTCACCACTCTGGACCTGAACAACGTGCCCAAGACCGAGGACGGCAAGGTGGACTACTCCCAGGACTTCTACGGCAAGCCCACCAACCTGACCGTCTCCGGCCAGCTGAACGGCGAGACTTTCGCCATGGCTTTCCGCAACATTTATACCTTCGGCCCCACCTTCCGGGCAGAAAACTCCAACACCACCCGTCACGCCGCCGAGTTCTGGATGATCGAACCGGAGATCGCCTTCGCCGATCTGGACGACGACATGCGTCTGGCTGAGGATATGATCAAGTACATCATTTCCTACGTGCTGGAGCACGCCCCCGAAGAGATGGCTTTCTGCAACCAGTTCCTGGACAAGGGCCTGCTGGACCGGCTGAACAACGTGCTGCACAATGACTTCGGCCGCATCACGTACACCGACGCTGTGGCTCTGCTGGAACAGCACAACGACCAGTTCGAGTACCCCGTCCACTGGGGCAGCGACCTGCAGACCGAGCACGAGCGCTACCTGACCGAGCAGGTGTTCAAGAAGCCCGTGTTCGTCACCGATTACCCCAAGGAAATCAAGGCCTTCTACATGAAGCTGAACCCCGATGGAAAGACTGTGGCTGCTATGGACTGCCTGGTGCCCGGCATCGGCGAGATCATCGGCGGCTCCCAGCGTGAGGACAACTATGGTCTGCTGAAGGCCAGAATCGAGGAGCTGGGCATGAAGCCCGAGGATTACGGCTTCTACATGGACCTGCGCAAGTACGGCTCCGCCCGCCACGCCGGTTTCGGCCTGGGCTTCGAGCGCTGCGTCATGTACCTCACCGGCATCGGCAACATCCGCGACGCCATCCCCTTCCCCAGAACCGTGGGCAACTGCGACCTGTAAAAGCCCTCGTTTTTTGAACGGAACCGGGAAAGCCGGATAATAACACAAAAAGCCCCCTTATGCAGAACCATTTTGCGTAAGGGGGTATTTTGATAAACAACGGGAGCGGCGCAGCAAAGGCTGCGCCGCTCCCGTTTAAAACAAAATATTGGGGGTTAATCGCTTATACCGATGCCATGGCAGGCTGCTTCTCCGCGGCGGCATTTACATCCTCCGGCTTGCGGAAGGTGGGAACGGCTACCCGCAGGGCATCCCGCACCAGATCGTTGTCCTCGGTATGGCAGGCTTCTTCCAGAATTGCCAGCTTCTCGTTGATCTCCGCCTCGCTCAGGGGCGTATCCCGCTCAATGAAGATCAGGCTGTTTTCCGTCTTGTCCAGCTCCTCGGTGTTCACCAGCAGCTCCTCGTAGAGTTTTTCGCCGGGGCGCAGGCCGGTTTCCACAATCTCAATTCCCTGAACGCCGGACAGACGGATCATACTCTCCGCCAGATCCAGAATCTTCACCGGCTGGCCCATGTCCAGCACGAACAACTCGCCGTTGTTGGCCATGGCGCCGGAGGTCAGCACCAGGCGGCTGGCCTCAGGAATGGTCATGAAGTAGCGGATGATCCGCTTATCCGTCAGGGTAACCGGGCCGCCGTTGGCGATCTGCTTCTTAAACAAAGGAATCACCGAGCCGGCAGAGCCGAGGACGTTGCCAAAACGGGTGGCGCTGTACTTGACGGTGCCGTGGGTGCTGGCACTCTGGGTCATCATTTCGCACATCCGCTTGGTGGCGCCCATAACATTTGTGGGGTTCACTGCCTTGTCGGTGGAAACCATCATGAACCGCTCCGCGCCGTATTCTTCGCACAGGTCAATGACATTTTTCGTGCCGAACACGTTATTTTCCACCGCTTCCACGCAGTTGTGCTCCATCAGGGGCACATGCTTGTGGGCGGCGGCATTGATAACGATTTGGGGGTGATAAGTACGGAATACCCGTTCCAGAGCGTCCCGGTTGGTAATGGAGGCGATCTCAATGCGGATATCCAGCTTTCCGGCATAGGCAATGGTCAGCTCCTGCTGCACATCGTAAGCGCCGTTTTCATAGATATCCAGCACAATGATCTGCTTCGGCGACATTTTTGCCAGCTGGCGGCACAGCTCGGAGCCGATGGAACCGCCGCCGCCGGTGATCAGGATCACCTTGTCCCGGTAGTAGGCATTGGTTTTCTCGTCCTCCACCTCCACGGGCTTGCGGAAGAGCAGGTCCTCAATGTCGAATTCCCGCAGATAGCGCTTTCCTCCGGCGGCGTGCATGGTGGGGAAATCATACACCTTGATCTTGCAGCCGATCTTACGGTAGCGCTGGTAAAGGCGCTTCTTGTGATCGTCGTCCATGCTGGGGATGGCAAACACCACTTCCTGAACTCCCAGGTCCTTCAGATGGCTCAGGGTAGCATCGTTTTCCGGCAGCACCGGGATGCCGTGGATCTCCCGCCCGGCTTTTCCAACGGAGGCATCCACAAAGCAGATGGGGACATACAGGGAAGCTGCATTGTTCAGCAGTTCCTCTGCCAAGCTGACACCCACCCGGCCGGCACCAATAATGGCCATTTTGATCCGGTTGGTTTTCAGTTCCCGCTCGCCGGAAATGTCCTCCCCGGCAAACAGCCTCAGCAAAAACAGCAGGAATTTTCCAAGAGGAGTGGTATCATTGCCGCATTTAAAGGCATAGCGGTAGAACATCCGGATGGTCAGCGCCCCCAGCAGGTTCATGCAGGCGATAGCGGACAGCCGGGAAAAGGTGATGTGCTCAATGGGCAGCGCCCGCTCCACCAGGAAAGTCATCACAAAGGCCACCGCGTCCGTCAGGATCAGGCGGATATAGCACTGAATGCCGCCGTAGCGCCAAATCTGGCGGTAAATCTGGCCCACCAGACGGGCCGTGAACATACACACCGCGGCAATCAGGAACTGCTCTACAGTCCCCGCCACCGACAGCCGCTTGCCGGAAAACACCAGCAGCAGCAAATCCACCACCAGCAATATCAGCAGGTCATAGCCCACCAGCTGCCAGCGTACTTTCATTTGTTTTTTCATAAAACCATCTTTCGGCCGCCTTCGCTTTGCGTAGGGCAGCCGTACCTTCCAAATTCTTTTCTAACCTACATACTATACACAACTTTTCCTGAAATGTCCAGCTATTTTTAACTTTCTGCCGGCCAAGCAGCAAATCACGTGGAAAAAGAAAAAGCACGCCATTTCCCGGCGGTTTCGCGGAAATGGCGTGCTTTCTTTACGTTTTGGAAGGTGAGCGTTCGTCGCCGAAGAAGAATACGGCTACGGTGCCGGGACCGCAGTGGGAGGCGATGATGGTGCCGATGTCG
>JBGVDK010000147.1:0-8046 GCA_045119355.1 Faecousia sp.
CAGCCGTAGCTGTCGCACATGGCCTTCACCGCTTTTCCGGCGATGTCCGCCACAGTCCCCCGCCAGCCCGCATGGACCGCGCCAACCGCGCCGGTCACCGGGTCGTGGAGCAAAATCGGGGTGCAGTCGGCGGTGAACGCCGCCAGGGCCAGCCCGGGCACATTGGTAATCAGGGCGTCGCATTCCGGCTCCACCGGAAGGAACAGGCCCTCCCCGGCGTTGGTTTCATCCACCCGACGCACAATGTCCGTGTGGGTCTGCCGGGGAAACACCAGCTCCGTCAGGCGGAAGCCCACAGCCTCGCCCAGGATCTTGTAATTATCCAGCACGTTTTTCGGCTGATCCCCCCGGTGGATGCCCAGGTTCAGGCTGGCGAGGCTTCCCTCGCTCACGCCGCCCAGCCGGGTGGAAAAGCAGTGAGGCACACCGATACAATCTGCGGTTAGATATTCCAGTTTCCCCACAATATTGCTGCAAAAGGGCATTTTATTTCCCCTTTCTGTATCAATTCTTATCGGCAGCCATGTCCTTGGCCCGGCAGCACTTCTTGTACTTCTTGCCGCTGCCGCAGGGACAGGGATCGTTGGGACCGACCTTGGTGGCCGCCTTGCGGACGGGCTGCTTCTTCACCACGGAGTCGGCGGAGCCCACAGCCCCAGTCTCCTTGGCAACCTTCACCCGCTTGACCTCCTGGTTGGGGCGGCGCTGAAGGAGGAACAGACGGCGGACCGTCTCCTCCCGGATGGCGGACACCGTGGCCTCGAACATCTCGAAGCCCTGCTCCTTGTACTCGGTGACGGGGTCGTGCTGACCGTAAGCCCGGAGGCCGATGCCCTGCTTCAGCTCGTCCATAGCGTCAATGTGGTCCATCCAGTATTCGTCAACCACCCGGAGGGTGACCACCCGTTCCAGCTCCCGCATGACCTTCTCGCCGAAGTCCGCTTCCTTAGCCTGATAGGTTTCCAGAGCCTTGTCGTAGAGCTTCTGGCACAGCTCGTCGTGCTTCATGGAGCCGAGCTCTGCGTCCGTAAAGGCCACCGCGCCCTTGGGGAAGTAGATTCCCTCCATCCGCTTCAGCAGGGCGTTCAGCTCCTCCTGATTGGAGATGGCGCCCACCTCGGCGGTGACGGTGGTGACGAGGCCGTCCACCACCCGGCGGAGATTGCCCAGTACGGTGTCCCGCAGCTCCTCGCCGTCCAGGACCTTCCGCCGCTGGTCGTAGATCACCTCACGCTGGGTGTTCATCACGTTGTCGTATTCCAGAACGTTCTTTCTGGCCCGGAAGTTCCGGGATTCCACGTTCTTCTGGGCGTTTTCCACCGCGCCGGAGAGGATCTTCTGGTCGATGGGGGTATCCTCGTCCAGGCCCAGGGAGTCCATCATGCCCATCACCCGGTCGGCGGAGAACAGCCGCATCAGGTCGTCCTCCATGCTCAGGTAGAAGCGGCTCTCGCCGGGATCTCCCTGACGGCCGCTTCGGCCGCGAAGCTGGTTGTCGATCCGGCGGGACTCGTGCCGCTCGGTGCCGATGATGAAGAGGCCTCCGGCGGCGCGGACCTTCTCGGCGTACTGGGCGATCTCTGCCTTGTGCTTGTTCAGCAGCTCCTCGTACTGCTTCCGCACTGCCAGGATCTCGGGATCGGAGGTCTCGGCGTAGGAGTTGGCCTCCCGCAGCAGCTCCTCGGGGATCTCCTGCTTGCGCAGCTCGTTCATCGCCATGTACTCGGCGTTGCCGCCCAGCATGATGTCCGTACCACGGCCTGCCATGTTGGTGGCGATGGTGACAGCCCCGTACCAACCGGCCTGGGCCACGATCTGGGCCTCCATCTCGTGGTACTTGGCGTTCAGCACGTTGTGGGGGATGCCCTCTTTTTTCAGCAGCTTCGACAGGATCTCGCTCTTTTCAATGGAGATGGTGCCCACCAGCACGGGCTGGCCCTTGGCGTGGCACTCCTTCACCTGCCGGACGATGGCCCGGAACTTGCCTGCCTCGGTTTTGTAGACCACGTCGGGATGGTCCTTCCGGACCACGGGACGGTTGGTGGGGATCTCCACCACATCCAGGTGGTAGATGGTGCCGAACTCCTCTTCCTCGGTCAGGGCCGTACCGGTCATGCCGGAGAGCTTATCATACAGCCGGAAGAAATTCTGGAAGGTGATGGTCGCCAGAGTCTTGCTTTCTCCCGCAACCTTCACGCCCTCCTTGGCCTCGATGGCCTGGTGCAGGCCCTCGTTGTACCGGCGGCCGTACATCAGTCGGCCGGTGAACTCGTCCACGATGATGATCTGGCCGTCCTTGACCACATAGTCGATGTCCTTTTTCATCAGGCCCCGGGCCTTCATGGCCTGATTCAGGTGGTGGTTCAGTTCGCCGTTCTCCGGGTCCGCCAGGTTCTCCACGCCGAAGTGGCGCTCGGCCTTGGCGATGCCGGAGGCGGTCAGGGAGACGGTCCGGCTCTTCTCGTCCACGAAATAGTCGCAGTCGTAGTCGTCCTGGACCTCCTTCTCGTCGGTCTTAGCGAAGACCTTCTTCCGCAGGCCCGCCACAAAGAAGTCCGCCATCTCATAGAGCTTGGAGGAGTCGTCGCCCTTGCCGGAGATGATCAGAGGGGTCCGGGCCTCGTCCACCAGGATGGAGTCCACCTCGTCCACGATGGCGAAGTTGTGTCCCCGCTGGACCAGCTCTTCCTTATAAATGGCCATGTTGTCCCGGAGGTAGTCGAAGCCCAGCTCGTTGTTGGTGCAGTAGGTGATGTCCGCGGCGTAAGCGATCTTCCGCTCAGCGGGCTTCATGCCCGGGACGATCAGGCCCACGGTCAGCCCCATGTAGCGGTAGACCTTACCCATCCACTCGGAGTCACGCCGGGCCAGATAGTCGTTGACGGTGACCACGTGGACGCCCTTGCCAGTCAGCGCGTTCAGATAGCAGGGCAGGATGGCAACCAGGGTCTTGCCCTCGCCGGTCTTCATCTCGGCGATCCGGCCCTGATGCAGGACGATGCCGCCGATGAGCTGCACGGGATAGGGCTTCATGCCCAGCACCCGCCATGCGGCCTCCCGGACAGCGGCGAAGGCCTCGGGCAGCAGATCGTCCAGGGTCTCGCCCTGAGAAAGCCGCTCCTTGAACTCGGCGGTCTTGCCCTTCAGGGCTTCTTCGGACAGGCCGGAATATTCCTTTTCCAGCGCCAGGATCTTGTCCACCGTAGGCTGGAGCTTCTTGACCTCCCGCTGGGAGCGGGTGCCAAAGATTTTGTCAAACAATCCCATAATTGATTCTCCTTAAAAACAGTATCGCTCCGAATGAGCATAGGAAACCATTATCAGCCATTATAGCACATTCCCGGGAAAAATCATAGAGAAATTGTGAACAAAACACCGGCCCGCCAAAAAAGGCAGGCCGGTGCATCTGTCAGAATCCATAGATCCAGCGGGACGGGATCAGGAAGGTATAGGGCGCGGTGGCGATGGCAAAGGTCAGCGCCAGTTTCTTCCGCAGGGGCTTCTCGCATTTCCGGAAGGAGACGAAGTAATTGAACACATAAATCAGCACCCCGGCAATGAGCACCCCCGGGATGGTGAGCAGCGGGCCGTCGCCGTAATTTCCGCCGATTTCCAGCAGCACACCGCCGAACATCAGCGCCGCCGCCAGAATGTCCGCCAGAAACCCGAAGCCGAACACCGGCAGGATGTGCTTTTTATAGAAGCCCTTCCGGTCCTCCATTTTCAGCACCTTCATGGCGATGATCAGCACCAGCGAGTCGATGAGGAAATTCCCCGGAATGACAACCAGCCAGGTCTGGGGAAACAGCACCAGTGCCCACACAGGAAACAGCACGTTGTAAAGCCGAACATCTTTCTTTTTCATGGCAAATCCTCCCTTCGCTTCCATTGTAGCACAGGGAGCAGGTCCGCGCACCTTAAGAATTCTTAAAACTCCCCGGCGTCGTACATCACCGCGCTGAGGGCGCACAGCGGCGCGGTCTCGCACCGGAGGATCCGCCGCCCCAGGGTGCAGACCTTCCAGCCAGCGTCCATGGCCTGGTTGACCTCCTTCTCCTCCAGACCGCCCTCGGGACCGGTGAGGAGGCTGACGGTTTTGTATTCACAGGAAGTCAGTGCCATGTGGAGGGTGGTGGCCCGCTCATTTTCATAAAACAGCATGGGCAGGTCCGCTTCCGCTCCCCGCTTCAGGGCTTCGGCGAAGCTCCCCAGCACCACGACTTCGGGGATCCTCCCCCGGCCGGACTGCTCCGCCGCGGAGGAAGCGATCTTCTGCCACCGCTCCACTTTCTTTTTCAGGCTCTTCTCGTCGGGCCGGGATACGCACCGGGCGGAGGGAAACGCCACAATCTCATAGGCTCCCAGCTCGGTGGCCTTCTGAATCACGTGTTCCAGCTTGTCCGCCTTGGGAAAGGCCATGTACACACTGACCTTCACCCCGGGCTCCGAGTCGGAGACCCGGCGTTCCAGCACATCCAGCGCCCAATCCTTCTGCCCCGCCTCCGCCACAACGCAGAGGCATTCGGAACCTTCACCGTCGCAGACCAGGACCCGCTCTCCCGCCTTCAGCCGGAGCACCTTGGCATGAGCCGCGTTTTCTCCCGTTAGTAATATGGTATCGCCCGCCATATCCGCAGGCTCAACAAAAAATCTCGTCATAACAACTTTCCACTTTCCATTTTCAACTTTCAACTGGGCAATCACCGATTACCCAAATTCACCGCCCGGTACTGGATGGCCTCCGCCAGATGGGCAGGCCCGATTTTCTCGCTCCCATCCAGGTCCGCGATGGTCCGGGCGACCTTCAGGATCCGGTCGTAGGATCGCGCCGTCAGGCCCATGGCGTCAAAGGCATTCTTCATCAGCGCCGAGCAGGTGTCGTCCAGATGGCAGTATTCCCGCAGATGGCTCCCGGTCATCCGGGCGTTGCAGAGGCCGCTGTCCTCGCCGAAGCGGTCATGCTGAATTTTCCGGGCCTTGTCCACCCGGGCCTTTACGCTTTCGGAGGATTCCGCCTTTTCTCTCCGGCGCAGGTCCTCGAAATGCACCGCCGGGACCTCGATGACGATGTCGATCCGGTCCAGCAAGGGTCCTGAGATCCGGCTGCGGTAGCTCTGCACCGCGCTTTCCGAGCAGGTGCACCGGCCGGAGGGGTCCCCATACCAGCCGCATTTGCAGGGATTCATGGCACACACCAGCATGAATTCCGCCGGATAGGTCACAGAACCGGACACCCTCGAAATCGTCACCTGACCGTCCTCCAAGGGCTGGCGCATCAGGTCCAGGGTATCCTTGTGGAATTCCGGCAACTCGTCCAGAAACAGAACGCCCTGATGGGACAGGCTGATCTCGCCGGGCTTGGGATTGGCTCCGCCGCCGGCAAGGCCTGCGTTAGAAATCGTATGGTGGGGCGACCGGAAGGGCCTCCGGGTCACGAGAGGATTCTTCGCCGACAGCATCCCCATAACGGAATAGATCTGGCTGACTTCCAGAGCCTCCTCCCGGGTCATGGCGGGGAGGATGGAGGGCAGGCGCTTCGACAGCATACTCTTGCCGGAGCCGGGAGGTCCGATGAGCAGAACATTGTGGCTGCCAGCGGCGGCAACCTCCAACGCCCGCTTCACGTTCTCCTGACCCACCACGTCGGCGAAGTCCAGGAGCCGCTCTGTCTCCTCTTCGGGAAGGGTCTCTTCCACAGGCTCCGCCTTCACAGAACCATTCAAAATATCGCCGATCTGCCGCAGGGTCTCCACGGCGTAGACCTTCGGTCCCCGGGCCAGCGCCGCCTCGGCGGCGTTCTCCGCAGGGACGAACAGATTCTGAACACCCTCCCGCTTGGCGGCCAACGCCATGGGCAGAACGCCCGCAACGCTTCGGACCTTACCATCCAGGCCTAGCTCCCCAAGGAACGCGCTCTTCTCCGAGGGCGCACGGACCGCTCCGGCGGCGCAGAGAATGCTCAGTGCGATGGGAAGGTCATACTGGCTTCCCGCCTTTTTCACATTCGCCGGGGCCAGGTTCACCGTGATCCTGCCCACCGGGAATACAAAGCCCGAATTCTTCGACGCCGCCCGGACCCGCTCCCGGGCCTCCTTCACCGCCGCGTCGGGCAGACCCACGATGTCAAAGCCCGGAAGGCCGTTTGAGATGAAGCATTCCGCGTTCACGCTGCTGCCCTGGATTCCAGTTAATGCCAGGGAGCGCACGGAGCATATCATAAAAATCCCCTCCTGAACCGATTTTCTACCATCATAACCCAACCGGGCCCAAAAGGCAATCCCCCGAATTTCCATTTTTTCGGAACTTTTTACACATTTTTACCAACTGGTGAAAAATCCAGCGTGAATTTTTGCACAAAGATATCAAATCCCGGCTTTACAAATCGGGAAAGGGGTGTTATTATATATGCGACAAAATTTGTAATACTTTAGGAGGTATTTCATTTTGGCTAGAAAATTTAAAACCATGGACGGCAACACCGCTGCCGCCCACGTCAGCTACGCATTCACTGAGGTAGCTGGCATTTACCCCATCACCCCCTCCAGCCCCATGGCTGACTACGTCGATCAGTGGTCCGCCGCAGGCCGGAAGAACATCTTTGGCGATACCGTCAAGGTTGTTGAGATGCAGTCCGAGGCTGGTGCCTCCGGTACCGTTCACGGCTCCCTGGCCGCCGGTGCCCTGACCACCACCTACACCGCATCCCAGGGTCTGCTGCTGATGATCCCCAACATGTACAAGATCGCCGGCGAGCTGCTGCCCTGCGTGTTCCACGTGTCTGCCCGTACCGTTGCTGCTCAGGCTCTGAACATCTTCGGTGACCACTCCGACGTCTACGCCTGCCGTCAGACCGGCTTCGCCATGCTGTGCGAGACCAACGTGCAGGAAGTCATGGACCTGGGCGCTGTTGCCCACCTGGCTGCCATCGAGGGCCGCGTCCCCTTCATCAACTTCTTCGACGGTTTCCGTACCTCCCACGAGATCCAGAAGATCGCCATCTGGGACTACGAGGACCTGAAGGAAATGACCAACATGGAGGCTGTCGAGGCTTTCCGTCAGCACTCCCTGAACCCCGAGCGTCCCGCAATGCGTGGTTCCCACGAGAACGACGACATCTTCTTCCAGCACCGTGAGGCCTGCAACAAGTACTACGAGGCTCTGCCCGCCATTGTCGAGAAGTACATGGGCAAGGTCAACGAGAAGCTGGGCACCAACTACCAGCTGTTCAACTACTATGGCGCTCCCGACGCTGACCGCGTCATCGTTGCCATGGGCTCCGTCTGTGACGTCATCGAGGAAGTCATCGACTACATGAACGCGCACGGCGAGAAGGTCGGCCTGGTCAAGGTCCGCCTGTTCCGTCCCTGGTGCTCCGAGAAGCTGCTGGAGGCCATCCCCGACACCGTCAAGAAGATCGCTGTTCTGGACCGCACCAAGGAGCCCGGCTCCCAGGGCGAGCCCCTGTACCAGGACGTGGTCATGGCTCTGGCCAAGGCCGGCTGCACCAACGTCCCCGTCATCGGCGGCCGTTACGGCCTGGGTTCCAAGGACACCACTCCCGCCTCCTTCTTCGCGGTTTACGAAGAGCTGGCTAAGGACGAGCCCAAGCACGAGTTCACCGTTGGTATCGTTGACGACGTGACCAACCTGTCCCTGGACGAGCATGTCTCCCCCAACACCGCCGCAGAGGGCACCATCGAGTGCAAGTTCTGGGGCCTGGGCGGCGACGGCACCGTCGGCGCGAACAAGAACTCCATCAAGATCATCGGCGATCACACTGACAAGTACGTTCAGGCTTACTTCCAGTATGACTCCAAGAAGACCGGCGGCGTCACCGTTTCCCACCTGCGTTTCGGCGACAAGCCCATCCGTTCTCCCTACTACATCAACAAGGCTGACTTCGTCGCCTGCCACAACCCCTCCTACATCACCAAGGGCTTCAAGATCGTCCAGGACGTCAAGCCCGGCGGCGTGTTCCTGATCAACTGCCAGTGGAACATGGAGGAGCTGGAGCATCATCTGGATGCCGCTTCCAAGCGCTACATC
>JBGVDK010000148.1:0-32137 GCA_045119355.1 Faecousia sp.
GTGAGCGCGTCCAGCTTCTCCTTTTCCCTGGGGTCGTTCTCCTCTCCCCGCAGGACATATCCGAAATCACCGGTCACAATGACGATGTCCCCGGCGGTCCACCCGGACTCCCCGGGCAGCCGCTCCTCAGAAAAGCCGTCCGGGAAGCCGTGCCGGTCTCCAATGATGTAGATCATGCCGTTTCACCTCAGCCGCAGTATTCCCGGAGCTGCCGGGCAGGATGGCGGAGCTTTGCCAGCGCCCGCTTCTCGATCTGCCGGACCCGCTCCCGGGTCAGTCCGTACTTCTTTGCCACCTGTTCCAGGGTATAGTTCTGTCCGTCAAACAGGCCGTAGCGGTAACACAGGACCTCCCTCTCACGGGAGTTCAGGGTCCCCAGTGCCTTCCGGATCGCCCCGCTGCGCAGATCCGCAAAGACCGCCATGTCAGGGTCCTCCGCCTCCCGGTCCTCCACAAAGGCACTCAGGGTGGCGTCATCCCCATCCCCCACGGGGGTGTCCAGGCTCACAGGCTCCATGGAGCCGATGGCCCGGGTGATGGTCTGCCGGATCCACCAGGTGGCATAGGTGGAAAACTTGTAGCCCCGGGTGTAGTCGTACTTTTCCACGGCCCGCATCAGGCCGATGTTGCCCTCCTGGATCAGGTCGTCCAGGGGCACCCCTCTGCCCTGGTACCGCTTGGCCACCGACACCACCAGCCGCAGGTTCGCGCGGATGAATTCCGCCCTCGCCTGCTCATCGCCCTCCTGAATCCGCCGGGCCAGCTCCCGCTCCCGCTGGGGGGACAGCAGCTCCACATCACGGATCTCCCGCAGGTACATCCTGATGGCCTCCTGGGCGCCCGCGTCTGCGCCGTCCGCCTCATTGGCACCGTCGTTCCGGTCCTCCGCCTCCTCCATGGTGATGCTGATGTCCATGCCTTCGATGGCGGCGCACATGTCCGCCCGCTGTTCCGCGTCCAGTTCCAGCTCCTCCATGACCGCCTCCAGCATGGCATAGGGCAGAGTGTCCCCCTTTCTCCCCTGCTCGATCAGCTCAAAAAGCTTGGCCTGGGCCTTCTCGTTCATTTTAACCATACGCAAATCCTCCTTCATCCGCCGTAAAGCTCGTCTCTCATACCCGATCCGGAAGCCTTTCCGTCCTCCTTTTTATCCTTCCGGCTCCTGAAGCCAGTTTTCGTTCTGATAACGGTAGATCGCGGTGTAATAGCTTTCTGCCGCCTCCTCCGCATAGGCGTCGCTGTGGGACTCACACCACTGCCGGCTGTAGCCCTCATAATCCTGCGCACCGTCGATGTAGTTGTCGAACTCATATTGATAGCGGGCGGTTTCATAAAAGACCAGCAGCTCCCGCTCCTCCTCGCCCAGGGATTCGTACAGCTCCACCAGCCGGTGCTGATAGGCGTGGTACATCTCATGGCAGACGACCTTCAGCATGGTTTCCGCGTCCGCGTTGGTCAGATCGTCCAGGCTCAGCGTCACCGTCCGGGTGTTGTCCGCGTAATAGCCCAGGGTATTCTCCGCCAGCGGGCCGACCCGGATCCCCACCTCCGGGATGCCCAAATAGCTGGCCTCGATGTCTGCCACCGTCCGCAGGACCTCCACCCGTTCGTTCAGGTCCAGCCGCTCCCATTGATCCTCCTGCAGAAGGAGAATGGTCTCCATATTCGCCCCGATGGTCTCGCCGGAGCCGATCTGCTCCGCTTCAGAAGCGTTCACCGTTCCGTTGGTCAGGAAGGGCGCGCCCGTCAGCAGGCCCACCCAGCCGCCGATCATCAGAACCGCAAGCCCCATCGCCACAATGGTCCGTCCGCCCATCACGCATCCGTAGACGCACTTCCAGACAGAGGCCTGGGTCCGCTTCGCCCTCCGGTCCCGGATGTAGTTGAGCAGCACCACGCCCCCATAGCACACCGCCGCCAGCACCGCCACGGCCAGGAGCCGGAGGATCCGCCCCCGGCTGGTCTGCCAGAAGGACAGGACGAAGTATGTACCAAGGGAGCACAGGGCCCCGGTAAGAACGCTCAGTCAGTTCCGTCTGCGCCGGAAGGTGAGCAGGATGCCCAGCGCCGCGCCCCCCGCGGCCAGCAGGTACAGCAGCCGCACCGATCCATCATAGCCCACCCCGGGCACTGTGCTGAACAGCACATTCCTGTAGTACCACAGGGCCAGCAGGGTCCAGAGCAGGGTTTCCAGCAGATATTCCACTTTTCCCTGGGTATTTTTGTTTCTCATAATATCCCTCCTGTTTTCCGCAAAATTCGCTCAGCCTTATCTTACCATGGCCCCGGACCGTGGGTGCGCTCCGGGGGGATTTTATTCCCAAATCGAAGACAGTGCGGAGCAGGTACTCTGCTCCGCACTGTTCCAACGGTTTCCGAAACGCTCCTTTTATAAGCGAAAGATCCCTGACCGGTCAGGCTCACATATATAACGTGGAAGGCCCCGGAAATCGGAGTCGTTTTTTGCAGAAATCAACAAATTCCGGCTTCCTCTCCTGTTCCCTCCTCGGCCGCTTCCCTCTGCTCCAAAGGCGCAGCCGTGTCTTCCCCCCACGCCTCGACCACCGCACCAAGGAAATGGATTGCAGGGAAGGACATCAGGTAATCATAGAATTCGACTTCGACGACACCCTGGAATTCATCCCTCACCATATCCTGATATTCGTCCACCGCGTCGGCGCTCATCACCAGCTCCATGGCCACATCCTTGGAAAAGCAATCCAGCTCGTCGCCGAAGGCCGCCACCGTGCAGTAAAGCGCCGCCGCGTTCTTATCCCCCTCCCGCGCCAGGATCAGCAGGCCGTCCCGGATCGTCTGGATCGTATGCTTGTCCGGCATCTCCGTCCAGATTACGGCGTTGAACACCATCGTTTTCAATTCGTCGAAATTCGTCTGAAAATACGCGACCATCTGCTCCTTATTCATCTGTGTTTCCCCTTTCTGAATGTTCTTTGTACCTCTATCTTAGTGGAACTTGGACGTGGTTTCATTTACCAGGCTTTTCATCTTTGGCGTAAAGAAATATTCTCGTTTTTCCATGGATGCGGCTCCCCTTTCCTGGGTCGATTTTCCGATGATCGCTGTGGTTCAGCACTATAGGAAATTATAGCCCACCGTTTGATTTTTTGTCAATATCCCCCGGGTTCCTCAGGGGAACCACTTCCCCAGGATCCGGATGCTCCGGCGCAGCTCGTCATAGACCTGCTCCGGCGATTCGCGCATTCCTTCGCTGACCCAAACCTGGATCGCCGCCGGGATCAGTTGGGCAAGGATCCCGTGAAAATACGCCGGGCTGCCCTCAAGCTCCGGCTCCGGGGCCAGCCTGCTGACAGGAAGATACCGCTCCTGGACCCGCAGGAAAATATCCATGTGCCCGCTCCGGTACAGCAGCTCGATGAATTCCCGCCGGTCCCCCAGGGCGGAGATGGCGCCGATGGCCAGCTCTTTCACGGACCCGCCCGCCAGATCCAGGAGAATGGCCCAACCCATCTGGTCGCAGGCGTATTCCAGCACATCCACCGTGTTGTCGAAGAGCCGGTAAAAGGTGGTGCGGCTGATGCCATATGCTTTATTCAGGTCAGAGATGGAGACGTCGGCGAAGGGCTTCCGCCTGGACTCCTCCAATACGGCGTCGCAGATCCGCCGGGCCGACCTCCTGGCCCGGATGTCGTCAGAGATGTGGTACATAGTTCCCCTCCTGTGAACCAGAATTTTCTGATACGATTGTACCATAAGCCGCACTGTGATACAATCAGGAAAAAGGAGGGATCCTCATGAAAGAACTGCTGAAAAAGCCCCTGCCCGCCATTCCCGGGGAGATCCGGAAGCGGCTGGACCATCCCGCCATCACTCCCACCTATCTGAACAACTGTAACGCGGTCCTGGAGTCCGACACGCTGCAGCAGGAGGTGGGATACACCCAATTCCCGGACGGGAGCTGGCTGGTGCCCATGACCTGCCCCATGCCCGGGATCACCAAAGAGATGATCGACTGGTGGTTCTGGTGGCACTGCCAGGAGGACCTGCGCTATCGGGTCTGGTTCCCCGGGGACCACATCTCCATCCGATATCACAAAAAAGACCGTTCCTATTTCGAGCATCCCACCATGCCCCCCTTCCGGCCCAATTCCCAGTGCCCGGTGGAGCGGATCGGCGGTGCCGCCATGCCCCTGCGAATTGATTTCATCACCCCGGAGTCCTTCGGCTTCACGAAGGAAGCCATGGAGCGGGGAAATATTGCCACCATCGTCTGCGGCCATGTCAGCGCCATGGGCGGCCTCATTCCCCACACGGAAATGGCCCACATCTACAGGCAGACCGGCGAGGGTCTGTTTCTCATCAGCCGCTTCTGGCTGGGCAAGACCATGCATCCGCTGCTGCGGAAATTCGTCATGACCCCAAGCATGGCCCGGGGTATGGCCGAACACTGCTGTGTAGAGTATCGGAACCTGACGGAGATCCTGCCCGGGCTGTATCAGAAGCACCGGCAGTGACAAGCGATCCAGACCCCAAAAGGCCCTTGATCCCCCGGATCAAGGGTCCTCTTTTATCACGCTGACGCAAAAGGAGCTGCGCGGCGGCGCGTCCTCCCTTTCTTGACTTTTGACATGCTTTCCCATAAAATGAAAAAATCATCTCTGTTTCCACACAGAAATACAGATCATCCAGGATAGAAAAATACCGCAGGAGCCAGACAGGTCATCACTTACCAATGGAGGGAATTATGGATATCAGGATAAAATCCGGTGACATCATCTGTCACCCGACTTACGGAACAGGAACGGTGGTCAGCGTCGGAAAATACATCGAAGCCACGTTCGAGTCCGCGGGACCCAAAATGATTTCAAAGGCCTGGGCAGTTTCAAACTGCTCTTTCCTGGAAAAAGGCGCGCCCAGCAAGGAAAACGCCCCGAAATCAGAAGAGCAGCTGGCGCTGGAAGCGCGGGTAGACACGCTCCTTGCCAATTTCGACAGCTTCAGGCTTTCCGACCTGTCTTATCGTGAGCTGCGGAATTTTCTGATTTTCAAAGCAAGCTATTGGAAAAAGCACAGGAGAGAGCTGCGCTATCATCTGCTCCTGCAATGTGAGAACGACAACGAAGCGGCATTGTTCATCTCCGAGCTTGAGAAGGCGCCGAGCACGCTTGGCGCGCTGAAAACAAAGACCGTCACACTCACAGAGCAGCAGCTCGACGATAAAATCCCCGAGGATTTCCCCCTGAAATGCTCCATGCTTGCGATCCGTAAGTGTGAAGGGATCGCGAAAGATACGGTCGCGATCGTCTCTTCCTCCATCCGGGCAAATCTTCAGCTGAAAAAACAGAGGAAGGATACCCTGTGGCGCACGGTTCAGAAGCTGTCCGATCTCGTCCCCGACTGTACCGTGCTGGCTGCGGGCTCAAAGGAGTTTGTGGATTATCTGCGTCAGGATGACCATCTTTACTACCGCTTCTTCGCCCATCGGATCATTCTCCGCCCCATGACCGTCGAGGAGGTCATTCAGGATACCCTCAGCGGCATCCAGCGTGAGCAGCTTAAAACCACCCTGCCCTTCCGCGAGGAATTGGAAAAATATATCAAGAAAATATATCCCTCCGCCGATTTGAAAGACAGCAGCTTTGTTCAGGATCTGTTAAACAGAATTCTCGTCAGTTATTACACCTTTGAAAATAACGGTGTGATCAGTGACAGATGCATCCCGTTCTACCGGAAGCCCCGCTCCTACGAAGCCATCAGCGAGCAGCTCAACCGGCTCGTCGGCCTGGATCAGGTCAAGAAGGAATTCCACAATCTGTATAAGCTCAGCGCGGATACGTTTAACAAGAATAAGCAGCGCCTGCATTTCGCCTTTGTCGGCAACCCCGGAACCGGCAAAACAACCGTCGCGAATTTGACCGCGGAGCTGCTGTTTTCCATGGGGCTCATCCGACGCAACAAAATTGTCGTTGTCGCCCCGACGGACGTGGTCAGCATTTACAAGGGCGAATCCGGCCAGCTGATGCAGGAAAAGATCAACGAAGCCCAGGGCGGCGTTCTGTTCATCGATGAAGCCTATTTCCTGATCCCCAGCTCGTCGGAGTCCTCTTCCCCCCAGAAGCAGTGCCTGGAAGTGCTTCTCCAGGAGATGGAAAAGCATCCTGACAATCTTTCCGTAATTTTCGCGGGATATGAAGAGGAGATCCAGCAGCTGCTCAAGTCAAATCCCGGATTGGACAGCAGGGTTCCCTATCGATTCAAATTCGAGGACTATTCCACCGAAGAACTGCTGCAGATTTTCCTGAATCTGGCCGCCAAAGAGAACATGACGCTGGAAAAAGGCGCTTATGGCATCATGCTGGAACGGCTGGCCCTGGCAAAAACGGAAGAAAACTTCGGAAACGCGCGGACTGTGGCGAACATCTATCAGCAGCTGAAGTCCCGGTGGGCCGACCAGGAACGGGAGGAGCGTGTGATCACCGCCGAGGATATCCGTGCGACCATGCCGATTCCCATTCATACCAATCTGGATTCCATGATCGGCCTCGAGAGCGTAAAGCGCGAGCTTGTCAAATTCGAGTCACGGATCAAGTACATCAAATTCCTGAAAGAGCAGGATCTGTCCGTTCCTGTCCCCAATATGCACATGATGTTCACCGGCAATCCAGGCACCGGCAAAACAACCGTCGCCAAGAAAATTGCCGATTGTCTGTATCATATCGGGATCCTGAAAACCAACAAGCTGGTGGTCGCGGAAAGAAAGGACCTGGTTTCCGAGGTCATTGGAGGCACCGCGCAGAAAACAAACAAGATGATCACCAAAGCGCTCAACGGCGTTCTCTTTATTGACGAGGCATATTCCCTTTACAA
This sequence comes from Faecousia sp., assembly GCA_045119355.1. Lineage (GTDB taxonomy): Bacteria > Bacillota > Clostridia > Oscillospirales > Oscillospiraceae > Faecousia. The sequence goes on from JBGVDK010000148.1 coordinate 6,847, forward strand.
GGGAGAGAACACCAAGGATTTTAGCACCGAAGCCATTGAAACCCTGATTACCGCCATGGAAGAGCACAAGGACAGACTCGTGGTCGTCTTTGCCGGATACCAGGAAGAAATGGGCATCTTCCAGAAGGCAAACCCGGGAATCTCCTCCCGGATCGGCTTTACCTTCCATTTCCCGGACTATTCCCCGGAGGAACTGACCCAAATGTTTTTCATGAAAATGGAGCAGCAGAAGTTCTCTGTCGCGGCAAACGCGAAGGAGAAAGTGCACAAAGTCATGTCCTATTTCTCCGTAATGGAAAACTTCGGCAACGGCCGCTTTGTGGACCGGGTGATCGACATGACGATCAGCAACCGTTCCTTCCGAAATTATTCCAAGCAGTTCAACGACATAACCGCCGAGGATATCCCGGAGATCCGGGACATTGCCAGCATCTCCGCCGCCGGACAGAATCTGGATATCGGCGACTGCCGGACATCCCAGCAGCAGCGCCGGATCGCGGTCCATGAAATCGGCCACGCGCTGGTATCCTGCGTGCTTTACCCGCAGCGAAAAATTGTCGGAATCTCCATCAACGCCAACGCCGATTCTTCGGGAAGGACCGCGTTTGACCGGAATTACGACGGCGTGACGGAAAGCAATCTCAAAGCGATGCTCGCGATCTCCTTTGGCGGCCGAAACGCGGAGCGGATTGTGTTCCAGGAGCACTCAACCGGCTGCGCGTCCGATATGGCCCAGGCCAAGGCGCTGGCCCAGCAAATGGTCAATGATCTTGCCGTGGGCGAGTATGGTGTTACCACACCCATGGACCTGCTGCGGGAGGCGGATCGCACCGCCACCGCCACATTGGAGCAATACCGTGACGCGCTTCTGACGCTTTCCGATATGCTCTGCCAAAGCGGAACGCTGTCCGGGGACGCGATCCGGAAAATGCTTCCTACCCCCGCGGCGGCAGTCTGACCCCCGCGTAACCGCGGCACGCGCCGGGGAATCCCACACGAAAAGAGCCTGGCGTCCAAAATCAGACGCCAGGCTTTTTATCTGGATTTATTCCTCAAGAGATCGATTTTCCTGACTTTCCAGTTCCCGGATCAGCTCCGCCCGCGCCTTTTCCAGCGCTCCGGAAGCACCGCCCCCAGCGGTTTTCTCCTTCTCCAGAATAAGCCGGTATTCCCCATCTTCCAGATTGCCGATCTGGGCCCGGTACAGATACGCCGCCTCCTCAAAGGCGATTTTCCCCATGGTTCCATCTTCAAACCGCAGGAATCCCTTTGGCGCGGCTCCGTCCGTCCCATCCACCTGAATGGTCAGCAGCCGCTTCTCCGGATCATATTCCAAAAAAGTCCGGCTGTTGTTGAGATCCTCGATTACCCGCGTCCGGGCGTTTTCCTTCCGGTCCCCTCCGATGCCGTCCATAGACGGCGGCGCGAAGGACCAGCTTCTGCCGGACGTGCCGCCCGGATCCATGGACGATTGGTCCCCATCGACAGTCAGCTTGATCTTCGCGGAGCGCTTCTGCCGCTCCGGGATCCGCTTACCCAGGGCCTGTCCCATATGATCCGTAACAGACATCAGCGCCATCATGCAGGTAAGCAACCGATAGCATTCCTCGCATTCGCCAATATATTTTAGCATTTATCTATAAGAAAAACCCCCTACACTATGCTAATTATAGCATAGTGTAGGGGGTTAAGTTCAATTAATATGCCGGGATACCATATCCCAAGATTTCATAGTATCCAAGGGGATAGCTGCGTCTTGCGCAGCTGTCACTTGTGTTGCCTTCGATGGTGTAGACTCGGCCATTCTCGACCTTTTCTACGATACCAACGTGGTCAGACAGACCATCCTGAGGGCCGGACTCGCCATTAGGAGAATCCCAGTCAAAGAAAATAATCATGCCAGGTGCCGGTTCGAAGCTTCTATCAGCCCACTGGCCACGCGTCTTAAACCAGTTGACGCCGTTGACACATCCGGCGAATTTGGGAATAACGCCGATGTCGATATAGCCACACTCGTTAGCGCACCAGCTAACAAAGCAAGCGCACCATGCAACACGCGATCCGAAACCATACCAACTCCAGTAAGGCATGCCACCGACGTTGCCGATCTGTGAGATCGCTACAGCGACGATCTGATCATCCTCTCCATAGACACCATACAGAACAGAGGCCCACATACTTGCAGTTCCTTCTTCCAGCAAGGCATCCAGGTGTTCCTGTTGGTCCGCATTGAAGCTATATTGAGACGCCATCTCATCGGCAGTTTTGTGAGTAACAACGATGTGCAGAGTCGTCTTTGTGACGACTATTTCTTCTTCAATGATATTACCTTCGCCATCATCCGTTTCAACAATCTCGGTTACTTCTTCGGTTGAAGTGGTGTAGGATATCTCATTCATCTCCCAGAAGATATCCCGGAGGATCTGCTCTTTCTCGTCAGTAATCGTTGCAACTTCCTGCGGGTTATCTGGGTCAGATGTGACCTTTACAGAATAGACAGACAAAACTTCTGGCCAAACAGCCATCGACCCGGACATCTCCAAAGTATCATAAGTCACAGACGACTTGATGCTATCAAGCTGTTCCTGGTATTCCTGGTTCACTTCCTGTACAACCATTTGCATCGTTTTTGCACTACCCGTATCTTCGCTAGAGAAGAAGATGCCGAAGCACGCAATCAATGCGCCGATCAAACAAATCACAACGATGATCACGACAGCAACCCACCCACCGGCAGCAATGGCAGCAACCAGTCCCTTGATGGCTGCAGCAATGGCTTTAGCAGCTGCGGCGATTGCTTTTGCCGCAACTTTGGCCGCTGCGACAATTGCCTTGGCTGCGACCTTCGCTGCGTGGGCAGCGGCCTTAGCAGCCTTGGCAGTGGCTTCTGCGGCAGCCTTCGTAGCCTTAGCCGTAGCTTCTGCAGTTTTGACAGCAGCCTTTGAAGTCTGTTGTGCTGTTTTGACGCCTTTTTCTGCAGTCTTGATTGTGCCCTTGGCAGTTTTTGCTGTAGCCTGTCCGGTGGACTTAGCCGTTTGCTTGATGGTCTTAGTAGACTGCTTCGTGGTCTTGATCGTCCGGTTCTGAGCACGCCTTACGCGGGTAGATCCGCGCTCCACTTGTTTGACCTGTTCTGTCGTGTTCTTAACCTGGTTGGTAGTTTGCTTAACAGTGTCTGTGGTTTGTTTGGCAGCTTCCTGGGTGGTTTCTTTTGCCTTTTCCGCAGCACGCTTAGCCTCTTTCTGTTGCCGGTGAGCCTCTTTGGCTTTGTCCACAGCCTTCTTGGTGCCGCGCTTGACCTCGTGCCCCACATCGTGAACAACGTCTTCTGCTGCATATCGGATCTGATCCTCAGCATATTCATGCGGAGACGCCTGACCATCATCCATCAGGTTTTGAGTCTGGTCCTTGGTGCGAACAAAAGCAGTTCGCATACGTTCGCCAGCAACAGCAGCCTTGTCAATGACCTTGACGTTTTTCACGTGTTCTCGTGTTTTAATGTCAGGCATGATGCACCTCCTTTAGCTAGCGTACCCATACAGGGTGCAATGAGAAGCGCAAGCCACGCAACAATGAATGCGCCGCAAACGTACAGAATGATGTTCTGCTTGGAGAGTTTATCTTGCCTCACGGTCTGCCTTTCGCTTTTCCTTTTTGGTTGGGGCATGCATGTCGAGACCAGAAGTATTAATACCCCAACTCTCATCCCAAAGCTTTGTAGGTGCACCGTAAAGCAGAATCAAGCCAATGGCAACCCTTTGGTCAGCACTAAGTTTATACCAAACTTTTTCGCCCTGTACAGATCCGCTTCCGTCAAAGGGAAGTTCACCAACGCCAGCATGACCACTGCCAACACTAAAAGATTTGTTGCTTTCCAGACAGTAGATCATATTCATATAGTCCCAAGGGGCTTTTCCGTCTTCATCAGCATAGTGGAAACCTTGGCGTGTACCGTCCTTACAAATGAAGTCCATCGCATCACAATTTCGGAGAGTGGCCATCTTCTGAACACGGAAGGTTGAAATTCCGAAGTCGCCCGGATCTTCGATGCCGACTTGCTTCTTTTGAATCTGATCTGTTACAAAACCAGAATCAATAAGCGCCTGGCTCATCATAGGATCTTCATTTACCTCTGGTTCGGTCGCTTCTGTAGCTTCCGTTGTTTCGGTTGCCTCAGTTGCTTCTACCTCTTCAGGTGCATCTGAAGGTTCAGTCACTTCAGATGTTTCCGGTGTCTCCGTTGCCTCAGTAACATTCATCTCTTCGCTTGGAGGTTCTGTAGCTTCGGGGGGATCTTGATTTTCGGTAGTAGGTGCAGATTCGGTGCTTTCCACTGGTTGTGTCGCTTCTTCTGCCGGAGGAGCCGCGTCGGTTATCTCCGCAGCATATACCGCAGGCATCATGGAAACCATCAAGGCAAGCACCAGAATCAATGAAAAGACTTTTTTCATCTTTCCTAATATTCCTCCTTTCATAGAAAAGGCCCCCACCATAACAGGTAGGGGCGCAAAATGTTATTCAGTTAATAAACTCATCCATAGAACACATATGTGTAGTACCATCCGGACTTTAAAGGGATGCCCGGGAAAGTCGTCGATCAGTTCCAGAGGAACATCATGAATGCGTGGCAGTTTGTTCTGTTGCCGTTCGGAGTCCGTCATGAAAAGTTCATCGTACCCAGTCAGGCCCAGATCGAGTTTGGGACGTTCTGCCAATGTCACTTACCTCCTTTGTCAGATTTTCATACGCCGCTGCGACCTTACCATTCTTATCATGCGAGAAGATGCTTTTACCAACCAAGCTAGCTTCAGCGGCACGAACAGAATGGGGGATCTCTGTATCGAAAACTCGGATATTTGATCCCATTGCAGAACGCAAAGAAGAAATAATATCCTTTGCGTTGTTTGTGCGGCTATCTACCATGGTCAGCAAAATGCCATCAATACTCAACCGGGGATTGATTTGCCGTTTCACCTTGGAAATAGAATGCATCAGCAAATTCAGGCCCTTTGTTGACAAGAAGTTCGGCTGTGATGGAATGATTACGCTGTCAGCGGCAACCAGCGAGTTGACCGTCATCATTCCCAAAGAAGGCATGCAGTCGATTAAGATATAGTCGTAATTCTTCCGGATCTCATCGACGTATCCTTTTAAAATGAATTCTCGGCTCATTACATTAAAGAGACTGATTTCGAGACCAGACAGTTCAATGTTAGAGGGAAGCAGATCCACACCTTCCTGATGTTGGATAATTCCCATATGTTCATTAATAGGTCTATCTTCGATCACTCTTTTCCGATGAAGAAGAACAGTCTATCGGCTTATGGGGACAGCGACACTTGAGATATATTAAGCAACACCGCAAGGTTCTATATCTTAATCTGCTGACAAGCGGCAAGCTATGAATAAGAAACATAAACACGGGAAATATGCCCGCAGAGCGCCCTTCGCGTGGTTATTATGGCTGTTGATTGCGGCACTGTACATCCTCATTGTTGTGGGAATGATCCGTCTGGGCAACTCCCTGCGGGCCCAGAAGATGTATCAGGAACTGGCAAACACTGCACGTCCGGTGGCAACCGAACCGGCACCCACCCTTCCTGCCCCGGTGCAGCCGCAGGAGACGATCCCTGCCACAGAACCTCCCGTAACGGAGCCGCAGATGCTGGCCCGGTATGCGGAGCTTTATGAGAAGAATTCCGATCTCTTCGGCTGGGTGAAGATCGATGATACAAAGATCGATTATCCCGTCATGCACGCGCCCGATGAACTGGAGAAATACTTGCACACGGACTTTAACGGCAAGTATTTCTACGGCGGCACACCTTATATGGATGTGCGCTGCACGGCCGACAGCGAAAACTACATCCTCTACGGTCACAATATGATCGACGGTAGCATGTTCAAGGGAATCATGAAGTACGAGAACAAAAAGTTCTGGGAAACCCATCAGACTGTCAACTTCGATACGCTCTATGAAGAAGGGGAGTACGAGGTGGTTGCCGCATTCTACGATCAGGTGTACAGCAGCACCGACACCTGCTTCAAGTTCTACAATGTGATCGAACTGGAAGACGCGGCGGCTTATGACGATGCCATTGCAAATTTTAAGAAGAAGGCGCTGTATGATACGGGCGTTACGCCGGAATTCGGCACCCAGCTGGTGACATTGGTCACCTGCGCCTACCACACGGATAACGGCAAATTCGTTGTGGTGCTGGCCCAGAAAGGCGAAAACTGAAAAGACACGAATCACCCCAACCGCACCGGTTGGGGTGATTTTTTCTTGTAAACGCTCCGACTGAATACGTCAGACATGAAAGCCTGCGCCCGCACTGTCCCAAAGTCTCCCCCCGTGCGGGGAGGTGGCGGAATCTCCGATTGTGTCCACGAAGATAGAAAAAATGTCGCGAATTTGCGGATTCCGATTGGGGAAAACACCGTCCGAAAGGTTCGGAGAAAGCATTTTGAATAAAAAACAGAATCTGGAAGCGTGGCAATTGTATTAAAAAGAAAAACTTTTGAAATCTGTTATTTCTCATTGAAATTTCCTGAAAAATGAGTTAAAATGCAAATGAACTGTTTTCTTGCGAAGAATATCAATTTCAGGAGGAAAAGCAATGATTTGCAACGAGATTCCCAAGGTACTGTATTGCCATATCGGCGGCTCCGGCACCTGGGGCTGCGAGTTCCCCGAGGACGTCAATTTCGAAGGTCTGACCGTTCTGAAGACCGGCATGGAGTTTGAAACTCCCTACGGCACCACCGTTCCCATGAAGCTCTACGAGCTGGATGCCTCTGTCACGGCTGACCACAAGACCAGACAGGTCCTGTACTGCCCCTTCCATGGCTGGGCACACCTGTCCCCCCGCAACGACACCCCCAGCGAGCGCCTGTTCTGGGTGCTGAAGCAGGCCGGCGTCAAGTACATCCTGGCTGACGGCAGCGGCGGCGGTATCAATCCTCTGCTGGAACCCGGTGACTTCATTGCCCCCACTGATTTCATTGACTACACCAAGCGCATCTCCTATCTGGAGGACTTCAATCCTCTGATCACCCGTATGCGTGACATCGTCTGCCCCGATCTGCACAAGATCCTGGTGGAGGAGGCTTCTAAGGTCTTCAACCGTGTGTTCCGCACCGGTATCTACGCCGTTTCCGAGGGCCCCCGTTTCGAGACCGCCGCGGAAGTCCGTGCTTACTACGATGCCCACTGTGACATCTGTGGCCAGACCATGATGCCCGAAGCCGCTCTGGCAAGAGCCATCGGCGCACACTACGCATCCATCTATCTGATCAGCAACTACGCCGAAGGCATCAACCCCAACTGGGAGCAGACCATCCACGCCATCTACGAGGATACCGCCCCCAAGACCGGCCTGTTCATGATCCGTGCCATGGCTGCCATCGATCCTGCCAAGATCACCTGCCAGTGCGATGACAATCTGGTTGGCACCAACATCGGCGAGCACAACAAGTAATTCCGGTTCATCATAGAACAATCTATTTTTCATAAGGTAATAATTTTAGGAGGAATAATCAACATGAAGAAACTGATTGCAATTGTTCTGGTCGTCGTCATGGCTCTGTCCATGGTTGCGTGCGGCGCACCCAAGACTGATGCAAACGCAGACGCATTCCAGGTAGCTCTGGTCATCGGTGTCGGCGGCCTGGGCGACGGCGGCTTCAACGACAGCCTGAAGGCTGGCGTGGACGATGCCAAGGCAAAGTACGGCATTGAGTACCAGCTGATCGAGCCCACCGAAGTTGCTGAGTTCGAAGGCCACTTCACCGACCTGTCCGCTTCCAAGAAGTACGACCTGATCATCGGCGCTGGCTTCGACGCAATCGAGGCTATGGGCAAGGTTGCTGCTGAGTTCCCCGAGCAGAAGTACCTGTTCGTCGACGGCGCAATTGAGGGTCTGGAGAATGTCACCAGCGTCACCTACCGTGACAACGAGAAGGCATACCTGCTGGGCACCATCGCTGCTCTGTCCACCAAGACCAACAAGCTGGGTATCGTCCTGGGTATGGACATCCCCTCCCTGGTCGTTTTCTCCTCCGGCTTCATGGCTGGTGCTTACGCTGCTAACCCCGACGTTCAGATCGAAGTAAAGGCTGTCGGCTCTTTCTCCGACACCTCCACCGCTAAGGAGCTGGCTCTGGCTCTGCACGACAGCGGCGCTGACATCGTTTACGCTGCAGCAGGCGGTTCCGGTCTGGGCGTTTTCAACGCAGCTGAAGAGGGCGGCTTCCTGGCTATCGGCTCCGACGTCAACCAGTGCCCCATCAAGCCCGCTGTTATCATGGTTTCCGGTATCCGTCTGTGCAACGCTACCATCAGCAATGGTATCGCTGCTGCAATGGAAGGCACCCTGAAGGGCGGTTCCAGAACTGAGGGTCTGGCTGAGGCTGCTCTGACCTATGCTACCGAGGGTTCCGAGGTCGTCATCGACCAGGCTATCCTGGACGCTGCTGAGGTTGCAAGAGAAGCAATCATCAAGGGCGAAATCATTGTTCCCAGCACTTACGAGGAACTGGGCAAGTAAGGTAAACTATTTGGCACCTCTGCCCCCCAACGGGGGGTAGAGGTTGCCTTCAAATGAAAAGATGCCGGATGCAGATTTTGAGATTTGCGTCTTGCATCTTTTCTTGTATTTCTTTGACCTGTAAACGGAGGAAGCCATGTACGCAGTAGAAATGCTTGATATCACCAAAACTTATAAGCGTGTTGTCAACGATAAAGTTTGTTTTCGCGTAAAGCAGGGTGAGATCCACTCCTTGCTGGGCGAAAATGGTGCCGGTAAATCGACCCTCATGAATATTCTGTACGGACTGCGTAAAGCTGACAGCGGCAGAATCCGTATTAACGAGAAGCATGTTACCATCTCTTCTCCCATGGATGCGATCCATCAGGGCATCGCTATGGTGCATCAGCATTTTATGCTGGTGGATTCCATTACGGTTGCGGAGAACATTGTGCTGGGCAACGAACCCCGCAAGGGTATCTTCTTCGACCGTGAAAAGGCTTTTGAGGAAATCGGCGCGATTTCCGAAAAGTATCATTTGCAGATCGACCCCAGAGAGCTGGTCGAGAATCTGTCCGTGGGCGTAAAGCAGCGCGTGGAGATTCTGAAAGCTCTGTACAACCAGTCCTCCATCCTCATTCTGGACGAGCCCACCGCGGTGCTGACCCCCCAGGAAGTGGATGACCTCTTTGTGATTCTGAGAGGACTGAAGGAAGATGGCAAGACCATCATCATCATTACCCACAAGCTGAAGGAGACCATGGCAATTGCGGATACCATCAGCGTTCTGCGCAGAGGCCAGATGATCACCACCCTGCCCATCACCGAAGTGAATGAGCAGAAACTGGCAGAACTGATGGTCGGTCGTGTTGTTTCCTTCTCTGTAGACAAGCAGCCCCTGAAAGAAAACCGTCCCGAAAAGCTGAAGCTTTCCAACATCACCCTGCGCAAGGGCAGCAAGAAGGCACTGAAGAATGTGACGCTGACCGTCCGCGGCGGCGAGATTCTGGGCATTGCTGGCGTGGAAGGCAACGGTCAGACCGAACTGATCGACGTGCTGACCGGTATCTGCAATACCTACGAAGGCCATGTCACCGTAAACGGAACAGACGTGACCGGTGCCAATGCCAGAAAGATGCTGGACTACGTTGGCACGATCCCCGAGGATCGCGGCAAGCGTGGCTACGTCAAGAGCTTCACCAACTGGGAAAACATGGTTCTGGGTTACCATACCAGACCCGAATACTGCAAAAACGGACTGCTGCTGAACATCGAAGCCATCCGCGCCGCCAGCGAAAGCGCAGTGGAAGAATACGACATCCGCTGCGACAATATCGACCAGCTGACTGCCTCCCTCTCCGGCGGCAACCAGCAGAAGGTCATCATCGGCCGTGTGCTGAAGCATCACACCGGCATTGTGCTGGCTGCTCAGCCCACCCGTGGCGTTGACATCGGCGCGATTGAATATATTCACTCCCAGCTGATCCGCCTTCGTGACGAAGGCGCGGCCGTGATTCTGATCTCCGCCGACCTGGACGAGATCGTCAAAGTGTCTGATGAGATCGCGGTCCTTTATGAAGGCGAGATCGTGACCCGTAAGCCTGCAGCAGAGTTCACCGACACCAGCCTCGGCGAATACATGCTGGGACATACAAGAGATAAGGAGTTCAACGCATGAATATGGTAAAAAAAGCGAAAGATTTCATCGTCAAGAGTGACATTCTGCTGTCACTGCTGGCGCTGGTGCTTTCCCTGCTTATTTCTTCTGTCGTGATTCTGATCGCGGGTTACTCTCCTCTGGAGGCCTACGGCGCCCTGCTGAACGGTGCTTTCGGCAGTGGCTACAATCTGGCCCAGACCCTGGGTACCTCCATTCCTCTGATTTTCTCCGGTCTTGCCATGGCAATCGCCGCCAAGGTCGGCGTGTTCAACATCGGTATTGAGGGCCAGATGATTATCGGCGCTCTGCCCGCCGCTCTGGTGGGTACTTATCTGGTGGGTGTTCCTTCCATTATCCACATTCCTCTGTGTATTCTGGTGGCGTCTCTGGCCGGCGGCCTGTGGGCAGTGCTGGCAGCGACCCTGAAGAACATCCTGCACATCAATGAAGTTATTCTGACCATCATGCTCAACTACATCGCACAGTATCTGGTGGAGTATCTGGTCAACTATCCCTTCCGGGCAGACGGCCTGGTGGTCCGCACCGAAAAGATCCAGGAATCCGCTGCCTTCACCACCATGGTTCCCCACACCCGTCTGTACACCGGTATCTTCCTGGCGCTGGCCATGGCAGTTCTGCTGTGGTACATGCTGAAGAAGACCCGCATGGGCTATGAGCTGCGGGCGGTGGGCAGCAACCCTAACGCCGCGGAAGCAGCGGGCATCAACCGCAAGAAATATATCCTGCTGGCCATGTTCATGAGCGGCGCTCTGGCAGGCATCGGCGGCGCCGGTGAAGTCATGGGTGTTCACGGCTACTACATCTCCAGCATGACCAGCGGCTACGGCTTTGACGGTATCGCCATCGCCACCATGGGCCGCAACAATCCCTTCGGCACCGTCCTGGCAGCCCTGCTGTTCGGTTCTCTGAGAAACGGCTCCACCGGTATGAACCGCTCCACCAAGATCCCCGGCGAGTTCATTCAGGTTCTGCAGGCACTGGTCATCCTGTTCGTTTCCACCCCCGGCATCATCCGCTACGTGCAGAAGCGCATGAAGCAGAGAAAAGCAAAAAAGGAGGCAGCATAAATGGACTTTGTACTGAGTTTGCTGGCAGGCGCCATCCGCCTGACCATTCCCATCGCTTTTGCTGCCCTGGCCGGTATGCTGGCTGAACGCGCCGGTATCATCAACATGGGTCTGGAAGGCATGATGCTTTTCGGCAGCTTCTTCGCTGTTGTCGGCTCCTATGTGACCGGCAGCGCCTGGCTGGGCCTGCTGTTCGCAATGGCAGCCGGTGCTGTGGTGGGCCTGATTATGGCTGTTTTCGCCATCGGCTTCAAGTGTGAGCATATGCTGGCCGGCGTGGCGGTGAACATTCTTGCCAGTGGTCTGACCATTGTGCTGCTGCAAATGATCTGGGGAACCAGAGGCAAATCCTCTGAAGTCGCGGGCCTTGGCATCGTCAGTGTTCCCGTGCTGAACAAGATCCCCATCATCGGTCAGCTGATCGGCAATATTTCTCCCCTGTTCTACATTCTGGTGCTGTGCGTCATCCTGCTGTGGGTGGTGCTGTACCGTACCCCCGTGGGTCTGCGTGTCCGTGTCATCGGTGAAAACCCCTTCATGGCCGGCTCCATGGGCATCAAGGTCTACAAGTACCAGTACCTGTCTCTGATGGTCAGCGGCATGCTGGCAGCCCTGGGCGGTGCTTACCTGTCCGTTGGCGACATCAATATGTTCAGTAAGGAAATGGTGGCAGGCCGTGGCTATATCGCCCTGTCCATGGTCATTCTGGGCGGCTGGCATCCCATCGGTGTGGCTGCCTGCGGTCTGATCTACGGTGTTGCCCAGAGCCTGCAGCTGCGTCTGCAGGGTGTCAGCATTCCGCCCCAGCTGGTGCAGATGCTGCCCTATGTCGTCACCATTCTGGTGCTGCTGTTCGCAAGAAACAAGAGCAAGGCCCCCGCAATGGAAGGTGTCCACTATTATCAGAAGGGTGAATAAGGTTTCACCGGAAAGGATTTTACAATGAGCGAGATGAACAAGTCCGTCGGCGAAAGAATCGCCGAGATCCGCAGACAGCTGGCTTCTCTGAACTTTGATGATGAGACCATCCAGCAGATGCGTGACAAGCTGGCAGCCCATCCCGAGCTGAGCAAGGCCTTCGGTGAGGCTTACGGCAAGTATCTGAACAACGAATCCATCCGTCCCACCCTGGGCAACGAGATGCAGATTTTCTACATGAGAGAGCGCCAGACTCTGACTTTCCTGCTGTTCCCCGAACTGCTGAAGCTGGAGTACGAGGTGTCCAGAATGATCGGTGAGCTGGTCATGGCTGACCAGATGGGCGGCTATACCCTGCCTGAGATCATGAAGAACAACGCGCCTCTGGCCGTCCGTGACAAGTACGCCATCGAAGAGGTGGTGGAGGCAGATGACAAGCATGCCATCTACCGTCACTATGAGTGCGCGGACTGCTACGGTGTTCCCAACATCGGCATGAAGATCTGTGCCTACGAGGCAGGTACCGCTGCCGGCTGTTTCGGCGCCGCTATGGGCAAGCGCTGCGAGGTCGTGGAGACCAAGTGCTGCGCCAATGGCGATCCCTACTGCGAGTTCCTGGTCACCGTGGTGGAAGACTAATCGAATGATGAAAAGGGTGTGTTGCAAAACACACCCTTTTTCTTTGTTCAGCGCCAGTTTATCGCACAGCCTTCCGGCGTGCATGGTGTGCTAAAAATTTGCTTAATTTGGCGTGAAAGAAGGCGCGTTGCAATTGCAACGCGCCCGTTTGGTTTGTTATTTACTTCACAATGTCTCTTGCTACATGGACGCCGCTGGCGGAAGCATGGGACAGGGAGTGGGTGATGCCGCTGCCGTCGCCGATGATGTACAGACCGGGGTAGCAGCTCTCCAGCTGTTCGTTTACCTGTACTTCCATGTTGTAGAACTTGACTTCCACGCCGTAGAGCAGGGTGTCATCGTTGGCGGTGCCGGGGGCTACCTTGTCCAGAGCGTAGATCATTTCGATGATACCGTCCAGAATACGCTTGGGCAGCACCAGACTCAGATCGCCGGGGGTGGCGTTCAGCGTGGGGGTGATGAAGGCCTCGGTCATGCGGCTGGGTGTGGAGCGGCGGCCACGGATCAGATCGCCGAAACGCTGCACAATAACGCCGCCGCCCAGCATGTTGCTGAGCTTGGCGATGGATTCGCCGTAACCATTGGAGTCTTTGAAAGGCTCGGAGAAATGCTTGGCCACCAGCAGGGCAAAGTTGGTATTGTCGGTCTGCTTGGCGGGGTCTTCATAGCTGTGACCGTTGACGGTGATGATGCCGTTGGTATTTTCGTTGACTACAGCGCCCTTGGGGTTCATGCAGAAGGTACGGACCTTGTCGCCGTACTTCTCGGTGCGGTAGACGATCTTGCTTTCGTACAGCTCGTCGGTCAGATGGGAGAACACCGCTGCGGGCAGCTCCACACGGACACCGATATCCACACGATTGGACTTGGTGGTGATATTCAGCTCCTTGCAGACCCGTTCCATCCACTTGCTGCCGCTTCTGCCCACGGAAACGATGCACTTTTCGCAGGTGTAGGTGGCATCCTTGCACTTGACGGCGTAGCCGCCTTCCAGAATCTCCACCGTCTCCACGGGGGTGTCAAAGAAGAATTCCACCTTGTTTTCCAGATAAGCGTACAGATTCTCCAGAACGATATAGTTGATGTCTGTACCCAGATGGCGCACGGAGGCATCCAGCAGATGCAGGTCATTCTGGATGCACAGGGTCTTGAAGCGGGTGCCTGCGGTGGAGTACAGCTTGCAGCCGTCACCGCCGTAGCGCATGTTGATCTCATCCACATAGTGCATCAGATCCAGTGCCTGCTTCTTGCCGATGTATTCGTAGAGGGTGCCGCCGAAGTCGTTGGTGATGTTGTACTTGCCGTCGGAGAAAGCACCGGCACCGCCGAAACCGCTCATGATGGAGCAGCTCTTGCAGCCGATACAGGTTTTGATCTTCTCGCCGTCAATGGGGCAGTGGCGCTTGTTCAGGGCGTGACCTGCCTCAAACACAGCCACCTTCAGTTCGGGCTTCTTCTGCATCAGCTCGTAAGCGGCGAAGATACCGCCGGGACCGGCACCGATAATAATCACATCATACTTCATGGGAATTCCTCCTGTAAATCGCAATAGTACTTACAATATCATAACATACACCTGCGAAAAAGTAAATGGAAAAGGGGAACCATCCGCACCGGAAATCCCGGAAACACCATAGTTCCCGCGCGTTGCAATCTGCGCTGGTTTGTGCTATAATATCCCAAAATTGCGAGGTGTTTTCTAATGGTAAAAATCTTATTCGTCTGCCACGGCAGTATTAAAACACAAATGGGATTTTCTTAGAGCCGCAACGACTTTTCGGTTTTGCCTCCTTCGATTTACACCACTTTTACACCATTTGCTTTTTTGAGGTCTGAATTGACAGTTCATTTCCTAGTGAAATATTGAATCTGCGCCTGCATTTTGAAAGAAGTGCAGGCGCAGATTTTTTTGTTGTGATAAGTTCGACAATCGCCAACCGGAGCGGTAAAATCATGGTACAACACAAGCAAAGGAGGCTTGACCATGAATATTCTATACATCCGATCCGGGGATTACTTCATCCCGGATCTGAAGCTACCGGAAGAAACACGGCCCATCGGCAAATGGGGTCGTATGCACCGGGACTATCTCAAGGAACACCGCCCCATCCGGTTCAACAACCTGGTTCTGTCTGGAAACCTCTGGACATACCTTGCCGACCTGAACGATCAGGCTCAGCAGCGTATGGAAACCCTGATCACACAAATACAATCCGCAGAGGGTATCACCGAAGCACTGAAAGCTGCCGATCCCCTGGGCTGGACCCAGTGCATGAACAACATCACCGCCCGAGCGGAAGAAATCATCCGAGAGGAGCTGATCTACAATGGATAATATCGCCCGGCGGTTGAAAATCTATATCGAAGCACACCCCTTTGACCCCGGCGACAGCGACTGCGAAACCGTCCTGGACCAACTCTACCACGCTTATCAAGAATGGCAGGCATGAAGACATTGGTGGGCGGTGAGATCACCGGCTATACGGAAATGCTGGTGGAGGCCCGTCAGATCGCCACCAAGCGGATGGTGGACGAAGCCAATGCCATGGGTGCCGATGCCATCGTCAATATCCGGTTTGGTTCTTCTGCAGTTATGCATGAAGCGTTTTGTCAAGTGCTTTTTCTGATTAATTGATGATTTACAGGATTATTTCTAAAAGGTATTGACTTCCAAGAGCACTTGTGGTACCCCTTATAAGGGGTATTTTATCCAACACCTCTGAGGATAATTCTGCCTCGGAGGATGAATCAAAAGTCTTTGACTCAAGTCGATCATCCTTCCGAGAGCAATCTTGAAGGAGGCTTATTATGTTTAACAAACAACGCATCATCTGTCTGCTGCTTTCTGCTTTGCTGATTGTCAGCTTGGCAGCCTGCAAAGGCAACGATCCCGGAAGCACCGGCACAAACCCGCCCGCAAGCAGCACCGGCGACAATCAGCCGTCCGGCAATGAATCAGGCGCCGACAACACTACGCAAAGCGGCAATAACGCCGAGGCGGCTAAACTCACCGGCAAGATGAATATCATCAATCTTGACGACAGAGATCCGTCCGTCCTTCGCGGCGTGACCATCAAAGGTCTGAGCGTCGGCAGCCACGACGGCATCAACGGAAAAGAGTCCTCTCTGACCGACGTGCGCTGCATTTTTGAACTGAACGAGTGGGTCGAATTCTACCCGGATACCGATGCGACTTACGGTCTGCGCGTCTGGATCCTGAAGCACCGCGACGATCAGGAGTATTATAACACAGCCAAGTTCTCCGATCTCGATCCGAACTTTGCAAACTACTGCGATCTGCATTATCCCGAGGATGAGGAGAATCCCGACGAGTGGTACTGGGGCAGCTTCTATCTGCATCCGGAAGAATGCGAACCCGGCTATTACGATTTTGTTTTCACTTACGAAGGAAAGGCGATCGCCACCCTGCTGACCCGCTTCTATGCCGAGGGTGAGCTCTCCGCCAAATCCGACGCCGAGCTGGAAGCACTGATGCACGAATGATGAACGCCATGTTTGAAGAAAAGTTCATTAAACTTGTCGAGGAAAACGGCGGCTTTGAGTTTTATCAGGCGTACCGGGGCGACGTGGATCTGATACTCGGCGGCAAGGGCAACACCTTTTGGTACGTCGTGATGAAAAAAGGCAAGGTCACGGAGTCTTATATCGGGAAAAACGCCGGCGGCGTTTGGGAAGACGTTTACGTCAAAGGCAGCGGCGCAACTCAAAAGACGAAAGCCATGCCCGCAGGCAGCACGATCAGGAAGATCGCCGAAAAGGCGTATCTCTGCCAGGATGAAACGTGGGTCACACGGCGCACGCCGAAACCGATCGAGGATTCGCACCCGCGCTATCACTACGTTTACGGCTTCGGCGACAAGGGGCTTGACGTATCGGTAGAATACGGCGTGACCATCGCTTACAACGACGTCAAGGACGCTGACGCGGGTTTTCATTTAAGATACCTTTATACGGGCTCCGACGTCGAAACACCGTAATACTTCGGTGGCGGACAAGTTCCGCCCCCGTTTGCTTTCTATTGAGGAGGGTTGTAAATTGCAAAAAAAAGGTTAATTGTAAAATGAAGTTGGACACATAAAAGAAAAATCCATAGTGATATACCCGCATGATAAAATGTAGTTACCACACAACATTTATCGAGGGAGGGCAATCACTATGGACTGCCGTCATTATATCACAGATCTGCCGGAACGCAAGAGCGGACAGCATCTTCAGCGAGAAGAAAGAGGCGCTATTCAAGCCCTGAAGCGGCAAGGACTGTCCAACAGAGCCATTGCCAGAGAGTTGGGCTGTTCTCCTACCACGATCGGGAACGAACTGCGGCGTGGCACACCGCCCCGTAAGTCGAGCAAGGGTCGCGCTCCGGGCTACAGTGCCAAGCGCGGTGAAGCTGTATACCGTTCCAATCGGCTCCGTTCCCGGAAACCGCACAAACTGCTTTCCTGCGGAGCATTCGTATCCTGGGTTGCTGCTCAGGTCAGAGAGCACAAGTGGTCTCTGGATGCCTGCACCGGCTACGCAAAACGCCACGGTCTGTTTCCAGGCAACGAGATGGTCTGTACCCACACGCTCTATAATGAAGCGTGGGCAGGCAATCTTCCCATTGGGATCATGGAGCTGCCGGAAGCTGTAAAGCGGAAGCACACTCAGTCTGCCAAACCCCGGGAAAACAAGAAAAACTTCGGAAAAAGCATTGATTTGCGGCCTGAAATTGCTTCTCAGCGCACGGAAGAAGGCCATTGGGAAGGCGATACCGTGGTTGGTAAGCGTGCAGGTAAGGACGCTGTTGTGTTCTCCCTTCTGGAAAAGAAGACGGAAAGCTACATAGCTTTCTTGATTCCGGGAAAGACGAGCGAAGCTGTTATGGCTGCCATGCAGATGCTCAAAGAGGAATATGGCGACCGCTTTGCCCAGGTATTCAAGACCATTACCGTTGACAATGGAGCTGAGTTCGCAGACTTTGCGCAGTGCGAAAGCTGGGGCACTGAGGTGTTCTTCGCCCATCCCTACACCTCATGGGAACGGCCTCAAAATGAACGCCACAACGGATTGTTCCGAGCCTTCGTTCCCAAGGGCGCTTCCATGCAGAACTACTCTGCTGAGTATATTCTATCGGCCGCGGATGAGCTGAACGCACGCCCCAGAAAGAAGTTGGGGTACGCAACACCGGAGGAACTGTTTGATTCGTTCCTTGACCGGGTGTATGCGGTGGATAGCAAACCCGGCTGACCCTGTCAAGGCACCGGCTACGCCTTGCCTGCGGCATCCTTGACAGCGCCAGCCGTGCTCGCTGTATGGCAGTCAAGTCCGGCTTACGCCGAACAATTTTTATTCATGCGGGTGTCCAACTTGCACTTGCAATTTTCGAATTGCAAAAAAAATTTCTGTCTTTGGCGTTAGCGGTACTTATGACTTTATCGCTTTGCTCCTGCGATTCCCGGTCGTTATTCGGAGGGGAGCAAACGTCGTCCGACAACGTCAAAGATGATCCCATCGTCGGCGACGGATCTTCTTATTCTGAGTTTATCAACGTTATGAAAGAGATCAAAACGCGCGGCGATAAAACGTCGGAAATGGGGCTTCCGGTCAACAGCGAATACTATTATTCCTTTGCCGGGGCTTGCTGCAGTCAAAAGTCTCATTTACAGCATGGGCGGATACCAAAAAACGTCCGATACAGGTGGTAAGACCGCTCTCAAATGCGAGTCGCAGGGGCAGCTTACCTTCTATGTAAGCGGAACAGAAGGTACGGTTAAGCCCAACGTTGTTGGAAGTCTTTCGGGTGATAAAGAAGTCAGATTTTCATTTGACCGCCATCTGGAATGGCACGACGATACGATGGCGGCGTTAGGGGCGCAGGGCGTCACCGAGGCGACCTTTACTTCCGACGATATCGCGTCGGTCACGATGGAATCTTCATCCCGTGTGACGCAGAACGGAGCGGTCAAAACACAGCAGGATTCTACCGAGGTGTTTTCGCAGGATCCCGGGACGATTTTTGCGCCGCTCGAAAGTGATCCGGTTATAACGATCCATTTTTCTTAATAAGTAAGGAGGCAACTATACCCTGACAGTTACCTGCAATGGCAACTTTGAGGGATCTGCAACTGCTGACTGGAGCATTGCAAAGGCCAAGCTGACAATCACCGCAAATAACAACAGCATTACCTATGGTGATGTTCCTGCTGCAAGTGGTGTGACCGGAACCGGTTTTGTCAGCAGCGAGAGTATTGAGGATCTGGCCGGCGAACTGACTTATTCTTACAACTATGAGCAGTTCGGCAATGTAGGCACTTACAAGATTACCCCCAGCGGTGTGACCTCCAACAATTATGAGATCACCTTCGCAGACGGTACCTTGACCGTCAATGCCAAGGACATCACCGTTACCGCAGATGCGCTCAGCAAGACCTATGGTGAAGCTGACAAGGAAATCCCTGTACTTTCCGATACTCCCGCAACCGGCGACGATTCCAATATCATGCTGTGGTCCGGTATGCTGTGCATATGCGCACTTGGATTGGTGGCCATACTTATTGAACGCAAGAGAAGAACTGCGAAGTAAATTACATTAGTTTGAGCGGTGGCAAAGCCACCGCTCTTTCTATATCGAGAATACAGTAGTGGCAAGCAATGCCTTTGTATATACAAACGCCCCAAATCACCCATTTCCGCCGAAGCGGAAGTGGGTGATTCTTTTGCTTGTTGAGGCTCCGCCCCAATCCCCGCAGAACACAAAACTGTGTTCTTGGACGCAGGATAAATCCTGCGGCTACGCGATTTTTCAAATCGCTGGATGACGGTTTGCTTATCGCAGCACCGTCTTTCGTTCTTTCTCCGTTTTCTCTGCATCACCATACGCACGATCAACAAAATACTGTGCCATTTGAAGCTCTCGAACTTCTTTCTCGACCTTTTTTCGTTCGGCATTTAGTGTTCGCTTCTTTGCGACCAACTCATCAAAATCCGCCCGAAGTTTTTTGATCTTAGGCCACTTTGTCATTCCTCGATCATCGAAGAATTTCTTCGCCGCCTTATGTTTGATGATGTCAGATTCATGCTCCGAAAGAAACTTTTTGGAATAACCCGCTTTGTGATATGCCATATACACATCACGGGTTTTCTTGTAGTCAATGATGTGCTGCTGCATTTTTGCGTTCTCGTCAAGCTGACCTTCGATCTGCTTGATTTGAGAATTGAGCTTGCTGAATTGTTGCGATACCTCTGCCACTTTTTTCTCCAGCGTGGTACGATCCAGCAGACCATTTTCTTGCAGATAGAGCAAGGAGGAAGCAAGACGCTTTAGATCGGAAACGGATTGAATTTTGCTGCGGCCTGCGCTGTTCTTTCGGGTGAGTTTCTCTTGGACAAAATCAATCAGATTCTCGACAGGGGTTTCCCCGACCACCTCTGCCAATTTCGTTTTTGGAATGTGCCTCCAGCTGCCCTTAATAATTGCCCGAAGCGCTTCCGGGGAGTATGCTTCTCCCAAGGTATCCATGCGAAGAAACCGCTTCTGATCGCCGCCCAGGAGTGACGGAACCTTGCCATCTTTCACTTGATAACCGGCCTGCTTCAGCAGCTCCAGTAATGCCTCAAATGATTTCGGATTCTGCGCCAGGGCATCATCGATGGCAAGGCAGATCCGCTCCCGGTGGGACAGTTTCTTCTTATCGCCAAGCCACTTGTTGTAGGATTTGCCGCTGTGTTTTTTGGGATCGGCAACGATGGAATATCCGTTCTGAACACAGATGGTATCGTTCAGTCTGCGGATCGCTCTACTGCTGCCCCAGAAGTTGCGGAATTTCCGATCTGCATCCAAGGAAGTGGAGTTCCAAATGATATGGTTATGGATGTGTGCTTTATCAACATGAGTGCAGACAATAAAGGCGTGTCGGCCTTTTGTGAAGCGTTTGGCCAGCTCACATCCCAGACGATTTGCTTCCTCCGGTGTGATCTCACCGGGGCGGAATGATTGCCGCAAGGAAACCATCTCCTTCAGTTCCGGGAAATGAAGCTGGATCACATATCCGTCAATGGCGATTTTCCGAATGTATGCGGACAGATTTGTGATGCCTGCCAGCTCTTGCTTCTGCTGCATTAAGGCTTTTTCCTCCGGTGTGACCCGGAGGATGATTACTTCGGAACGCTTGTCCATACTTAACGCTCCTGCCCTTTGGAATTCGCCGAAATTTTCGGCGAATTTCTTTTAGGCTGTACTTTCAGCTTGTCCCGGACAGAGGGCTTGACCTGCTGGGGCTGTTCCTGCTGGCGGTACTCTCTGCGGAGGATATTCACGAAAATATCCGTAAGACCGGCATTGCAGTCCACCACATATTTGAGCCGCTTATTCTGACCAAAGGCATCCACATCGGGATAGACCGGAACTCGCTTTGCCCATGCCTTGTTGTCATGGGAGATCCGACCATCCCAATCCTTTACCCGGATGGTGTTTACCAAGACAAAAGCAGTCCGGGGCAAACCAAACTGCGCCACCACTTGATGTACCGCTTCATCGCTGAGGGTGTTGTCCGCATAGTTATGGGCAATCGCTCCCTCGATTTCATTCTTGCAGGCAATGTTCAGCTTGTGGGATTGACGATACCATTCCAGATCACCCTCCCGTTCTGCAACTTCCCCGGAGTAGGGGTACACCTGCACAGCGGCATTTGCTTGGTTGGCAGAAAGCAGTTCATCGGCCTTGTCCTCAATGAACGATACCAGCACATCCAAAGCGTTGCTGGAGCTTTCACCGTAGTCCTTGTAAATGGCATCCAAGGGTTCTTCCAGCGACAGTAAAGCCCTTGCTTTTTCTTCGCTGAGATCGGTGGTTTCCATGATGGAAACAATATCGAACTTGGTAGCGTATTCGATGGCATGGTTCAAAATGACTTCCGGGGGCTGTTTCAAAAGCCAGTTGGCAAAGTCGGTCATTTCTGCTTCCATCTTTGCGTATAAGGCTGCGTTGAGTTCAATCGCATCCATAGTGTTATCTTACCTCCTTTTCAATTTTGTGGGGTTTACCGGGAGTGCCATATATCATCCATCCTTTCCGCAGAAGGATGATTAGGCTGTTTGTTCATCCTCCTTTGCGAATCGTTCTTCTAAGCGATCAACGCTCCAGTCCTTTTTGAATTGACCCAGGGGGCCGGGGCCAAACTGTTGTATGGCTCGTCTATCCAGTTCAAGCAACTTTGCCCACAGTTCTGGGTGATGTTTGCGCAGCTTCCGCAGCTCTCCAATCCTCTGGAAAGGGCAGCACCAGCAAGATGCCCGGTTATAAATCTCATATAAGCCGCCGAAGTCATACCCACGATCATAGCAGATCTTCAATGCCTGGGCTTCGGTGATCCCCCACTCGACGAGAGGGTATTTCTCACCTTTGCAGCGCCATGCTTCATCAGCAGCGATGCCAATGTAGTGAATGGCTCCCAATTCGCCTTTGAGCCGCTTAACCTCTTTGTCAATCAGCTTGGTTTTCAATGCGCCGGTACACCAGCGGACGCGAATCCCAGGCCAACCATTACCAACCAGCGGCACACCCAACCGGATACGGTTTTCGATACTCTTTGGTTTGGTCTTTGGTTCGTCGAACATAAGGTACTCAAATCCTTTAGGGTGACGCAGGATAGTGATGTGAATACCTCTCTGTTCGTAGAGGTAGGCATCCAGTTTAGCAATATGAGCATACATTTCCGGGAACTCCATACCGGTGTCTGCGTAGAGAACCATATCAATAGGCATCCCTCGCTCGATCATCAGCAGAAGCATTGCGGTACTGTCTTTCCCACCGGAAAGACTTACGGCATGAAATTGTTTCTGATTACTCCCACTCATGTGGGGTCAACCCTTGAGCCCTCCTTTCGCCGGGTTAGGGTTCGTAGATGTACATTTCGTCATCCTGGGAACAGATAGCCTGGATTACTTCCAGCAGATCATCCAGATCCATGCACACCTCGGCATCGGGCCACTTGTCGCCCTTATACTCCCGGTATTCGCAGAACAAAGCTCCTTCGCCGAAGTCGTTCATCATGCAGGAAGTTACGGCAATAGCCATATCCTCTGTCAGCCACAGTTCCATCCGGTGTTCCTGCTCCACACAGTGGCATTCCACATAGTAGTCCTCATTGGAGTAGATGCAGACAGCCTTATGGGGCAGCAGATCAGAGCTGCGGTAACGCAGAATGTCGGGCATATCGCCGCCCACCATATATTGACGGACGGTTACTGCTTCCCGGTGAATGAATCGGTGCAACGCCCGGAAATCGATGGTGTGCAGCATTTCCTTGATGGTTTCGTCATCGTAGCCATAAAGGAAGCCTATGAAAAATTAGATGCAGAAAACCGGCAGAACCACAGCAGCAGTTTTACGGACCGGTATCACCGAATCTTAAATCTGCACTGCACAGGCAGAATGAACGGTGTGGTAAGTGTGGAATTTCTAAGGTCGCAGCAGGGGACTTTCTTTGATATTCAGCCCAATGCCAATGAAAAAGCTGATGCCACAGTGACGGCAGATTTTGACTATTTTTTGGGGATGGCCCAGGGTACAGTCAGCTTTGACAAGCTGTTTCTGGGCGGCCAGCTGACGGTGGAGGGTAATTTGGCTAAAGGTGTGCAGATCCGTCAGCTGCTGACAAGACCACCAAGAACGGAATAATGAAAAGGACGTGTTCAATATGAGAAAACCTCCCTATAAACCAATGTCTCGGGAAAAGATCCAGAAGAAAATGCATTTTATGCGGAAGATGACCGCTTTTATGGATAAGCGGCTTGCCGGCTCCATTGTCGGAAAGGAACTGGTACTGCCCACAGAGAAAGGCAATGTCCGTACACTGACCTATGGCTTTGACAATCCGGAAAAGGCTCCTGTTCTGGTGGATATCCACGGTGGCGGCTTTGTCATGGGCAATCCCGAAATGGACGATCCTTTTATGATGCAGTTTGTGGAAAAATGCGGCGTAAAGGTCATCAGCATTGACTATACCCTGTCTCCGGATGTCATGTTCCCTGTTGCACTGGAGGAGTGCCATGCGGTAATCCGCTATCTGAAAGAGTACCAGGAGGAACTGCATATCGACGGTGACCGGATCGTCATCATGGGCCACAGCGCTGGCGGCAACTTCTGCGCAGCTATCGGTTTGATGGACAATGAAGAGCAGAAGCTGAGTCTTAAAGGCATCATTCTGGACTATCCACCTACCGATATCCTCACGGACCCCTTTGACAAGCCTATGCCCAAGGGCTGCCTGCCTCCCAATGTCTGCCGGATGTTTAATGCCGCTTACTGTACCCCGGAGGATGCGAAGAACCCTCTGGTATCTCCCACCTTTGCCACTAAGGAAATGGTCAGCCATTTCCCGCCCACACTGGTAATCACCGCCGGGCAGGACTCTCTGGCAGGAGAGACGGAAGTGTTCAAGGACACCCTTATCAGTGCAGGTGTGGACGTGACCTTCAAGCGTTTTGAGGGTGTGATCCACGGCTTCACCATCACACCTCCCGCTAAGGCCAAGAAACAGCCTAAGGAATACGAAGCATCTCTGGAAGCCTGGCAGATGATGATCGACTTTGTGAACCGGGTAATTTGAAAAATAGACACGGCTGTATCAGTGTGATACAGCCGTGTGTTTTGTTAGATTGTTAAGCAAGTTATGTACTGCACGGTCTGCAGATGACCCATGGCAATACGGATCTCGCGGTTATATTTTTTAGTTCGTTCGGGACACATCTTCTTGCAGGTGTTTTGATCCACAAGCTCCACGCGACCATTACGTTTTTCACGCTCCAATCTACGGGGGATATGCTGTTCATCATCGTCAAAATGAAGGGTCATTAAGAAAGTCTCGTAGTCCTCTGAAAAATAGGCCCAGATGCCGGAGAAGTTCTTGTTTTCCTTGTTGAATACCGTGTACATGGGATGCATATCGTCATAGATGCCGAGACCTTCTGGAGTTAGAGAAGTCCTGAATTCCGGCATATCGTTGACTGTCTTGGTCAGCAGCCAGATCATGGCGGGATACAGCTTCTGTCCCTTCAGATTCGTGATGTCGATGTTGACCACCACAGAATAGGTGCAGACCACCTCTTTGATAAAGTGCTCATAGAACTCTCTGCGTTCCCAGTTTTCCAAATCAATTAACTGAAATGCCATAAACTTACCTCTCACAGATAAAGGGTTCCATAGTGTCATAAAAACGGAGGAAAAAGCCATGATTTACGGCTACGCAAGAGTATCAACTGCCACTCAGGGCAGAGATGGAAACAGTTTGGAGGATCAGGTTGCCGCCCTTGAGAAATACGGCTGTCAGGAAATCATTGAGGAAGCCTTTTCAGGTAAGACAATGGAACGCCCCAAATTTCAGAGGCTCTTGGATCGACTTCAAGAAGGGGACACTCTTGTGGTGTGTAAGCTCGACCGCTTCGCCCGAACGGCC
>JBGVDK010000149.1:0-22753 GCA_045119355.1 Faecousia sp.
GGCCGGGGAATACGAAGGCGGTCAGACCCATTTGGACGCTCCTTTCAGGACGGCTTCGCAGCCCTCCATCACATCCCGGATGATCTCGGCGGCGGGCTCCTGCTTGTTTACCATGGCGGCGATCTGTCCGGCCAGGAAGCAGCCCCGGTCATTGTCGCCCTCCTGGACCGCAAGGCGCAGGGCTCCCACGGCCAGCTGTTCCAGCTCCTCGTCGGGCATGGCGCTGTACTCGACCTTGGAATAGTTCCGGGCGAACTTGGTCCGCAGGCTCCGGACCGGATGGCCCAGCCGCTTGCCGGTGACCATGGTGCACAGATCATTGGCCTTCAGGATCTTTTCCCGGTAGTTCGGATGGATGGTGCACTCCTCCGCCGCCAGGAACCGGGTGCCCATCTGGATGCCGCAGGCGCCCAGCATGAACGCGGCGGCGGCTCCCCGGCCGTCGGCAATGCCGCCTGCGGCGATGACCGGCAGGTGGGTGGCGTCACAGATCTGGGGCACCAGGACCATGGTGGTCAGCTCGCCCACATGACCGCCGCTTTCACCACCCTCGGCGATGACGGCGGAGGCGCCCAGCCGGGTGACCAGCTTCGCCATGGCGACGCTGGGGACCACGGGGATGACCTTGATGCCCGCGTCCAGCCACAGCTTCATATACTTGCTGGGGTTGCCCGCGCCGGTGGTGACCACGGCCACACGCTCCTCGGCCACCACCTGAGCCACCTCGTCGGCGAAGGGGGACAGGAGCATGATGTTGACACCGAAAGGTTGATTTGTCAACTTCTTAGCGATTTTTATTTGCTCCCGGACATAGCTCCCGGGAGCATTGCCAGCGCCGATGATGCCAAGGCCGCCGCCCTCAGAGACCGCCGCGGCCAATTTCCCGTCGGCGATCCAGGCCATGCCGCCCTGGAACACCGGGTAGCGGATGCCCAGCAGTTCGCAAAGTTCAGATTTTACCATCTTACTTGCCCATGCAGTTGGCTTCGATGAAGGCAACCAGGTCGCCGACGGTCTCCACCTTCTCGGTCAGCTCGATCTCGCAGTTCAGCTCGTCTTCCAGATTCATCAGCAGCTCCACGGTGTCCAGGGAGTCGATGCCCAGCTCCTTGAAAGAGCTCTCGGCCTTCACGTTCTCTGCGGGGCAGTCGGTGCGGTCGGCGATGACCTTTGCAACAGCTTCAAAAACCATAATGTAATTCCTCCAAATATGAATGTTGATTTATCAAGGTTATCGATGATAACTTGCCTCGCATTATACCACGGAGGAAGGATTTGTCAAGTGAAAAATTTTTGAACGGAGAAAAGCCCTCCGGGAACAGACTTGAAAGTGGTAAAACCTCAGTCGGCAACGGAGGTTGAAAAATCCCGGAAACCATTTTATAATGGTGTTACAAACAATCATTCCCCGCCCATTTCAACAAGGAGGAACCCACCATGAACGCACCCTGCATCCCCGAAAATGATACCGTTTTATCCGAAGTCCTGGCGGCCTGGGACTTCCCCGAGACCCTCGTCGGCGCGGTCCGCTATGGTCAGGGCCACATCAACGACACCTTCTGCGTCCTCTGCCAGCCCCAGGAGGGCGACCCGGTGCGCTTCATCCTTCAGGGCCTGAGCTCCGCCGCGTTCCCCCATCCTGACGAGCTGATGGAGAACTTTGTGGGCATCACCTCCTTCCTCCGGGAGAAGATCATCGCCCAGGGCGGCGACGCAAGCCGGGAGACCCTGAGCCTGGTGAAGACCAAGGACAGCAAGGATTTTTATACCGATTCCAATGGCAAGGTCTGGCGGCTGACCCCCTTCATCGAGAACACCGACTGCTTCCAGCGGGCCACCCCCGAGCTGTTCGAGGCTTCCGCCCGGGCCTTCGGCCGGTTCCAGCGGATGCTGAGCGGCTATCCCGCCGAGACCCTCCACGAGGCCATCCCCAACTTCCACAACACCGAGGACCGTCTTGCCAAGTTCGAGGCCGCGCTGAAGGCCGACAAGCTGGGCCGTGCCGCCGACATCCTCCCTGAGATCCAGTTCGTCCTGGACCGGCGGGCGGACTGCTCCGTGGCTCTGGACGCTCTGCGCAGCGGCAAGCTGCCCCTGCGGGTCACCCACAACGACACCAAGCTGAACAACATCCTCATCGACCGGGCGAGTGGCGAGGGCATCTGCGTCATCGACCTGGATACCACCATGCCGGGCCTTTCCATCAACGATTTCGGCGACTCCATCCGCTTCGGCGCCAACCACTCCGCCGAGGACGAGAAGGACCTGAGCAAGGTGAACTTCGACATCGACCTCTACGAGGTCTACACCCGGGGCTTCATCCAGGGCGCCGAGGGCAGTCTGACGGAGGCCGAGCTGGAATACCTCCCCTGGGGCGCGCGGCTGATGACCCTGGAATGCGGCATCCGATTCCTGACGGACTACCTGGACGGCGACCACTACTTCCGCATCCACTACCCCGAGCAGAACCTGGACCGCACCCGGACCCAGTTCAAGCTGGTGAAGGATATGGAGGAGCAGTTCGAGGCTATGC
The DNA here is from genome assembly GCA_045119355.1 of Faecousia sp. Lineage (GTDB taxonomy): Bacteria > Bacillota > Clostridia > Oscillospirales > Oscillospiraceae > Faecousia. Next base: position 2,534 of record JBGVDK010000149.1, read on the forward strand.
ACGCCGTGGTGGCGAAGTACGCAAAGTGATAAAACCCAACAAAACCGCTGTATCGTCGGATACGGCGGTTTTTTGCACACTCATGATAGAATTGTTCATATTTTTCCGATATGATGGAAGAAATAACAAAGGAATGATCAGTTTTTGAGAACGAACATCAAAACGCACAAAGGTAACGAGATGTCATTCTGAGCGGAACGAAGTGAAGTCGAAGAATCTACGCGTGAACGTCAAAGACGCAGTAGAATCGGTGCGTAGATCCTTCGACGCGCTTCGCTTGCTCAGGATGACAGATGCGTCTGTTGTCGTGTTTGTATACAAAAGCGGATGATCTATACGATAAAATTGGAACGAGGTTGTTTATGGAAAATACGAAAAACAAAGCCATCCGCCTGCTGAAAAAGGGACAGAAGGGCTTCTGGAAGCTGATCTTCAGCCGCACCGGCATCGTTTCCTTGCTGCTCATCGCCCAGATCGTGCTGATGCTCTGGGGCTTTCTGGCCCTTCAGGAATTTCAGACCCATTTCATGGGCGTCTACCTGCTGTTCTCCATTTTCATGGTGCTGGTGCTGTTCAACAGCCGGGAGGAGCCCACGGTGAAGCTGACCTGGCTGGTGGTGATCATGGTGGCTCCCGTGGCGGGATCGCTGTTCTACTGGTTCACCAAGAGCGAGCTGGGCCACCGGGTGCTCAAGCGCCGGCTCAGCGACCTGCAGGACGAGAGCCGGGACAAGCTCCCCCAGGCTCCCCGGACGGAGGAGGCCCTGCGCTCCGAAAACCCTGGCGCGGCGGCGCTGACCCGGTATGTGGGGAAATACGGCCCCCATCCGGTGTGGGGTGAGACGAACGTGACCTATTTCCCACTGGGCGAGCGGAAGTTTGAGGCCATGCTGGACGAGCTGGAAAAGGCGGAGCATTTCATCTTCCTGGAATACTATATTGTGGACGAGGGGGAGATGTGGGGCCGGATTCTGGAGATCCTAGCCCGGAAGGCCGCCCAGGGCGTGGACGTCCGGGTGATGTACGACGGCACCTGCGAATTCTACCTCCTCCCCCGGGACTATCCGGAGAAGCTGAAGACGCTGGGCATCCAATGCAAGCCCTTCGCGGCGGTGACGCCCTTTGTCTCCACCCACTACAACTACCGGGACCACCGGAAGATCCTGGTCATCGACGGCCATACCGCATTCAACGGCGGCGTGAACCTGGCGGACGAGTACATCAACCAGTACGAAAAATACGGCCACTGGAAGGACACTGCCGTGATGCTCAAGGGCGAGGCGGTGAAAAACTTCACCCTGATGTTCCTGCAAATGTGGTCCGTGACGGAGAAGGAGCCGGAGTGGGACAAGTTCCTCTCCTACCCCACAAAGCAGGTTGGCGCGCCGAAGGGCTACGTCATGCCCTACGGCGATTCCCCCCTGGACGGGGAGCGGGTGGGCGAGAAGGTTTATCTCGACATCCTACACCGGGCAGAACGGTACGTCCACATCATGACGCCCTATCTCATCATCGACAATGAGATGGAGAACGCCCTCTGCTACGCCGCCCAGCGGGGCGTGGAGGTGAAGCTGATCATGCCCGGCATCCCGGACAAGAAAGCGCCCTACGCCCTGGCGAAGACCCATTTCCCCACCCTGATGGAGGCGGGGGTCCAGATCTATATCTACGATCCCGGCTTTGTCCACGCCAAGAGCTTTGTCTGCGACGACCGGGAGGCGGTGGTTGGCACCATCAATCTGGATTACCGGAGCCTGTACCATCACTTTGAATGCGCCACCTGGATGTACGGCGTAGACGCGGTCCATGATATCGAGGAGGACTTCCGTCAGACCGAGGCCCTGTGCTCCCCGGTGACGGAGGAAATGCTGATGAAGCGGAAGTCCTCGGAGCGCTGGAAGGGGTTTATTTTGAAGTTCCTGGCTCCCCTGCTGTGATTTGATGGATTTTGCAGGGGATAAAATGTATGATAGAGAACTGTAGGGACCGGCGTCCTCGACGGTCCGTTCCGCCGCAAGGCGGCATTGGTAGCGGGAAAATTTGCCCATCGAGGTCAAATTTTCCCGAGCGGACCGTCCGGGAGGCCGGTCCCTACAATACTGTTGATGGAAGAATGAGGTGATTTTGTTGGCGGATTTGTTTGATTACCTGGACTGGCGGGGGGACCTGTCCTTTGAGACGGTGGAATTCAATCCGGTGGATGGGCTGATCTTCTCGGCCCTGGCCTACGTCCACTACGACGGCCTGGTCCAGGACGGGTTTCAATATCCCGTGCCCCTGGAAGTGGTGGCGGATGCCTTCGCGGCCCTGCCGGACCGGGAGGAACGGGTGCTGCTGAAAAATGACGGACGGCTCCTCCAGGCAGCCGCCGGCACCGAGCGGTTCCGGAAGGTGGAGCTGGTGTTCTACCGGAACGAGACGGTCTTGGAGCAGGAGAGCCAGTTCTCCGCCGTGGCCTTCCTCCTGCCGGGAGGGAGGGCGGTGCTTTCCTTCCGGGGAACGGACTCCACCCTGGTGGGCTGGAAGGAGGACTTCAACATGAGCTTCCAGACCTCGGTCCCCGCCCAGGAGAAAGCCCTCTACTATACCCAGATGTTCGCCCGGATGTACGACCGGGAGCTGATCCTCTGCGGCCACTCCAAGGGCGGCAATCTGGCGGTGTACGCCGCTTCCCGGTGCCCGGCGGACATTCAGGACCGGATCGAGGGGGTCTATAACAACGACGGCCCCGGCTTCACCGCCTCCCTGATGGGGGACCCGGGCTACCGGGCCATGGTGCCCCGGATCCATTCCTTTGTGCCCCAGTCCTCGGTGATCGGGATGCTCCTGGAACACGAGGAGCCCTACATCGTCATCAAAAGCCGCCAGGTGAGCATTTTGCAGCACGATCTCTATTCCTGGGAGGTGCTGGGGGGCGGCTTCGTCCCGGTGGAGCAGATCAGCGAGGATTCCCGTCTGGTTAACGGGACGGTGAAGGCCTGGCTGGCGGGAAAGAGCATGGAGGAGCGGAATGAATTTGTGGACGCGGTGTTCACGCTGCTCGGCACCGGCGAGGTGGACAGCGCCCGGGACATCATGCTCCCCTGGAACATCCTGAACTACCTGCGGACCCTCAACGAGGATGAGCAGATGCGAAAGATCATCACCAGGGAGCTCACCGAGCTGATCCGCACCGCCAACGCCCTGCGCCGCCGGAAGGACGCCCCGGCGCTGTCGGAATGAGGGTCATTTATTTACAAAAATGCTACAAAATACCGGACTCTGTTGGTTGCAGTCCGGTATTTTGTGCTTTATAATGATAGCAAATTCTGAATTGGGAGGGCCATTATGAAATTGACCTTCAAGGACTGCCTGAAGCTCTGCGGCAGTGTGTTTCTTCTGTATCTGTGCGTCCACTACTGGCAGACGGCGGCGGACCTGGTGAAGCTGGTGCTGGGAGCCGCGACCCCCATGCTCATCGGCTGTGCCATCGCCTATGTGGTGAACATCCTCATGAGCTTTTACGAGGACCGGCTCTGGCCGAAAAAGTGCGGCCTGCTGAGCAAAGCCAAGCGCCCCGTGTGCATGCTCCTGGCCTTTGTTACCCTGGTCGCCGTGGCGGCCTTGGTGATCGGGCTGATCGTGCCCCAGCTGGGCGACTGTGTCCGGCTGATCGCGGCGGAGTTCCCCGGGTTTGTGAACGACGTGCTGGACCTGGTGGACGAGTACGACCTGATCTCCGATGAGCTGATCGCGTCGTTGGAGGCCATCGACTGGAAGAACGTCCTCAGTCAGGTGTTCAATGTGGTGAAGTCCGGCATCGGCAGTGTCATGGACGTGGTGGTGAGCACCGTCAGCTCCGTGTTCTCCGGCATCGTGACGGCGCTGGTGGCTCTGATCTTCTCCATCTACCTGCTCTCCGGCAAGGAGCGGCTGGGCGCCCAGTTCCACCGGGCGGCAAGGCGCTACCTCAGCGGGAAGTGGTACGAAAAGCTCTGCTACCTGCTCTATGTGGTGGACGACTGCTTCCACCGGTACATCGTGGGCCAGTGCATCGAGGCTGTGATTCTGGGCTCCCTGTGTGCCATCGGCATGGCCCTGCTTCAGCTCCCCTACGCCACCATGGTGGGCGCGCTGGTGGCCTTCACCGCATTGATCCCCGTGGCAGGCGCTTATATCGGCGCGGCGGTGGGCGCGTTCATGATTTTGACCGTGGATCCCATCAAGGCGGTGATCTTCCTGGTGTTCCTGGTGGTCTTGCAGCAGTTTGAGGGCAACGTGATCTACCCCCGGGTGGTGGGCTCCTCCATGGGCCTGCCGGGGATCTGGGTGCTGACGGCGGTCACCATCGGCGGTGGTATTATGGGCATCGCGGGTATGCTGCTGGGCGTGCCGCTGGCGGCTGCGGGCTACCGCATCCTCCGGGATGACGTCAACGGCAATCCTATGAAGGCACCGGAAAAGCCGGTGCCGGTGGTTGTAGAAGCACCTCCCGCGGAAGAAGCCCCGGCGGAAGAAACCGAATAAGATACGAAGCCTGCCGCAAACGCGGCAGGCTTTTTCCACGCAGAAGGGATCTTTCGTAGGGACCGGCGTCCCCGACGGTCCGCTCCGCCGGAAGGCGGCATTGGCAGCGGCAAAATTTGCCCATCGAGGTCAAATTTTACCGACGGACCGTCCGGGAGGCAGGTCCCTACAGTCAATTACCCAACATTTCATGAAATTTCTGATTGGGGTGTAGCGTTTTTGCTCCTTGCGAGGTATTCAGGGTGAAAGGAGGTAGAAAACCTTGGAAGAGAAAACCCAATGCACAGCCCAAGAGCTGGAACAGGTGATGGACCGCTACGGCGGGGAAGTCTACCGGCTGGCCTATTCCCGGCTGCGGTCGTCCTTCGACGCGGAGGACGTGTATCAGGAGGTGTTCCTCCGGTACTTCCGGAAGCGCCCGGCCTTCGAGACCGAGGAGCACCGGAAGGCCTGGCTCCTCCGGGTGACCATCAACCGGGCGAAATCCCACTTGGCTTCCGCCTGGGTCCGCCGGACCGTGTTCCAGGAGGGGGAGCTCACCTTCCGGGAGCCGGAAAACCAAAGCCTGGACGAGGCTCTGGCCCAGCTGAAGCCCGGGGACCGGACGCTTCTGCACCTGTACTATTACCAGCAGCTTTCCGCCAGGGAGATCGGCGGCCTCCTGGACCGGAAGGAAAGCACCGTACGTACCCAACTCACCCGGGCCCGGCAGCGGCTCGGCAAAATCCTGAAAGGAGAAGAGAATCATGGAGAACCGTTTTAAGGAACTGAACGAACACATTCAGCCCCCCGCCGACCTGAGCGAGCGGGTGCTGGAACAGGCGGCTGCGAAAAAGCGGATTAGCTTCCGGCCTCTGGTGGCGCTGGCGGCGGTGCTGGTGCTGCTCATCGCGGCCACCCCGGCCATGGCGGAGCACGTGCCCCTGGTGAACGATCTGCTCTATACCATCTCCCCGGCGCTGGCGGAGCGGTACACCCCCGTCCAGCTTGGTGACTCGGACAACGGCGTCACCATGGAGGTGATGGCGGCCTCCGTCCACGACAATGTGGCGGAGATGGTGATCCGGATTCAGGGCGAGGCTCTGGCGGGGAAGCACGTCGGTCCCATTCTGAAGATCAAGAATTACCACCCCCTGACCAATACCAACATCGAAAGTCTGAACGAATACGAGGGCCTTTTCGAGGACCGGGAGCAGGGCATCTGGTATTACAAGTTCACGATGACCTACCGGGACGGCACGAACATTGCCGATATTCTGGGGGACAAGATGACCGTGAAGCTCAGCGGCATTCAGCTCAGCAGCTTTGGCTATGCGGAGGGCACGGAATTTCCAATCATCCTCACCGATTATGAGCTGATGACGGTGGCCGCTGACCGAAAAGTACCGGCACTGAATGACTATGGCATCGCCGGCGCCGGCTATGGCTATGCGGAGGGATATGAATACTGGGGGGAGCAGGAGGTATACACCCTGATGACTCCCGGCGAGAGCGTGTACGACGTGACGGATCAGCTTTCCCTCACCGGCATGGCTTACATCGACGGCAAGCTCCATGTCCAGATGCGGGCGGTGGATCAGGTGGTTGGCACAACGGTCAAATGGGGCTTCTTCGATCCCGAATTCACAGACGCGGAGGGAAATCGGGTGACCTGGATCTACAGGAACTCCTACACCATCGAGACCGACGGTCATAAGATCCAGTATTACGAGTGTGTCTATGACCTCCCCGAGGAGGAACTGGAAAACTACACCATGAGTGTGAAGCTGATGGAGAGCGGGGGCGTCTCCTGCCAGTGTTCCGTGACCTTCCAGTTCACCGAGAGCGAATACACCGCAGAAGAGATCGGATAAGCATGACGAACGCGGCGGCCCACGGGCCGCCGCCATTTTTTACTCATCCCTCGCCCAGTCCAGGGCGCACTTTACCGCCTTATTCCACCCCTTGATCCGCTTGGCCCGGGCGGCTTCGTCGATGGCGGGGGTGAAGACCCGGTCAATGCCTGCGTTCCGGACCACGTCTTCGCGGCTCTCCCAGTAGCCCACCGCCAGGCCCGCCAGATACGCCGCGCCCAGGGCTGTGGACTCCACGCAGGAGGGCCGCTCCACGGGAGCGCCCGCAATATCCGCCTGGGTCTGCATCAGATAGTCGTTGGCGGAGGCTCCGCCGTCCACCTTCAATGCGGCGAGCTTGATGCCGGAGTCCGCCTCCATGGCCCGGAGGACATCATTCGTCTGATAGCACAGGCTGTCCAACGTCGCCCGGATGATGTGGTACTTGTTCACACCCCGGGTCAGGCCCACGATGGCTCCACGGGCGTACTGGTCCCAATGGGGCGCGCCCAGGCCGGTGAAGGCCGGGACCACATAGCAGCCATTGGTGTCCGGGACCTTCTTGGCCATATACTCGGAATCCGCGGAGGAATCAATGAATTTCAGCTCATCCCGGAGCCACTGGATGGCCGCTCCGGCCACGAAGATGGAGCCCTCCAGAGCGTAGGTCACCTTTCCCTCCAGGCCCCAGGCGATGGTGGTGACGAGGCCGTTTCGGCTGAACACCGGCTTGTCCCCGGTGTTCATCAGCATGAAGCAGCCGGTGCCGTAGGTGTTCTTGGCCTGGCCGGGCTGGAAGCACATCTGGCCGAACAGCGCCGCCTGCTGATCCCCCGCCGCGCCGGAGATGGGGATGGGGCCGCCGAAGAACTGGCTTTTGGTGTGGCCGTAAACTTCGCTGCTGGGCTTCACCTCCGGGAGCATAGAGGCCGGGATGTCCAGTTCCGCCAGGATCTCCTCGTCCCAGCGGAGGGTGTTGATGTTGAAGAGCATGGTCCGGGATGCATTGGAATAGTCCGTGACGTGGACCTTTCCGCCGGTGAGCTTCCAGATCAGCCAGGTCTCCACCGTGCCGAAGAGCAGCTCACCCCGCTCCGCCCGCTCCCGGGCTCCGGGGACGTTTTCCAGAATCCAGCGGAGCTTGGTGCCGGAGAAATAGGCGTCGATGACGAGACCCGTCTTCCCACGGAAGGCGTCGGTGAGGCCCTTGGCTTTCAGCTCGTCGCAGTATTCGCTGGTCCGGCGGCACTGCCAGACGATGGCGCTGCACACCGGCTGGCCGGTTCGCTTGTCCCAGACGATGGTGGTCTCCCGCTGGTTGGTGATGCCGATGGCCGCGATGTCCCCGACGGAGGCGCCGATGTTGGCCATGGCCTGGCGGGCGACTTCCAATTGAGTGGAGAAAATTTCGTTCGCGTCGTGCTCCACCCAGCCGGGCTGGGGGAAGTATTGGGTGAATTCCTTCTGGGCCATGGAGCAGACCTCGCCTGCGGCGTTGAACAGGATGCAGCGGTTGGATGTGGTTCCGGCGTCCAGGGCCATGATGTATTTGGGCATGAATGTAACCTCCCCTTCGGTGTGGCTGCTGCGGTATATTTCGATTTATCGACCTGTCGTATGGGTGGCCGTAGGGACCGGCCTCCGGACGGTCCGCTCCGCGAAGCGGCAATGTAAGGTGTGTTTTCGTGAAAATGTGCTATTTTCACGACGGACCGTCGAGGACGCCGGTCCCTACAGTGGTTTTTCAGCAGGCAAGCAAATCGAAATCCGACCTTTCTATTAGTTTACCATGAAAGCCCCCCAACTGCAACCGGGGCAACAAAAAACCGCCTCTTACGAGACGACTTTTTGTGTTTGAGAGATGAAAACAGGAAGTCTCCTGATATTCGTTATGGAAGTAACGATACCGAGCGGGTCAGGGAAGTAACAGTTACCACCCAGACTGGCGCACGCATTGCCCGCGGGGGCACCCCGCTCAGACGCCGTAGAGCAGCCACAGCATGATATATGCGGGAATGACAGCGGACATGGTGAAGGGAATGCCGATCTTGAAGAAGTCGGCGTTCTGGACCTCGTGGCCGTTCTTGCGCAGAATGCCGATACCGGCGATGTTGGCGGAAGCGCCGATGGGGGTGCAGTTGCCGCCCAGGGTGGCGCCGGACAGCAGGCCGAAGTACAGAACGGTGGAATCGATGCCCATCTCCGCGGCGATGCCTGCGATGACGGGGATCATGGTGGCGACGTAGGGAATATTATCGATGAATGCGGAGATCAGCACGGAAGCCCACACGATGATGGTGTACATCAGGAAGGGGTTGCCCGCACCCAGTTTCGCCAGCAGCTGTGCCAGCGCGTCGATAACGCCCATGTTGGTGATGCCGCCGATCATCAGGAACAGACCGACCAGCAGACCCAGGGTCTCGAAGTCGATGGCCTTCAGGGGACCGGTGATGGCGTCCAGGTTCTTGTTCTTGATGTAGTTGTAGATCAGACCGATGACCAGCAGGGTGCAGCAGATGATGCCGTTGATCTCGTCGGGCATCTCGAAGGGCAGGAAGGAAGCCACGATCAGCAGCGCGATGGCGCCGAACAGCAGCACGGTGGGAACGTAGTCGGTGACCTCGGTCAGCTTGCCGGACTTGGGGATGGCGCCCTTCTCCTTGCGGAAGATGAAGTAGACGATGATGGCGGAGAAGATCGCGCCCAGCTCCACGACGAAGAACATACCGGGCTTGCCGTCGTAGATGATGAAGTCGAAGAAGCTCATGTCCAGCGCGGAGCCCAGCATGATGGCGGTGGTGTCGCCCACCAGGGTGGCGGCACCCTGCAGGTTGCTGGACACGGCGATGGAGATGATGAAGGGAACGGGATTGGTCTTCAGCTTCTTGCAGATCTCGATGGCAACGGGAGCGACCATCAGAACAGTAGCCACATTGTCCACAAAGGCGGAGATGATACCGGCGAACAGGCTCAGGCACACGGCTGCCCACTGGACATTGGGGACCTTGTCCATGATCATGTCAGCCATGCGCTCGGGCATATGGCTGTCGATGAACAGCTGCACCAGGCCCATGGTGCCGCCGATCATCAGCAGCACGTTGAAGTCCAGCGCGCCCAGGATCTGATTGGCAGGCAGCATACCGGTGAGGATGAAGAGCAGTCCGTAGGCCAGGGCGAACCAGGTACGGTACTTGCCGAAAGAGATCATCAGCACGTAGGTGGCGGCGAAGAGAATGATTGCGAGTGTCACGATTGAATTTCCTCCTTAAGTATGGGTTTTGTATATGTTCCGCGTCCGCGGCGTATTACATATGGTCGAAAAAGGGGCATTTCACACGCCAGACCAGTATATCATTCTCTTGGCAAATAATCGGCAAAATTCCGATGAATTGGGCAAAGTTCCGGCAAAAGAAGTGGTAAAAATACAGCAAAGAACGAAAGACGGAAATATTGAAAAACGCCGGGCCAGCCAGTCCGTTTCGCGCTGGAAAAGGCTGGACGGACTGCCGCAAAGAACCAGACATACAAACCATTCGCCGGGGCAAGATAGTGATGCGGAAAGGAAATACGTTTCTCACGGGAAACGACCTTCCCGCGAGAACGAAAAAAGGAGAGAACGATCATGAGCAACAATTCCAACAACATCAATATCCCCGAGGCCAAGGAGGCCATGAACCAGTTCAAGATGCAGGCTGCCAGCGAGGTGGGCGTGAATCTGAAGAACGGCTACAACGGCGACCTGACCTCTCGCGAGGCCGGCTCCGTCGGCGGCCAGATGGTCAAGAAGATGGTCGAGGCCTACGAGCAGGGCCTGAAGTAACCCAAGGTCCCAAGCAGGAGGCGATTCCTCTGAACGAGGCTGCTGACGGCGAGGCTGGTCCTCCCGAAAGCTGATCGGATGGGGGAGGTCCTCCAAACAGAAAGCAGAGCCCGCCGGCATCCGCCGGCGGGCTCGATCTTACATATCTGTCTGGAATTCTGCCAGTTCTTCCCCGGCCAGGGGCCGCCCCAGGGCGAAGGCCCTACGGAGGATCCGGTTGAGCAGATCCCCTCTTTGATGGAAGTCCGGAACCTCCCGGCGGAGCTGTCTGGTCAGTCCGGCGGTCCATTCCAGGATCTCCTCGGTCCGGTCGGGAAGGCTCGCTTCGATCTCCTCCCGGAGGAGGCGGCCCACCGCCGGAGCCTTGCCGTCGGTGGAAATGGCTACGGTGAGGCAGTCCCGCCGGATCAGGGCCGGGAACTGGAAATCGCAGAGCGGCGGATCGTCCACCGCGTTCACCGGGATGTGCCTGGTCCGGCAGAGCGACCCGATGGCGGCGTTCCGGGAATGGTGCCGGTCGCAGAGGATGACGAAGGCGGGCTGGGCGTCCAGCAGCTCCTCAGAAAATTCTTCGGTGGAGCAGTGCCGGAGGGCACAGTCGAAAAGCCGCATCTTTTCGGTCTTCTCGGCGGCGTGCTTGCCTCCGCCGACGATCAGGACCTCCTTTCCGGACAGGTCCACGAACATGGGAAAATGAGACATCGTTAGAACTCCTTTCTGCGGCAGTCATAGTGCCAGCCGTCGTCGGCGGGGAACCGGAATACCTTCACCCCGAAGGCCCGTTCCAGCGCGCCGCTGGCAAAGATTTCTTCGGGAGCGCCCTTCGCCAGAAGCCGCCCTCCGTGGAGCAGGGCAATCTGGTCCCCGTGTTCCAGGGCGAGATTCAGGTCGTGGAGCACCAGCACCACCGCCTTGCCCCGGTCTGCCAGGCTCCGGCACAGCTCCATGAGCTGAAGCTGATGGGCGATGTCCAGGTATGCGTTGGGCTCGTCCAGCAGGACGGCGGCGGTATCCTGGGCCAGGGCCATGGCGATGTAGGCCTTCTGCCGGGTGCCGCCGGAGAGTTTTCCAAGAGGGGTGTGGGCAAATTCCGTGATGCCCACCTGGGCCATGGCGTTTTTTGCGATTTCGTGATCTTCCTTCCGATACCGCCGGGGGTAGCTGAGATAAGGAAACCGGCCGTGGAGCACCAGCCGCTCCACCGTCATGTCCGGGACCCGGCGGCTCTGGGGCAGGTAAGCGACACGCCGGGCCAGTGCCGCCGAATCGTACGCACCGATGGGCTTCCCCTCCACCAGAATTTCACCGCCCAGCCGCTGGGACAAACCCAGCAAGGACTTGAGAAGGGTGCTCTTGCCGCAGCCGTTGGGGCCCAGGAGCACCGTCACCTGCCCCTGCGGGAAGGTTAGGGAGATGTCCCGGAGGACGGCTTCCCCGTCGTAGCCCACGGAGAGGTTTTGCAGTTCAATCATTCGCTTCGCCCTCCCTTCCGCTTGTACAGCAGCCACAGGAAGAAGGGCCCGCCCAGCACGGACATGAAAATCCCCACCGGCAGCTCATAGGGCGCGAAGGCCAGCCGTGCGATCAGGTCCGCGAAGGTCACAAAGGCCGCTCCGAACAGGGCCGACAGGGGGAGCAAAACCCGGCTCTCGTTCCCGGCGAAATGCCGGACGGCATGGGGCACGATCAGTCCCACGAAGCCCAGCAGTCCCGCGAAGCTGACGCTGGCTCCCGCCAGCAGCGCCGCCAGAGCCAGAAGCAGGCTCCGCGTAGCCTTCACATTCATGCCCAGCCCCCGGGCGGTATCCTCCCCCAGGGTCATCACGTCCAGCTCGTTGTGGAGGGTGAACACCAGGATCAACGCCACGCCGATCAGCACCCCCGCCGGGACCAGCCGCACGGTAGAGACCGAGGCAAAGCCGCCCACCCGGAAGTCGGAGCTCATGACCCCGGTGCTGGGGGCCAGGTTCGTCACCGCGTCCCGGAGACCGTTGAGGAAGGAGTTGACGGCCACGCCGCCCAGAATCACCGTGGTCCGGGAGGCACCGCACTGCTCCGCCAGAAACACCACCAGCGCCACCGCCGCCAGCGCCCCGAAAAAGGAGGCTCCCGCGATGACCCACCCGGACACGGCCCCAAAGGCACAGCAGATGGTGACGGCGAGACCCGCACCGGCGTTGACGCCGATGATGCTGGGGGAGGCCAGGGGATTGGCCAGCACCCCCTGGATGACGCACCCGGCCACCGCCAGCGCCGCTCCGGAGAGGAGGGACCCCAGGGTCCTTGGCAGCCGGACCAGGTAAAAAATCCGTCCGGCGGTGGAGCCCGGGTCCCCGACGGCGGACAGGAGGCTCCCAAAGCCGATGCCGGAGGCTCCCAAAGTCAAACTCAGCGCCGCCGCCAGCAAAACCGCCAGCAGGGCGATGAGGAAAATGGTCCGTTTTTTCATTCCCAAATCAGCTCCGCAAGATCAAGATAGGCCTCGCCCCACAGGGCGTTGGGCTTCAGGCTGTAGCGCCGCTTGTCCAGGGTATAGACCCGGCCCTCCTGCACCGCCGTCAGGGACTGCCAGGCGGGATTCTCGGCGATGAAGCTGTCCAGAACCTTCTGAGTCCCTTCGGTGTCGTCCCCCTGCTGGACCAGGAAGATGCAGTCCGGATCCGCCAGGAGGATGTGCTCCATGCTTAAGTTTTCCAGCAGCACAGTGTCCGAATCCGCGATGTTCACGCAGCCCAGGGAGCACAGCATCTCCCCCAGCACGTTGTCCTGGCTGTTCTTCACCCGGATGCCGCTGGCGGCGATGCGGAGGTACAGCACCGTGGGAGCCGCTCCGGCTTCTTCAATCTTCTGTTGGGCATATGCCACGGCTTCGTCGATCTGGGTCTGGATGGCGGTGCCGTTTTGTTCGTAAAGGTCGGAGCGCCCCGTGATATCGGTGCAGACCTTCAGCAGACGGAGATAGTCGTCAAAATCCGAGACGTTGAAATAGCCCACCGGGATGCCGGAGGCGGCCAGCGTCTCCTGCCATTCCAGGTGGAGCTGGGTGTTGGAGCTGGCCAGAATAAAATCCGGCTGGGAGGCCAGCAGCAATTCCAAGCTCAGATTCTTCGCGGAGCCCAGCACCACGGCGTCATCTCCCATGGGCAGGTCGAAATCCTCCCAGGCGTCATCGGGGGCGGCGACAGCCATGCCTCCCGCCAGATACCACACGTCCGCGAAGCTGCCCAGCAGACAGGCCACCCGCCGGGGGGCTTCCGTCAGCGTCACCTCCCGGCCCAGGTCGTCGGTGAAGGTGAGATAAGCGTCCGGGGTTTCCTCCTGGCCGCCGCAGCCGCCGAGCAGCAGGCTCAGCGCCAAGATCAAGGTCAAGATCCGTTTCATAAATCCTCCAAAAGCAAAAAATACCGAACACACGGGGAACGGGCATAGTTTCCCCATAAATGACGCGGGGAAACCTTTTAAGGCCCTTCACACGGTCGTTCGGTACGGCAGGTTTCGTTGTTCGGTTGGTGTGATTATACCATGGGCTGGGCGGAATTGCAATAAAAAAGACCGCAGTTTCGTTACCGAGCGGGTCTGGGCAGTAACGATCCGCACAGCACCGTGCACGCATTGCCCGCGGGGGCTCCCCGCATGAAAGAAGCCCCGCCAAGGCGGGGCTTCTTTCGAGCATAAAACGAATAAAAGAGAGAGGTAGGAAGTGGTTCAAATGAAACAATGGGTAAGACCGATCCGGCTCACGGCTTCCGTATCAACCTTACGAGAAGATCATACCGACAGATTTTGAACAGCGTATGAATAAAACGAGAACAATTTTATGATTTTTTCAGAAAAGCCCCGGAGCGGGAAGCTCCGAGACGGAAATTCACAGGATCAGCTCCAGATGGCCTTCATGAGCACGGGGTAGGAGTCATCCGCGATCTTGACGATGCGGATAAACATCTCCACACAGACATCACCCACGTTCTGGGTACGCATGGGCAGGTCGATGCCGATGTTCACATCGCCATCGTCATCGATGGTGTAGTTGACGTAGCGGAACCGGCGCTGCAGGGAGTTGATGGCGTCCAGAACGGCGGCGCGCTTCTTCTCGGGGACCTTGACGAAGGACAGGATGCGGATGGCCACGTCGTTGTCGTCGTCGGTGGAGATGAAGCGGACGATGAAGTTGGGGGCGTTTTCGCCGGAGAAGCCGGCCTCCACGGCGGAGGTGCTTTCGGTCTCCCGGATGCGGCAGTTGATGTCGTTGGAGTCAAACGCCTTCTTGATGAGCTTGGTTGCATTGTACACCATTAAAAATTACCTCCTGAGTAATTGTGATTTGGATGGGTGGCGTTCCCCGGTTGTGTCTTCATTATATAGGAGGACGCGGCAAACTGCAAGACGGGGGGTAAATTTCTTAGGGGTGATTTGGGGAGAACGGGAGATTTATTGGATCCGTTTCTGCTTCCGGCGGGGATCGGGGGCGGTGTCCAGAAAATAGTCGGCGGATACATTATATAACTTGCAGAGCGTGACAAGATGGCGTAGGGGAAGCTCGTTGGCACCCCGCTCATAACGGGCGTACATGGTCTGGGAGGTGCCGAGGACCGCCGCAACCTGCGCCTGGGTCAGGTCGTTGTCCTCCCGCAGGCCCCGGAGCTTTTCAAGAAATGTGCGCATTTGATTACCTCATCCCCCAAACGATCTTTTATTCATGATCTTCTCCAAATAAGTCCGGAATGGAAACGCCCAGAACCTTTGCGATGCCGTAAAGCTCAATGTCGGTGACTGTGCGCTGTTTGTCTTCGATCCGGGAGATGGAACCCCGGCAGACGTAAATGGCAAGCAGTTCCAGTTGGTCGGAGAGCTGCTTCTGACTCATACCCCGGGCCAGCCTGTATTTCCGAATGTTGTGGCCTACGAGATTTTTGTATCTGCTGTCGATCAGTCGTGCCATTTATTACGCCAAAAGCCGGTCGATGTGTTTGAGAATCAGCGCCAGGTCCGCTTCGTTTAATTGCGCGAGACGCTGGGCGGCTTCGGTAAGAAGCATGGGATTTTGGGTGCTTCCCTCAAAAAACTGGGCGGGGGTAATGCTGAAGTAATCGCAGATGGCGAAAAACTCCGTCATGGAAGGCAGGGATTTTCCGGAAGAAATGTTGTTGATATATCCTTTGCTGTGGCCCAGATCGTAGCTCATTTGATATTCGGAAACGCCTTTGCTGATGCGGAGCTGGGTGATCCGGTCTCTGACAAATTTACTGTACATTTCATCATCTCCTATGCGTAAAGCATAGCGCAGGAAATGGCCAAACTATACCACGACGAATAGTGAAAAGTATTGTAAAATCGTCTGAAAGATGTTATTATACGTTTTAGAGAAGATGATAAACTATTTATAATAGATGCAGGAGGGGAAAACGATGCGCAAAAAATACTGGAAGCTCTGGGACACGGCCCAGGAGGACCCGCAGTACCGGATGCTCCTTCTCCGGATGGGACCGTTGGAGCGGGAATATGATAAAGTGCTCCAAACCCTGCCCCGGGAGCAGATGGATACGGTCTGCGACTTCGTTTCCCTCTGCGAGGAGATGAATGAGCGGATTTTGGAAATTGCCTGCGAGAAAATGAAGTTTGTGGAATAAAAATCCCCGGAGCGGCGCGAAAACCGTTCCGGGGTGTGTTTTTGTGAGCTTACTCTTCCCAGTTGTGCCAGATGTTCTGCACATCGTCGTCATCTTCCATGATGTCGATGAGCTTCTCCATCAGCTTAACCTGGTCTTCGTTCTCCAGCTTCTGATAGTTCTGGGGAACCATCTCGATCTGAGCGGAGACGAAGGTGTACTTGCCCAGGTTCGCGACCACGTCGTTGAAGTCATCAGGCAGGGTGTAGATGGTGAACACATCCTCCTCAGCCTCGAAGTCATCGGCGCCCGCGTCCATGGCGTCCATCATGACCTCTTCCTCGTCCAGCTCGCCCTCGGAGTTGTCGATGACCAGCACGCCCTTCTTGTCGAAGGACCAGGCCACACAGCCGCTTGCTCCCAGGTTGCCGCCGAACTTGTCGAAGTGGTGGCGCATGTTGCCCGCGGTACGGTTGCGGTTGTCGGTCATGGTCTCCACGATGACGGCAACGCCGCCGGGGCCGTAGCCTT
Source organism: Faecousia sp. (assembly GCA_045119355.1). Taxonomy (GTDB): domain Bacteria; phylum Bacillota; class Clostridia; order Oscillospirales; family Oscillospiraceae; genus Faecousia. Next base: position 18,829 of record JBGVDK010000149.1, read on the forward strand.
CGTAGGTGATGGACTCGTAGTTGTCGCTGCCGCCAGCGCCTGCGGCCTTTTCCAGGCAGCGCTTGATGTTGTCGTTGGGCATATTGGCGGCCTTGGCTTTGGTGATGACGGTGGCCAGGCGGGAGTTGTTGGCGGGGTCAGTGATGCCGCCGCCCTCCTTCACAGCCACGATCAGCTCCTTGGCGATCTTGGTGAAGGCAGCCGCGCGCTTGGCGTCCTGCGCGCCCTTGGTTTTCTGGATGTTATGCCATTTGGAATGTCCGGACATATATAAAATCTTCCCTTCGTAGAGTGTCTATAAAAATTCCAATCTATTTTAGCACTGTGATATGGAAAAATCAACTGTTTTCCGAGGATTTTCTGATTATTTTGGAAAACTGTAGGTATGTCATCCTGAGCGAGCGCAGCGAGTCGAAGGATGACAGCCCTGGAAAATCAGAAAAACTTCATGCAATCCCAATGTCCCTGGCTGACCTGGACCTCCACCTCCGGGAAGGCCTCCTGGATTTTTCCGGCGAGTACCGGAATGACAGGGTTTTCGGTGTAAAAATGCCCCGCGTCGATGAGGGTCAGGCCCTGCTCCTGGGCGTCCCAGAAACCGTTGTATTTCACATCAGAGGTGATAAAGGTGTCACATCCGGCGCAAACAGCGGCATACAGCCCGTCGGCACAGCCGCCACCGCCTACCGCCACTTTGTGGACAGGCTTGCCGCCGTCGCAATAGCGCAGGCCGTCGCAGTTCAGCGCTTCTTTGACAAAAGGAAGAAATGCTTCCAGGCTCTGTTCCGGTACATCGCCCATCCGGAGCATATTCCATTCATCGCCCGCTACAGCTGTAACGTTCTCAAGGCCGAGCACACCGGCAAGCACATCGTTCACACCGCCCTTTGCCCGGTCCAGATTGGTGTGGGCGCAGATGTGGCTGATGTTGTGGCGGCACAGGTTCATGATTCCGCGGGTGATGGCGGCATCATCGGTGACCATGGGCAGGGGGCGGAAGATCAGAGGGTGATGGGTGACGATCAGATCGGCTCCCAGCTCCACCGCTTCCTGACAGACGTGTTCAAAGGGGTCCAGGGCGACCAGGATCTTATGGACCTGGGCGCCGCGGCTGCCGCAGTTGAGCCCAACATTGTCCCACTCCATTTTCAGCTCCCGGGGAGCCAGGGTTTCTACAAAGGTAAGAATATCATTTACGGTTGTCATGGATCTGTTCCTCCAATGCGTTGAGATCGGCAAGAATGGTTTCGTAAACGGGGAGCTGGTCCGAGCCGCTCCGGCGCATCCCCTCCACGGTGAGCTGGACGCCGTGCTTCACCCGGTCGTAGAAGGCGGGAAGCAGAGGGGAATTGTCCTCCAAAAGCTGGGGGGTGATGTAACACTGGGCAGGGGTCGGGCCCTCGCCGGGACCGTAGACCACCTCCATGACGGTGTAGATGAACTTGCCGTCCTGGGCCAGGGTCTCCCGGGTGATCCGGTAGCCCGCGTCATAAAGCCACTGCCGCAGCTCCGGCCGCTTGCTCTGGCACTGAAGGATCAGGCGGTAGCCCTCCCTCAGCCAGGGGGAGGCCGCCAGGATGGACATGATGGTGTCCGCGCCCATTCCGGCGCAGACCAGCACATCAAAGTCCCGGGGAATGTCCTTTGCGCCGTCGGAGAGGCAGAAGGTGGTGGCGTTTTCAGTACGGAATTTGCGGGCGTTCCGCCGGGCGGAGTCCAGGGGGCCTTCGGCCACGTCAGACTCGATCATGCGGGCGGCGATGCCGTTTGTCAGCAGGTAAATGCCCAGGTAGCCGTGGTCGCAGCCGATGTCGGCTACCCGGTCGCCTTTGCGGATAAAGCTGCATACCGCCAGAAGGCGGTTGGACATGGGGATCTTCATAGAAATATCTCCTTGCTGAAAAGTGCTGAGTGCATAGTGCTGAATGCTGAGTTTTCTTCACTCAGCACTGTGCATTCAGAACTCTGCACTAAAAAAGCCATCTCAAATCAAGAGATGGCTTTTTGATTTTTACTTCTTCTCGGCCTCGGCGGCTTCCAGAGCCTCGATGAACTTGTTCAGCTGAGCCAGGAAGGCGTCGCAGTCGATGCCGTGGACGGCGCAGGCCTCCTCGACGGTCTCACCACGGGAAGAGGGGCAGCCCAGGCAGTGCATGCCGATGGCCAGGAACAGGGGAGCGCTCTGGGGAGCGATGTCCAGCACGGAGCCGATGATGGTTTCTTTTTCAATTTTAACAGCCATGAAAATGACCTCCTGTAATCAAATCTTTTCATATTATATCCTGTATTGTCGGAAAATACAAGAGGAAGTTTCCGGCTGCGGGAAGATTCCGGCATAAAAAATCCGCCGCGGAGTTCTCCGCGGCGGATCGATGTTACATTATAATAATGTAGGGACCGGTCTCTTACTTGTGAGCGCCGGCGACCTGAGCAGCGACCTCAGCAGCGAAGTCGTCGACCTTCTTCTCAATGCCCTCACCCTTGGTGTAGTGGATGGCGTTGACGAAGGTGACCTTGCCGCCCAGCTTCTTGGCAGCGTCGGCGATGTAGCCGGCCACGTCGCCCTTGTACAGGTCGGCGCGGACGAACTCCTGCTGCAGCAGGCAGATGTCCTTGTAGAAAGCGGCCATCTTGCCCTGAGCGATCTTCTCCTTGACCTGAGCGGGCTTGGAAGCCATCTTGGGATCGTTGTCCATCAGAGCGACCTGAACAGCCAGCTCCTTGTCGATGACCTCCTGGGGAACCAGGGACTTGTCCCAGTACTGAGCCTTCATGGCAGCGATCTGCATGGCAACGTTCTTGCCGATCTCGGTGACATCGATGTCGCCCTCGACAGCCAGGTTGACCAGAACGCCGTGGGTGCCGCCGGCGTGAACGTAGGCGACGGAGGTGTTCTCGGGGAAGCGGTCAAAACGACGGATGACCATGTTCTCGCCGATGGACATGACCTTCTCCTGCATGATCTCGGTGACGGTCAGGTTGGAGTTGGGGTACTTGCAGGCCTTCAGAGCCTCGACGTCAGCGGGGTTCTCGGTGGCAACCACATGGGCCAGGTTCTTGACCAGGTCCAGGAAAGCGTCGGTCTTGGCAGCGAAGTCGGTCTCGGAGTTGACCTCAATGACGACGCCCACGCCGTCAACGACAGTGGCGTAAGCAACGCCCTCGGCGGCGATGCGGTCAGCCTTCTTGGCGGCCTTGGCCAGGCCCTTCTCACGCAGCCAGTCAACGGCCTTGTCCATATCGCCGTCGGTAGCCTGCAGGGCCTTCTTGCAGTCCATCATGCCGACGTTGGTCATCTCGCGCAGCTTCTTAACATCTTGTGCAGTAAATGCCATTTTACGTATCCTCCTAGTAAATCATTTGGGGAAGTGCCCGCATTGCGCGGGCACTTGTCATTTGGAAATTACTCCTCGACAGGAGCCTCGACGGTGTCCTCGCCCTGCTTGCCCTCGATGGCGGCGTTGGCCATGGTGGCGGCGATCAGACGGATGGCGCGGATGGCGTCATCGTTGCCGGGGATCACGTAATCGATCTCGTCGGGATCGCAGTTGGTATCGACGATGGCGACGATGGGGATGTTCAGCTTGGTAGCCTCAGCGATGGCGTTGCGCTCCTTGCGGGGGTCAACGATGAACAGAGCTGCGGGCAGCTTCTTCATCTCCTTGACGCCGCCCAGGTACTTCTCCAGCTTGGCGATCTCGCCCTGGTGCTTGATGACTTCCTTCTTGGGCAGCATGGCGAAGGTGCCGTCCTCTTCCATCTTTCTCAGCTGAGCCAGACGGTCGATACGGGTGCGCATGGTGCGGAAGTTGGTCAGCATACCGCCCAGCCAGCGGGCGTTGACGTAGTAACCGCCGCAGCGGGCAGCCTCTTCCTTGATGGCGTCCTGAGCCTGCTTCTTGGTGCCGACGAACAGGATGTTGCC
>JBGVDK010000150.1:0-5610 GCA_045119355.1 Faecousia sp.
GTCCACATAATCGGTCTTCTCCGTTTCCCCGCAGGCCGTGCAGGTCAGGAGGGTGTAGCCTTGCTTTTCGCAGGTTGGCGCGATTATCTCACGCTCATAGCTGTGACCCAGAGCGTCCACATAGTCGGATTTCACCGTATCCCCGCAGCGGGAGCAGGTCTTCTGGGTATAGCCCTCCTTCTCGCAGGTGGGCTCCACCACTTTGGTGGTGTACTGATGTCCCAGGGCGTCGGTGTAGTCGGTCTTGTAGCTGTCGCCGCATTTGGAGCAGGTATACCGGGTGTAGCCCTGGCTCTCACAGTCCGGCTCCACCATGCTGGTGGTATAGCTGTGTCCCTCGGCCTCGATGGCTTGGGTCTCCACATTGCCGCAGCGGCTGCATTCCCGGCTCATTTCCCCTTCCTTTTCGCAGGACGCTTCCTGAGTCGTTTGCCAGGCGCCGTAGTCATGGCCCAGCGGGTCCGTATTCTCGTGGCCGTACTGATAGCCGCATTTGCTGCATTCGTAGTAGCGTACGCCGCCCTTGGTGCAGGTGGCTGCCTCCTCCATTTCCACATAGGTGTGGTCGCAGTCCTCCGCCCGGACATTCAGCGGAAGCACCGTCAGGCACAGGGCAAAACAGAGCAGCCCCGCCGTGATTTTCTTGATCTGAAACATATTCTCTCTCTTTTTTTGAAGAATTTACCGGGTCAGCATGGAAAGGGCGCTCAACCCCATCACGATCACCATCGCCAGGATCCCCGGGGCAGTCCAGAAGGCCCGCCATGCAGGCCGGTTCCCCGGCGCGCTCCGCAGCCATGCGCCGATCTCTTTCCGCTTCCGGATCAAGCTCACCGCCGCCCCGATGGAGCAGACCAGGATGATCCCCTGAAGCACCAGACTGGCGCCGAACTCTCCCAGCCCCTGAGTCAGCCGGGGAATGGTATCCCCCAGCAGCAGATTGTTGATCATGTGCAGCACCATGGCCCAGCCGATATTGTACTCCACCGCCGTGTAGCCCAGCACCAGCCCCACCGCGAAGGCGTAGGGACTCTGGACGACGTTCCCGTGGAACAGGCCGAAGAGGACCGCCGAAGCGAGAACGGCAAACCGCTTGCCGTATCCCTCCAGCCCCCGGAGCACCAGGCCCCGGAAGATGATCTCCTCCACGATCGGCGCGGCCAGGGAGGTGTACAGGAACATGCTGATGGTATCGGTACTCACCGTGGCAAGCTCCATGGATTCCAGCGCGGAAAAGCCGAACAGATTCAGCACCGTCTCCAGGATGGCGGCAAAGACCTGAAACAGGAGCTGGCCGCTGACAAACAGGCACACCAGGGTGAAGAAAGCCCCGGGGGTCATATCCCGCTCCGCCTTCCACATCCCGCCGAAGAAAGCCTTCCCCTTCCACAGCCGGATGAAAAGCACCGCCATCAGGCAGGCGATCAGATAGCCCCAGCCGTTGCCCAGCAGCGCCTGGGAATCGATCTCCCCGGTTCCGAGGCTCCCGATCATCTGGAAAATCATTTCCAGCGTCATCGCCGTGGACACGCATACGTTCATCAGGAAGTAATAGATCAGCAGCGCCCAGCCATAGGAGCCGATGTTGATCCGCATTTTTCTTCTTATCTGCTTCTCCTCCATCTTAAGCCTCCATCAGCCGGTCGATGACCGCCTCCGCCGCCGTCATGCCGTCCACAGCCGCGGACATAATGCCCCCGGCGTAGCCCGCGCCCTCACCGGCGGGATACAGGCCCCGAAGCTCAGACATTCCATCCTTCCCCCGGAGGATCCGGACGGGAGAGGAGCTTCTGGTTTCCGGGGCAGTGAGCACCGCGTCAGGATCGGAAAAGCCCTTCAGGCGGCCGTCCAGGTTCCGGATGCCCTGTTCCAGGGCAGAGGTCAGCTTCTCAGGCAGGACTTCGTGGATGTCGCACCAGTGGACACCAGGACGGTAGGTGGGCTTGATCTCCCCCTCCCCGGTGCTGGGGACCCGGTTCAGGAAATCCCCCACCTTCTGGGCGGGCGCACGGTAGGAACCGGAAACCTGATAGGCTTTTTCTTCCATTTCCCGCTGCCAAGCCGCGCCGCCAAGAGGACCCGGATAGGGGAAATCCGCCGGATTCACCGTCACCAGCAGCGCCGCGTTGGCGTTCTCGCCGTCCCGGTCGGCGTAGCTCATGCCGTTGGTGACCACGCCGCCCTCCTCAGAGGCCGCCGCCACCACATACCCGCCGGGGCACATGCAGAAGGTATACACCGTCTCGTTTTCCAGATGGCATACCAGCTTATAGTCCGCCGGAGGCAGGGCTGGATTCTCGCACCCGTACTGGGCCCTGTCCACCATGGACTGCTTATGCTCGATCCGCACACCCATGGAGAAGGGCTTCGGCTCCATGGGAACGCCCAGATTTTCCAGCATCCGGAAGGTATCCCGGGCACTGTGGCCGATGGCGAGAATCACGCTGTCCGTCTCCACGGTGGTGTCGTCGGAGAGCTCCACGCCGGTGACAGCGCCGTTTTCCGTCCTCAGCCCGGTGACCTGGGTGCAGAAGCGGACCTCGCCGCCGAGAGAAATGATCTTGTGCCGGATATTCTGGACCACCGTCAGCAGCACATCCGTGCCCATATGGGGCTTGGCGTCGTAGAGGATGTTCTCCCTCGCGCCCGCCAGAACGAACTGCTCCAGGATCCACTGGATCCGGGGATTGTTCACGCCGGTGTTCAGCTTGCCGTCGGAGAAGGTCCCCGCGCCGCCCTCGCCGAACTGGACGTTGCTCCCGGGGTCCAGCTCGCCGGTCTCCCAGAAGCGCTGTACCTTTTCATGGCGGCTCTGAGCATCCTCGCCCCGCTCCAAAATCAGCGGCCGCGCACCGGCCATAGCCAGCACCAGTCCCGCGAACATTCCCGCCGGACCGAAGCCCACCACCACGGGCCGCTTCGCTGTCTCCGGAACCTGCTTTACCTTGTAGCTGTACCAGGGGGCGATGGAGGCCTTCTTGCAGCCGGACTTTTTCAGTATTTTCTCTTCGTTTCCATTGACCTTCACGTCAATGGTATAGATCACCTTCACGTCCGGCTTTTTCCGGGCGTCGATGGATTTTTTCACAATTTTGACCTGCCGCACCGTGCTGTTGGGCACCCGAAGCAGCTTCGCCGCCTCAAAATCCAGCTGGCTCACTGAATGAGCCGGAGGCAGGGAAATGTCCCGAATTCTGATCATTTTGTTTCTCCTCCCGCGGACAACCCCGCCAGACGCCCGGAGCTCCAGGCCCATTGCAGGTTGTATCCGCCGCAGTCCCCATCCACATCCAGCACCTCACCGCAGGCGTACAGCCCGGGGACCAGACGGCTTTCCATGGTTCTGGGGTCAAATTCTTCTGTTACGATTCCGCCCGCGGTGACCTGGGCAGAATCCATGCCCAGGGGCTCCGTCAGGGAGACCGTAAAATGCTTCACCAAAGCAGCCACTTCCGCCAACTGACGGTCTGGGAACTCCGCCACAGGAGTCCGTCCCCGCACTCCGGCATTCTGGGTCAAAACCCGGCCCAGCCGGTTGTGGAGGATGCCGGTGAGCAGATCCTCGGCGGTCAGGGTGGTGTTTTTCCGGCGGAGCAGCTCCGCTTCCAGCGCTTCCCCGTCCAGCCCCGGCAGGAAATCCAGACGGCATTCCCAGTCTCCGCTTCCCTGGCAGGCGTCCCGGGAAATCTCGTAGATCACCGGGCCGGACAGGCCGAACTCCGTGAACTGGATCTCTCCCTCGGATTCCCGGTGGAGGGTCCCGTTGTGATAGATCGCCGCGCGGCAGTTGGCACGGACACCCTTCAGGGCGGAAACCCCGGACCAGCCGGTCTTCACCTGGACCAGGGCAGGCCGAAGCTTGGTGCACTTATGCCCCAGGGACCGGAGGAGCTTGTACCCCGCCATGGAGCCGCCCAGCTTGGTCCCCGCGAGACCGCCGCAGGCGATGATGAGCTTGTCACATTCCACCTGCCGGTCCTGGCTCTCCAAAATAAAACCCTCGCCGGTTTTCCGGATCCGGGTCACTTCAAAATCGGTCACCAACTGGATGTTGGGCCGTTCCAGAGCAAACCGCAGCACATCCACCACGGAATTTGCCTGGTCAGAGTAGGGGTACACCTTCCCCGAAGGCTCCGTCACCGTATAAAGGCCCAGACTCCGGAACCATTCCAGGGTCTGCTCCGGACCGAACTGCCCGATGGCATATTCGTGGAAATGGGGATCATCCCCGTGGTAGCCTCCCTGGGATGCCTTTACGTTGCTTAAATTACACCGCCCATTGCCCGTGGCGCTGAGCTTTTTGCCCACCCGGGCCTGCCGTTCCAGAAGAAGGACCTGGTTTTCGCTGTTCTCCGACGCCGCCAGCGCCGCAGCCATGCCCGCGGCTCCCGCGCCGATAATTCCGATGATCATCGTTTCACCTGCTTTCTGATTTCTCATTATATCGTAAATCCGGTCGCTGTACAAGAAAAACTTACTAGGCAAAACGGATTTTCCATGATATAATGCCCATTGGTGATGATATGGATCGAAGCAACATTGACAAGATCGCCCAGAATCAGGAGGACCGGATGCTCCTGGCCAAGGTCTGGGACAAGATCAACGCAGGCCTCCGGCGGAATATCCCGGCGAATACAGCGTTTCTCTCCCCCCGGGAGCTGGAAATGGCCCGGCTTCTGCTGGGCGAGCCCGAGGGGCTGTACCGCTTCGGCGGCTATGCCGACGCGGAACGGAAAATGCTCGTCTACCTGCCGGAGTACCTGGAAGAGGACAGCCTGATGGAGGAAGACAGTCCCGTTGCCTGCCTCCGGGCCACGTTTTTCGAAGGCGACTCCCCTACCCACCGGGATTTTCTCGGCGCGCTGATGGGCGCGGGTGTGGCTCGGGAAACCGTGGGTGATATCTGCGTGGGTAAGGGAACCTGTGACTTTTTCGTCACCCGGGAGATCGTGCCCTACCTGCTTCAGAGCTTCGATTCCGCCGGACGGACCAAGTTCCGTCTGAAGGAGATCCCTTTAAGCCAAGCCAGCATCCCGAAGCCGGAAGTCAAGCTGATTAAGGACACGCTGGCCTCCCCTCGTCTGGACGCGGTAATCAGCTCGGGCTTCCGAATCGGCCGGAGCCTGGCATCGGACTATGTGAGTGCGGGAAAAGCCGCCGTCAACGGCCTGCCCTGCACCAAATCGGACAAAACCGTTTCCGAGGGAGACACCGTCTCCGTCCGGGGACTGGGTAAAATAAAGCTGGCCCAGGTGAACGGCCAGACCAAAAAAGGAAGGATCAGCGTTCTCATCGAACGCTATGTATGAGGTGAACAACATGACCATGGAAGAAACCATCGCCCGGATCAACGAGCTGGCGAGAAAAGCAAAGACCGAGGGCCTGACCCCTGCGGAGATCTCTGAGCGGGACGGCCTGCGGCGGATCTACATCGACGCCTACAAGCGCAGCCTCGTCGCCCAGCTGGACAACACCTATATTGTGGACGAGAAGGGCAACAAGCGGAAGCTGAATAAGAAAGGCTGAGGGCTTCCCTTGACTTTTCCGGGGGAAAATGCTATATTATCCCTCACACGGAGAGTTGTCCGAGCGGTTTAAGGAGCCAGTCTT
>JBGVDK010000151.1:0-30169 GCA_045119355.1 Faecousia sp.
GGCTGGTGAGTACCTGTCCAACCCCGACGACTTCAAGAAGATGGTCGACGATGCCAAGGCTCTGGACTGCGACATGATGCGTATCGGCATGATGCCCATGAACGCCATCGGTGACGTGAACAAGTGCCTGGACTTCGCCAAGCAGGCCGAGGAATACTGCCTGAAGCTGAAGGAAGTGGGCATCGACCTGTACTACCACAACCACCACATGGAGTTCATCAAGGTCGACGGCAAGTACCTGCTGGACCTGCTCCGCGAGAACGCTCCTCACATGGGCTTCGAGCTGGATACCCACTGGATCCATCGCGGCGGCGAGAACCCCGTGGAGTTCATCAAGAAGTATGCCGGCTCCGTCCGTCTGCTGCACCTGAAGGACTACCGCATCGGCAACGTCAACATGCCCGACATGACCGCTCCCGACGCCATGATGAAGTTCATGAACGCCTTCTTCAATGAGCCCGTGCAGTTCGCCGAGCTGGGCGAGGGCACCCTGCCCCTGAAGGAGTGCATTGAGGCCGGTCTGGCTGGCGGTGCCGAGTATTTCCTGGTCGAGCAGGACAACACCTACGGCCGCGATCCCTTCGAGTCCCTGAAGATCTCCCACGATCATCTGGTCGATCTGGGCTACGAGAGCTGGTTCTAATCTTTCCTCAACTGCGGCCCGCTGGTTTCCAGCGGGCCGTTTTCCCGAAAACTCAGAAATTTCCACAGATAACCATTGCTTTTTCCTGTTATTATTGTATAATATAGTTACGACGATTTGCGGAGCTGAGCTCCGCGGTCAAATTCAAATTAACGAAAGAGGGTTTTTCCAATGAAGAAGTTTATGGACAAGGACTTCCTGCTGTCCAACGAGACCGCGAAGACCTTGTATCACGATTACGCCGCCAAGATGCCCATTCTGGACTACCACTGCCACATCAACCCCCAGGAGATCTGGGAGGACCGGAAGTTTGAGAACATCACTCAGGTCTGGCTGGGCGGCGACCACTACAAGTGGCGCGTTATGCGCGGCAACGGCGTTGAGGAGAAGTACATTACCGGCGACGCCAGCGACCGTGAGAAGTTCCAGAAGTTCGCAGAGGCTCTGCCCAAGTGCATTGGCAACCCCATGTATCATTGGTGCCACCTGGAGCTGCAGCGCTACTTCGGCTACTACGGCGTCCTGAACGGCGAGACCGCCGAGGAGGTCTGGAACCTGGCTAACGACAAGCTGCAGAACGACCCCACCATGACCGCCCGGGGCCTCGTGAAGCAGTCCAACGTCTACATGGTCGGCACCACCGACGATCCCATCGACTCCCTGGAGTACCATGCCAAGATCGCCGCTGATCCCACCATCGACACCAAGGTCTGCCCCTCCTTCCGTCCTGACAAGGCTCTGGACATCGAGAAGGCCACCTTCGCTGGCTACATCCATCAGCTGGAAGACGTGGTCGGCTTCGAGTTCAAGTGCATCAAGTGCGTCCGTAAGGCTCTGGTCCAGCGGATCCACTACTTCTACGAGAACGGCTGCCGCGCCACCGACCACGGCCTGGGCTATGTCCCCTACGTTGAGGCCACCGACGAGGAGCTGACCGCCATCTTCAAGAAGGGTATGGCCGGTGAGGCTCTGACCAAGGACGAGATCGACGCTTACAAGACTGACCTGCTGCTCACCTGCGCCCGCGAGTACGCCAAGCTGGGCATGGTCATGCAGATCCACTTCTCCTGCCTGCGTAATACCAACGCCGCTATGTTCAAGAAGCTGGGCCCCGACACCGGCTTTGACTGCATCGCCATCACCGATTCCGGCGAGAACCTGACCAAGGTTCTGAGCAACCTGTACGAGACCAATGAGCTGCCCAAGACCATCCTGTACTCCCTGAATCCCGGCGACAACGCGCAGCTGGGCACCTTCCTGGGCGCTTTCCAGGGTCCCGAGGTCCCCGGTAAGATCCAGCACGGTTCCGGCTGGTGGTTCAACGACACCAAGACCGGCATGATTGAGCAGATGACTTCCCTGGCCAACCTGGGCCTGCTGGGCAACTTCATCGGCATGCTGACCGACTCCCGTTCCTTCCTGTCCTACACCCGTCACGAGTACTTCCGCCGCATTATGTGCAACCTGATCGGCACCTGGGTCGAGAATGGTGAGTACCCCGACGATATGGAGGCTCTGGGCAAGATGGTTCAGGACATCTCCTCCAACAACGCAAAGCGTTACTTCGGCGTGTAATTTTTCTCAAGCATTTGAGCCCCGTCTCCGGACGGGGCTCTTTTTTGCGCTTTATGAGGAAATCCCCGTCCATTGGACGGGGATTTCAATGTTTCGTTATGCCCTAGGCAGATGGGAGTAGATCATCCAAGCATAGGTGCCGTATCTGTGGGACAGGGTCAGCACCGCGTCCTCGGAATACAGCTCGATGTAGGTGCCGTAATCCGTGCCGCCGATGCAGACAAACGTTCCAAATCCAGCGTCGCTGGTGCAGTTATAATAGGCGTCGTATTCCTCCAGATAATACAGGCCCGGCAGGTCCTTGCCCGCGTCCTCCAGCTCATTGAGCCAGTATTCCGTGTAATCCAGCAGCACCTGATCGATGAAATTTGCCTCAATCTTATGGACGGGGACCGGCATATCCGCCAGGGTCTCGGCATTGGTGTAGGGGAAGTCCGCCTTCTTCCGCAGGGCCTGGAATTCTTCCTCCGAGGCAGAGACATCGTCGCCCCAGACGTGGTAGCGCCCTTCCTCCCCGTCCCAGAAGCGGTACCCCTCAGCGGAGAAGTAGCGCAGGAACTCCACCAGGTCGATCTGGGTGGGATCCTCGTAATAGCTGGTGAAGAAGCTGCTGATGGGGTTGGCCACGCTTTCCCCGTTGGAATCCGTCTGGACGGGCTGGAACGCCTCGTTCACCTGTGCGATCTGGTCCTCGGTGAGGGCGACGGGGTTGACCCACTTCACAGGAACATAGGACTGGATGTAGTAGCGCCCATCCCGTTCCACCAGGGTCAGCACAGTATCCACATTCTCCCAATCGACACCCTCAGAGGAGTAGAGTTCCACATAGCCATCGTAGATCCTGCCGCCGGTGCAGGTGAAGTGACCGGGATCATAATCGCTGGTGAAGTTGTAGTACGCATCGAACTTCCCGGAATACATCATGCCGCTGTCCACGCCGGTGGCGTTCAGCTCATCCAAATGTACGCCGCTATAGTGATAGATCACCGCGTCGATGTCCTCCGACTTCATCTTGTGGACCGGGACGGGCATCTGCTCCAGGCTGGTGATCCCATCCAGCCACCATTCCTCCATCTGGGTCAGCTCCTGGAACTCCTCTTCTGTCACGGTGGTGCTCCAATCGCTGATCGTATACGCTTCCTCATTCCAACCGTCCACGATCCCGTAGGCGCTGAAATGCCGCAGGAACGCTTTCAGGTCGATCTCCTCCGGCGTTGAATAATAGCACCGGAAGAAGCCATTGACAGGGGTCGGGTAACCAGTATTCCGTGTTCCCTCCTGATAGGTTCTGGTGTGTGCAAAGGCCTCGTTCACCTGGTCGATTTGCTCCTGGGTCAGAGGTGTATAGTCCAGGTTCTCTTCTGTGGTCTGGTCCGATACCAGCTGATTGGACGCCACCTGCCAGACGCCGTCCACCAGATGGAGAGTCATCACCATGCTCTGGCCGTATTCATACTGCCCCATGGGATATTCGCCCTTGACCGCCGCCGGGGAATCGTCCCCGTGATCGTAGTACATCACGATGGTATCCGCCGTTCGCTCCACATAGGTGATGGAGAAGCTGGGGATCAGTACATCCCCGTGCTGGTGGTAGTAGCAGTCCGTTTCGGGGTAGTAGACGAAGCTCTCCGGAATGGTCACATCCGCCAGGGATACGCCGAAGACCCGGTTCAGGATCCCGTCCAGCTCGCTGGCCGGAAGCCTGTCCACATCCGTATAGAGACCCACCATATGGTCCAGCAGGTAGGCCCGCTCCTCGTCGGTGAGGTCGTTCCCGCTATTTCCCAGGCCGTTGTAGAACAGGGTGAACAGGTCGATGTCCTTGGGATCGTCAAAAATGCTCATGGTGGCCATGTAGCGCCAGTTGCTGTCCCCGGTGCCGAACTGGAACAGGGGCGTGGTGTCTCCCGGGTCCACCTGATCGGGGATGGAGATCATGCCCCGGACCTGCTCCGGGTCGATGGCACTGCCGTCCAGCTTCTGATCCTCGCTGGTGGTCAGGAAGTACAGGTAATCGTCGTTCTCGCCGATGTAGCCGTCCTTGCTCCGGGGATCATCGGTGTAATAGAGGTCCGACTTCGCCTGGGAAGTAATCTGGAACAGATAGTCGTACATACCGTCGAGAGGCTCGACTTCTCCGGCTGCGTTTTCCTGGTGAGCCTGGAGGGTGCTCCGGCTGACCACCAGAACCTCGCCGTCCAGATAAGTGGCATCGCATGTCCGCTGAATCACATACACCTGATCCAGCCATTCCTCCGGCAGGGTCAGCATCACGCCGTCCAGGGCGTCCAGCCGGATCTGGGGATCGCTGCCGACGTAGCGGTAATACATGGTGCTGCAAATCAGATAGGTCACTTCACCATTTCCGGTGTCATGGGTCTCTTCCCAAGGCTCGCCCTGGACATACTCGAATCCAGCTTCCACGAACGCGTCGTTCAGGGGATGCTGCGCCGCGATGGGGTTCTCCTCCGGCCCAGTGGTCTCCACGGAACCGGTGAAGGTACAGCCCACCACGATGCCGCAGATCAGGATCAGGGCAATCAGGGTGATCAAAGCGGTTTTCGGCTTCTTCATCAGGATCACGATCCTTTCTTTCATGGCCTTCTTGCTGTCGGCCAGCGTAGTTGCGGTAACCAGCGTTCCTTTCAGACTGCTCTGGGTCGCCAGAGCGATCAGGGTCCTTCCGTAATTGCCCCGGTGCTCCTCGCCCAGGACTTCCAGGGTGCCCTCGTCACAGGCCATCTCCCCGTCCTGCCGGGACAGCCGGAAGGCCAGCCACACCAGGGGATTGTACCAATGGAGCACCAGGCACACCGCCCGGAGGGTCGCCCAGACGTGGTCGAACTGCTGATAATGGGTAATCTCGTGGGTCAGCACATAGCGCCGGACCTGTTCATTCTCCCAGGCCTCGGGAGTTAGGTAGATGGCGGGCTTCACCATACCGAAGAGGCAGGGCGTCTCCACCAGATTCGTCACATAGACCTCCACCGGGCTGTAGACCACATCCATGCTTACCCGGCTCCGGCGGAGCTGCTGGGCGAAATAGAAGTTGCTGCCCACGAAGGCGCCGGTCATCGCCGCCATGCCCAGGACCCAGATGACCGTCAGCACCAGCTCCGGGGAGATGGGAGGGATTTCCCCGGCGGGCTGCTCCGCCTGCTGGGGCTGAACCTCCTCCACGGGAGTTTGGACGATGGGGGTCTGGATCTGCGGGGTCTGCTGCTCCTGGACCTGGGGGGTGTTCTGGTTCACGGTGCCGGTCTGAATCTGGACCCGGTCGGTTTCCGTGCCAATGATGGGAGTGGTCTCCGACGCCGAAGGGGTTTCCTCCGCGATTTGGGACCATTCCGTCCGCGGGGGCTGGAAATTCAGGATGCTCAGAGGGCTGTCGCCGAAGCTCACCGGCACCAGAAGCCGAACCAGCACGATGGCCCACAGGGCGTATTGCAGCCGGGGATTCAGCTTCCCCTTCAGCGCCCGCCGGAGGAGCGCCATCAGGACGATCAGCACCGAGGAGGATACGATCCATTCGGTCATGGCTTATCCCTCCTCCTCTGCCTGGCGGATGATGGCGTAGAGCTCGTCGATCTCGCTTTTGCTCAGCTTCTGCTTCCGGGTGATGGCACTCATCATGGTGCTGACGCTGCCCTGGTACACCCGGGAGAGGAAGCTGTCCGTCTCCCGCTGGGCGGCGTCCTCCCGGCGGATCAGGGGGGAATAGACCTTCATGCCGTTTTCGTCGTGGCAGTCGATCAGGCCCTTTTCCGTCAGCCGCCGGAGCATGGTCAGGGTGGTGGACCGGGACCAGCCCACGCTCTTTCTCAGGTACTCCACCGCCTCCCGGCCGGTTCTGGGGGAATGGTCCCACAGGCATTCCATCAGATGCCACTCTGTGGGGGTCAGGATCTTCTCTTCGTTTTCCATACAACTTGCACCTCCTTGGTGTTTACCTTGTAAACACATTGTAGCATACGGGTGTTTACGATGTCAACAGCTTTTGCTTCTTAAGATCTTAATTTTCAGGTTTGATTTATGGATTTCTCGATTGCATCCCGTAGGGACCGGCCTCCCGGACGGTCCGACTGTAAATTCGACCTCGATGGGCAAATTTACAGAACAATCACTGCCGGCTTGCGCCGGACGGACCGTCGAGGACACCGGTCCCTACAAAATTCCCTGCAACGGGAAAAATAAACGACATCCCGGAGCGTCAACCCCGAGATGTCGTTTCAAGGAGATTCTCATCCAATACCGGACGGAACAATCAATTGATATGGGAAGCTCATTCCCCGTCGGGGCTCCTCATCCGGTAGCCCACTCCAAGCTCGTTGGAGATGTACTTCCGGTCGCCGGGACGTTCGCCGAACTTCTTGCGGATATTTGCCAGGTTCACCTGAAGCTTCTTCACGCTGCCCTCGTCGGTGGAGCCCCAGACCGCCCGGATGATGGCGGCGTAGGTCATCACCTTTCCCGCGTGATGGGCCAGGACCGTGACGATGTTGTACTCCGTCTGGGTCAGCTTGATCTCCTTGTCCCCCACCGTCACCTGGCGGCGGCGGAAGTCGATTTGCAGATCGCGGAGGGTAAATACCTCGCCGATGGCGCCGTCCTGGTCGTCGTAGCGCCGGTTGCGCAGGGCCGACCGGACCCGGGCCAGCAGCTCGGCGGTGGAGAAGGGCTTGGTGATGTAATCGTTGGCGCCCATGTCCAGGGCCGTGACCTTGTCATCGTCGGTGGTCCGGGCGGAGAGCACCAGAATGGGCACCGTGGAATACTTCCGGGTTTCCAGGATGAAATTGGAGCCGTCCTGGTCCGGCAGGCCCAGATCCAGAATCACCAGATCGGGGCAGTGGGAGGAAAACACCGACAGGCCCGCCACGCAGTCCCCCGCGGTGAGCACCTGGTAATCCTCCGCTTCCAGAATGGATTTGACAAAGCTGCGGATATTGTATTCGTCCTCGATCACCAGGATCTTGAACCGGTTCTTCGCCATGGTTATTATCCCTCCGTGTTCAGGAAAAATCGGAATTCCGCGCCTCCGGTGGGCCGGTTTCCTGCCCGGATCCAGCCGCCGTGGGCCTTGATGATGGACGCGCAGACGCTCAGGCCGATGCCCATGTTCCGCCGCCGGGAGTCCCCCCGGTGCTCGCTGCCGCCGAGATATCCGGTGAACAGGTTCTCCAGCCGGTCCCGGTGGATGCCGCAGCCGTCGTCCCGGACGATGAACTCCACCCCACCGGGGACGGTCTCCACCGCAAGCTCCAGATTTTGCATCCCCTCGGCGTGCTCCACCGCGTTCTCCAGGAGATTCCCCAGCACCTGCTCGATGAGCATCGCATCCATGGGGACGCTGACGAACTCTTCGGGGATGGTGACGGCCACCTCCTGATCCGGGTAGCGCTTGCGGAATTTCACCAGCACCGCGTCGATCAGCTCCTCCACCACCGTGTCGGTTTTGATCAGCCGGACGCCGTCGCCGTCGATCTTGGTGACGGACAGCAGATTCTCCACCATCCGCATCAGCCACTGGGCGTCCTCCCGGATGCCCTTCAGCAGCCGCAGCTGCTGCTCTGTTGAGAACCGGTCGTAGTTCTCGAGGATGGCCGAGGAGGAGCCGATGATGGTGGTCAGGGGGGTTCGCAGGTCGTGGGACACCGCCCGGAGGAGGTTCGCCCGCATTTTCTCCCGCTCGGAATCCGCCTTGATCTTCTCCTGGGCCTTGATCTTGGTGGTCAGGGTGCTGGTGGAGATGGTGATGATCAGCATGATCACCGCGGAAAACAGATTTTCCAGAATGGTAAAATTGAATTTAAAATAAGGAAAGGTAAAGGCAAAATTCACGATCAGAACGCTGACCAGACTGGCCGCGATGCCGCACAGATATCCCCGGGTGATCAGCGACACCAGAAACACGCCCAGCACGAATACCGTGGGGATCAGGGTGTCGGTGCGGAACAGCTCGTCGATCGCAAGGCTCAGCAGAAAGGAGATCACCAGGATCCCCACCGTCAAAGCCCAGTCCTTCCAGCGTTTTCTCACAGTCATTCTACCTCCATTTTGTCCATTTATTATAACATAGTTAAAGCAAAGATTCGGTTAAGAATCCCTTTCATTCTACCACATCCGCGTCACAAAAGGAAGCCGCCCGGTTATACTCCGGGCGGCATAGCGCTTATTTATGATACAGTCTTCTGGTCTCGTACTTAGGCTCGAAGCTGACGTGGATGCCCAGGCGGCGCAGGAGCTTCTCGTCCTCGTCGCTGAGGACCACCGAGAAGTGGGCCTCGCAGCCCGCCAGATTCTTCAGCTGCTCCTTTGCCATCTGAGCCACAGGATTCTGCAGTGCGGAGATGGTCAGGGCCAGCAGCACCTCGTCGGTATGGAGCCGGGGATTCCGGTGACCCATGTAGCCGGTTTTCAGCTCGCAGATGGGTTCCAGAACGGCGGCGGAGATCAGGTCCAGGCTGTCGTCGATGCCCGCCAGGGCCTTCAGGGCGTTGAGCAGCAGCGCGGAGGCCGCGCCCAGGGTGGAGGAGGTCTTGCCGGTGATCACCCGGCCGTCGGGCAGCAGCATGGCGCCAGCGGGACCGCCGGTGGCCTCAGCCTTATTCAGGCAGGCGCTGACCGCGGGGAAGATCTCGGGGGTGACACCCGCCTGGTTCATCAGCAGTTCCAGCTTCCGGATGGCCTCGTCGCAGTCCTGGCCCCGGAGCCGGTCCACGCAGGCGGAATAGTACCGGCGGAGGATCTCCTTCCGGGAGGCTTCGCAGCAGGCTTCGTCGTCGATGATGCAGTTGCCCACCAGGTTCACGCCCATATCCGTGGGAGAACGGTAGGGAGAATGGCCGTGGATCTTCACGAAGGTGGCGTTCAGCACAGGGAAGATCTCCACGTCACGGTTGTAATTCACCGCCATCTTGCCGTAGGCTTCCAGATGGAAGGGGTCGATCATGTTCACATCGTTCAGGTCGGCGGTTGCGGCCTCGTAGGCCAGGTTCACCGGATGCTTCAGAGGCAGGTTCCACACCGGGAAGGTCTCGAACTTGGCGTAGCCCGCGGAGATGCCCCGCTTGTGCTCGTGGTAGAGCTGGCTCAGGCAGGTGGCCATCTTGCCGCTGCCGGGACCGGGGGCGGTGACGATGACCAGGGGCCGGGTGGTCTCGATGTAGTCGTTGACGCCGAAGCCAGCGTCGGAGACGATATGTGCCACATCGTGGGGATAGCCCGCGATGGGATAATGCTTGTAGCACTTGACGCCGAGGCTGTTCAGCCGCTTCAGGAAGGCGTCGGCGGCGGCCTGTCCGGTGTAGCGGGTCAGCACCACGCTGCCCACGTACAGGTTCATCTCCCGGAAGGTGTCGATGAGCCGGAGCACATCCGCGTCATAGGTAATGCCCAGGTCGCCCCGGACCTTGTTCTTCTCAATATCCGCCGCGTTGATGGCGATGACGATCTCCGCGTCGTCGGAAAGCTGCTGCAGCATCCGGATCTTGCTGTCCGGCTCGAAGCCCGGCAGCACCCGGGAGGCATGGTAGTCATCAAAGAGCTTGCCGCCGAATTCCAGATACAGCTTGCCGCCGAACTGGGCGATCCGCTTGCGGATCTGCTCGGACTGGGTGGTCAAATACTTCTGATTGTCAAATCCGATCCTCATATCCGTCTTACACTCCTGTCACAAAAATTCGAACCCAGTATATCACAGATTTCGCCCCATGAAAAGCACCAAAGCGCAAACCGGAGCGTAAAAAATCCCGGGCATTTTTTGTAGAAAGACTGTGCGCTTCGGGCATTGACTTTCGGGCGTATAATGTGTAAAATATTTTCGAAGTGCCCGCCTTTTTCGGCCGGGCACTTTTTCCAATTTCGTCACCCATTCTCTTGAAAAGGAGTTTTTTATCATGGAATTCGCCAATCTCAGCGCCGCAATCGACAAGCTCAACGAGCTGGAAGCCACCTCCGCCGCCTATAACCACGCCTTAGGACTCTTAAGTGTGGACGCCTCCACCGCCGCGCCCGCGGACTCCGCCGAGGGCCGTGGCAGGACCATGGAGATCCTCAGCGGCGTGGTCTACGGCCTGATCGCAAACCCCGAAAACCTGGACCTCTTCCGGTATCTGGAAGCCCACGCCGACGAGCTCACCGTCCTCCAAAAGCGGCAGACCGAGCAGCTGCGTAAGAGCGTGGAGCAGATCTCCCGGATCCCACAGGAGGAATATGTGGCCTATTCCGTGCTGATGAACCAGGCGGACGTGGTCTGGCGCAAGGCCAAGAACAACAACGATTTTGCCTCCTTCGCCCCCATTCTGGAACAGATCGTGGCCTACAACCGGAAGTTCGCCGGGTATTATAACCCGAATCTTCCCGCCTACGACGCCCTGCTGAACGAGTATGAGGAGGGTCTGACCACCTCCGTGCTGGACGCCTTCTTCGCCCAGCTTCGCGCCGAGCTGGTGCCCCTGATCCACGCCGTGGGTCAGAAGGAAGCTCCCCGGGACGACTTTCTCCGCCGGAGCTACCCCATCGCCGCCCAGCGGGCCTTCTCCGACTATCTGATGGAAGTGATGGGCATCGACAAGGACCGCTGTGTCATCGGCGAGACCGAGCACCCCTTCACCTGCGGCTTCCACAACCACGACGTCCGCATCACCACCCACTACCACGAGAACGACGTGTCCAATTCCATGTACTCCGTGATTCACGAGGGCGGCCACGCCCTCTACGAGCTGGGCATGGACGACGAATACAACTTCACCTCCATCGCCGGAGGCGCTTCCATGAGCATCCACGAGAGCCAGAGCCGGTTCTATGAAAACCTCATCGGCCGGAGCCTTCCCTTCATCGAGAAGATCTTCCCCAAGATGCAGGAGCTGTTCCCCCAGCAGCTTTCTGACGTCACCGCCGAAGAATTCTACCGGGCCGTCAACAAGGCGGAGCCCTCCCTGATCCGTACCGAGGCCGACGAGCTGACCTACTGCATGCACATCATGGTCCGCTACGAGCTGGAAAAGCAGATGATGGACGGTTCCCTGGAAATCAAGGACGTACCCGCCGCCTGGAACCGGATGTACATGGAATATCTGGGTGTTCAGGTCCCCAACGACAGCCAGGGCTGCCTCCAGGACTCCCACTGGTCCGGCGGCATGATCGGCTATTTCCCCTCCTACGCCCTGGGCAGCGCTTACGGCGCCCAGATGAAGTCCGTGATGGAGGACGAGCTGGGCGCGTCTCTGGAGGAGCTGATTGAGGCTGACCGGATGGCGGATGTCACCGCCTGGCTGGGGGAGAAGATCCACCGCCACAGCGCCCTGTACAAGCCCGGCCAGCTTTTTGAAATGGTCTGCGGCAAGTTCGACGCCAAGTATTACACCGACTACCTGAAGGAAAAGTATTCCAAGCTGTACAACCTGTAAAGACACGAAAACCCCGAGGCTCACGCCTCGGGGTTCTTTCACGTTATGGAGAAATTACAGCACGATGAAGGTGCAGCCGCCGGGAGCGACTTCGACCTTGCCAGCCTCCACACTGGCGCCGTTCATCTCGGGCAGCTCGTCGTTCTCGCCCAGGACCAGCTCCTTGCCGTTCAGGGACATGGTACGGCTGCGCATGCCGGTGGTGCCGGTGAGGGCGTAGACCTCAGCATTCTTGGGCAGCTCCACGGTGGTGGGCTCGTCCCAGGAGGTGTTGATCACCAGGTACACATAGCCGGGCTTGCCGTCTTTCCGGGAGTGGGCATAGACGTGGGCGCCGGGACGGACCTGCTCGCCGGAGGCGTAGACGGTGTTGCCCATCAGACGCTTCCACAGCAGAGCCGCGAAGTAGCTGGGCCGGGGCACGAAGGTGCCGTGCTTCAGGTAGCCGTAGTCAGAGGAGGCCAGGGTGTTGTGGAAGATGACGCCTCTGGTCACGGTGGAGAAGTCGGCGAACTCGTTCAGCTCCCGGGGGACTTCCAGGTAGGTGGAGGCCCAGGTGTGGCCGCCGGCACCGGCGTCGCCGGACTCGGTGACCCACATCTCGTCACCCTCGGAATAGCGGTCGCGATAGCTCTTGAAGCAGCGGGCGCAGTGACCGGCCATGCCCAGATACTCCTCGGACAGGGCGCCGGAGGCGGGGGTGAAGGAGCTGGGAGCCATCGCCGCCATGCGCTCGGACACGCCGTTATAATAATGGTAGGAGAACACGTCGATCTTCTCGGTACAGCCGTCCAGCAGGTCGGCGGTGGAGCAGTAAGCCAGCGCGGCCGCGATGCCCGCGGAGTCGCCGCCGGAAGCCCAGGGATGGGGATTGCCCCAGGCGTCCACATTCATGGCGCCGGGGTCGGTGTCGGAGGGACCGACGATGGTGCACTCGGGATAGTTCTCCCGGACCCACTTGTGGAAGATGTCCTGGTCCCGGCGGAAGTCGGCGGCGGTGTAGTCCTTGGGGAAGCCGGTGTTCTGAAGCATATTGGGCTCGTTGACGAATTCCACAGCCTCGATGGGCACGCCGTGCTCCTTGCTCAGAGCGAAGATCTTCTCCGCCTGGCTGGGGTTCCAGGGCTCGTCATGGGAGTGCAGGCCGTCGCAGTTGGCAACGGAGATCTTCAGCCTGCCACCCACCGCCTTGACGAAGTCCAGCAGGTTCAGCCACTGCTCCTTGCGCAGGTGGTTGAAGTAGCCCTCGGGCATTCCGGTGCCGTCGAAATCGTAGTAAGTTCTGGTTGCCCAGGTGCCGGAAACCCGGACCCAGCAGCTTCCCAGCTCCTTGGCCAGCTTTCTCAGCCGGGGATTGGTGGTGTCGATGGGATCGTACCACTGGTGCATGGCAGCCATGCCCTTGGAGAAGTCGGGAGCGGGGACCTCCTCGGTGCCGTCGATCTGGGCGTCGGTGTAGGCCTTCCAGAAGGTGCCGCCGGTGACCTCGGTCATCTCCACGTTGTAGGAAACCAGCATCTCATTCTGTTCCAGCAGTTTCTCCAGGCCCTCGGCATGGAGCTTTACATATTCAGCCATTGGAATCAGCTCTCCTTATGATAGTGTATGTTGGGGAAACCCGATTCCCCGTCATTGTCTATTATAACGCCGGTTTCCCCGGAATTGCATGGCCCAAAGTGCCACAACTGTGACATCCCTCACCAAAAAACAAGCCCGCCTTTGCGCAGGTTACACAAAGGCGGGTTTTCTCACATTTCAGCCCCGGGAATCACCGGATTCCCCAGGATTTTCCGGGCCATGGCAGCCATTTCCTCCACACTTTCCCGGTAGCCCTCATGATGCCACTGAAGGACCATGCTCATCATGCCGCAGATACTGAAGGCCGTCACCGCCCGGACATATTCCTCCGGCTGGTCCCGGTATTCAAAGACCCTGGCCTCCTGGGAATTGCGGATGGTCCGCTCCACCAGCACGCCAGACAGGCCGCTGCGCTCCAACGCGTCCAGCAGGGGCTTCTGGATTTTCCAGTATTCGAAAAACCACTCAATGTCCAGATAAAGCCCGCCCTTGCGCAGAGTCACCATCCCCTCCGGCTGGTTTTCATATTCCAGCAGCCGGTGGTCGATCAGGGCAAATAAAGCGCCGTCCTTGCTGGAAAAATACCGGTAGAAGGATTTCCGGGGGATCCCCAGCCGGGCGCAGAGGTCGCTGACCGAGATGTCCTCATATCGGCTTGTCTCCATGGTCTCCAACAGGGCCTCCTCGATCTGCCGCTGGCGGCGGACAGAATATTCGGTTTTGCAGAGCTTGTACATGGGCAGCCCCCTTTCTGTTCTGAATCCAGTATAATCAGCCGCCGTGGAAAAATCAAGGGGGACCGCCGTCTCTCAGGCCTCCGCTTTACACGGATTTAACAAAGGAATCCGGATTCTCCGGTGGACTTTGGTGATTTTTCCTGTTATAATGGCTTTTGTAAAGTAAAGATTAAGCAAAGGTAACTAATTTGTAAAGAAAGCAGGACAAACCGATGACATCTTACATTTTCAACATCATCTCGCTGCTGGGCGGTCTGGCGCTGTTCCTGTTCGGCATGGACACCATGGGCAAGGCCCTGGAACGTCAGGCCGGCGGCAAGCTGCAGACCATCCTTGCCAAAATGAGCTCCACGGTTCTCAAAGGCTTTCTGTTGGGCGCCGCTGTGACCGCTGTGATCCAGTCTTCGTCGGCCACCACCGTCATGGTCGTCGGTTTCGTCAACTCCGGCATCATGACGCTTCATCAGGCCGTGGGCGTGATCATGGGCTCCAACGTGGGCACCACCATCACCTCCTGGATCCTGTCTCTGTCCGGCTTGGAGGGTGACAGCTTCCTCATTCAGTTCTTCAAGCCCTCCACCCTGGCTCCTCTGGCGGGCGCCATCGGCATCATCCTGTTCATGGGCAATTCCGAGGGCAGGAAGGGCGTCGGCACCATCCTGCTGGGCTTCATGGCCCTGATGACCGGCATGGATCTCATGGGCGACTCCATGGAATTTTTGGAGACCGAGCCCTGGTTCGCGGACCTGATGGTCTCCTTCACCAACCCCATCGTGGGCATCCTCTTCGGCGCGGTGCTCACCGCCGTGATCCAGTCCTCCTCCGCTTCCGTGGGTATTCTTCAGGGTCTGTGCGTCACCGGAGCGGTCACCTACGGCTCCGCCATCCCCATCATCCTGGGCCAGAACATCGGCACCTGCGTCACCGCCATGATGGGCGCCATCGGCGCCAACCGGAACGCCCGGCGCACCGCCATGGTCCACCTGCTGTTCAACGTGGTAGGCGTGACCCTGTTCGTGGTGATTTTCTACGGCATCGGTCTGTTCTACCCCTGGACGTTCCTGGGTCAGGCCGCCGAAGCCTGGGACATCGCCATCATCCACACCTGCTTCAACCTGGGAGCCACCGCCGTGCTGCTGCCCCTGAACAAGCTGCTGGTGAAGCTTGCCTATCTGGTGGTCCCCAGCGAGGAGACTCCCCAGAAGGAGGAACTGCTGGACGAGCGTCTGCTTGCCACTCCTGCCGTTGCCATCCAGCGTGCCCATGAGATCACCGGCCGGATGGCCCAGCGGTCCGCCGAGGCCCTGGAAAAGGCCATCGAGCTGACCCACGCCTACGATCCCCAGCTCCACGAGCAGGTCAAGGCGCTGGAAGACGAGACCGATCAGCTGGAGGATGCCCTGGGCACCTATCTCGTCAAGCTCTCCGGCTCTCTCCTGGCCCACAGCGACAACCGGATTCTGAACACCCTGCTCTACTCCATCAGCGACCTGGAACGGATCGCGGACCACGCCGTGTCCCTGAGTAAGGCCGCCCAGGAGATGAGCGAGAAGGACGTCAACTTCTCCGACCAGGCCAAGGCTGAGCTGGCCGTTCTGGAACGGGCCATCATGGACGTGGTACGCAAGACCGTCCAGGCCTTCGAGTCCAGCGATCTTGGCATCGCCATGAAAATCGAGCCCCAGGAGCAGGTCATCGACAGCCTGGTCCGGGAGGTCAAGAGCCGCCATGTCCGCCGCCTGAGAGACGGCAAGTGCACCGTGGAATACGGCTTCGTGCTGGATGATCTGCTGACCTCCTACGAGCGGGTGGCCGACCACTGCTCCAACGTGGCTGCGGAGATGATCCAGTCCGCCGAGGACAAGATGGAAATCCACGAGTATCTGGAAGCTCTGAAGGCCGGTCAGCTGGACGAGAGCGTCCAGTACCGGAGCAACTACGAGCGCTACTCCCAGCGCTATACCTTCCCCGAAGAGAACTGAAAATGCGCGTCTGAGGCCGCCCGTTCGGGCGGCCTTTCTGCGCAAAAATGTAGGGACCGGCCTCCTGGACGGTCCGCTCCAACCCGAGGCGGCATTGTTTGCGGCAAAATTTGCCCATCGAGGTCAAATTTTGCCGAACGGACCGTCGAGGACGCCGGTCCCTACGAACTTACGCTCCCTCGACCGTCTGGAACAGACGAAATTTAAGGTTTGTTCAAAAGGCCCATTTGCCTCTTGCAATCGGTTGCGCAGGATGATACAATGGGGAAAAAGAGAAATTCAGGAGGTCTACCCATGACTTTGAACAAGAATGAATATATCGCGTCCAACGGTCTTCATGTCTCCATGCCCGTCCCCGGGATCGTCCGGGTCACCGACGGCGGCCACGCGGGCAGCTACATGGTCAGCGCCCCGCTGGTCTCCCAGCCTGCCCAGGTGGAAGGCGAGCGCCTGACCTGGGGCAACGTATCCATTGAGCCCGAGAACGGCATGGCCCTGTACCTGGATGGCAAGCTGGTCTGCGCCGACTACGCCGGTTCCCGGAAGAAGAAGGTGGAGCTGACCACCGAGGAGCAGGAGCTGCTCATCGCCGAGGGCCACGCCATCAACGACAGCGACGGCCAGTGGGCGGTGGAGGTTCTGAAGGCCCTGGGTCCCAAGGACGCCATCTACGGCCTGGGCGACAAGACCGGCTATCTGAACAAGCGGCACTACGCCTACGAAAACTGGAACACCGACGATCCCGCCCCCCATGTGGACTGCTTCAAGAGCCTGTACAAATCCATCAATTTCTTCATCCTCAAGGGTGAGAACGGCTGCTGCGGCATTCTGGCGGACAATACCTACCGCACCGTCTTCGACTTCGGCAAGGAGTCTGACGATTACCTCTTCTTCGCCCACGCCGGCGGCGCGCTGGATTACTACATGATCCCCGGCAAGGACCTGAAGGAAGTGGTGGGCAAGTACGTCCAGCTCACCGGCGCGCCCAAGCTTCAGCAGAAGTGGATCTACGGCTTCCACCAGAGCCACTGGGGCTATCTCTCCGCTGACGAGATCCGCCAGGTCTCCGACACCATGCGCGCGAACCACATCCCCTTCGACGCCATCCACTGCGACATCGACTATATGGAGGGCTACCGGGTCTTCACCTTCAACGGCAAGCGCTTCTCCGACCCCAAGGGGCTGTTTGATTACCTGCGCTCCATCAACGTCAAGCCCATCTGCATCATCGACCCCGGCGTGAAGCAGGATCCCGGCTATTTCATGTACGACGAGGGCGAGGCTAACGGCTACTTCGCCAAGAATCCCGACGGCACCACCTATGTGGGCAAGGTCTGGCCCGGCGCTTCCGTGTTCCCCGACTTCTCCAAGGCGGAGACCCGTGCCTGGTGGGAGGACAAGGTGAAACTCCTCACCGACGCAGGCGTCCGGGGCATCTGGAATGACATGAACGAGCCTGCCAACTTCACCGGCCAGCTCCCGGACGATGTGCAGTTCGAGGGCGGCAGCCATCTGGAAATGCACAACGTCTACGGCCATCTGATGGCCCAGGCCACCTACGACGGCCTGCTGAAGGCCGACGGCAAACGGCCCTTCGTGCTGACGAGAGCCTGCTGCGCCGGTTCCCAGCGCTACTGCTCCGGCTGGACCGGCGACAACCACTCCATGTGGGGCCATATCCAGCTTTCCCTGGTGCAGATGATGAACCTGGGCCTTAGCGGTATGTTCATGACCGGCTCCGACGTGGGCGGCTTCGGCTCCGACTGCACCCCCGAGCTGCTGATCCGCTGGACCCAGGCCGGGTGCCTCAGCCCCTTCTTCCGGAACCACTATGCCTCCGGCACCCGTGCCCAGGAGCCCTGGGCCTTCGGCGAGGAGACCACGAAGATCGTCCGCAAGGCCATCGCCCTGCGCTACCACCTGCTGCCCTACATCTACGATCTGGCCCACAATTCCCAGCTGCCCATGCTCCGGCCTCTGGTGATGGAGTATCCCGAAGATCCCAAGGTGGCAAACATCTGCGACCAGTTCCTGCTGGGCGACAGCCTGATGGCCGCGCCCGTCATCAACCCCGGCGTCACCGCCCGGGCGGTCTACCTGCCCGAGGGCACCTGGTATGACTACTACACCGGCAAGCAGTACCAGGGCGGCCAGTACATCCTGGCGGAGGCTCCCATCGACCATCTGCCCCTGTTCGCCAAGGCCGGCGCCATCATCCCCGTGGCCGTGGGCGCGCCCGAGTGCGTGGAGGACATCACCGAGGTGGCTTTGGAGGTCTTCCCCGGCAGCGGCAGCTTCACCCACTACACCGACGACGGCGAGACCATGGACTACGAAAACGGCGCGATCCACGCTCTGAAGGTCACCGTTGAGGATAAGAATGTAACCCAGACTGTGGTCAAGGACGGCTACGACGCTCCTGCGGAGCTGAAGGTTCTGTTCAAGGCATAACTTTAATCTGTGTTCCCCCTGCTGCACAAAAGCGGCAGGGGGTTCTTTTGCCATTGTAGGGGTCGGCGGGCGGGACGTCCGGGAGGCCGTCCCCTATGACGTTGCCTCACTGTGGGCAAAGGCGGGCGACCAATGGTCGCCCCTACAGGAAGCGTCTTCGCTCAAACGCAAATATGTTTTTCTTTTTCCATCCCCATGACCCTTGAAAACAAGCAAAAAAAGTGCTAAAATAAAATGCTAAGTATTACTTTTTACCGAAACCCGGAGGATATAGACCGTGAATACCAAAACCACCAGAATCTCATCTGAACAAGTGAACGAGCAGCTTTCTGTCTGCGCCCAGATCCACGCCATCTGGAACGAGCGGGGCGTCACCCCCAAGGCCTATGTGGAGACCTACGGCTGCCAGCAGAACGAGGCCGACTCCGAGCGAATCCGTGGTATGCTCACCGAAGCGGGCTACGCCATCGTGGACGAGGCCGAGGGCGCCGACGTGGTGGTGATGAACACCTGCGCCATCCGGGAACACGCGGAGCAGCGGGTCTTCGGCAACCTGGGCGCCCTGACCCACACCAAGCGCCGCCATCCGGAGCAAAAAATCTTCCTCTGCGGCTGCATGGCCGGTCAGGAGCACGTGGTGGAGCGGATCCGGAAATCCTATCCCCATGTGGACGGCGTGTTCTCCACCCATCACCTGTGGCAGTTCCCCAGCCTGCTTCTGCAGGTCCTGACCACTAAGAAGCGGGCCTTCTCCACCGCCGACGAGGCCGGTTCCATCGCCGAGGGCCTGCCCGTGGTCCGGAGCAACGGCCTGAAGGCCTGGGTGTCCATCATGTATGGCTGCAACAATTTCTGTACCTACTGCATCGTTCCCTACGTCCGGGGCCGTGAACGGAGCCGCCTGCCCGAGGACGTGCTGGCCGAGTGCAGAGAGCTCATCGCCTCCGGCGTCAGGGAGATCACCCTGCTGGGCCAGAACGTCAACTCCTACGGCAAGGACCTGGGGCTGGGCGTGGACTTTGCGGACCTGCTTGCCATGATCGCAGAGCTGGACGGCGAGTTTTTGATCCGCTTCATGACCAGCCACCCCCGGGACGCCAGCCGCAAGCTCTTCGACACCATGGCAAAATACCCCAAGATCGCCAAGCAGCTCCATCTGCCCTTCCAGTCCGGTTCCAGCCGGGTGCTGAAGGCCATGAACCGGCATTATAACCGGGAACAGTATCTGGAACTTGTGGAATATGCCAAGAGCGTCATGCCCGGTCTGGTGCTGACCTCCGACGTCATCGTGGGCTTCCCCGGGGAGACCGCCGAGGAATTTGAGGAGACCCTGACCCTCATCCAGCAGGTGCGCTATGACGCCCTGTTCACCTTCATCTTCTCCCCCCGTCAGGGCACCCCCGCGGCCTCCATGGAGGACCCCACCCCCAAGGCTGAGAAGAACGCCCGGTTCGACCGGCTCTGCACCCTCCAAAATTCCATCTCCGAGGAAATTCATCAGGAGTATGTGGGCAAGACCTTCCGCTGCCTGGTGGACGGCGTGGATAAGGATCAGCTCACCGCCCGGACCGAGGGCGGCCGTCTGGTCCGCTTTAATGGCTGCGAAGGCCTGATCGGAACTTACCAGAATATCACCATCACCGGTTCCACAACCTGGAGCCTCTGCGGCGAAGCCGCAGTGGAAAGTTGAAAGTGTAAAGTTGAAAATTTCTTTACACCACTTTCCACTTTCAACTTTCAATTTTCAACTCCATAAGAAAGGGACTGGATAATATGGCCAAACCCGCAAACGAACTCACGCCCATGCAGCGGCAGTATCAGGAGATCAAAGCCCGGAATCAGGACTGCATTCTCTTCTTCCGGCTGGGCGACTTCTATGAGATGTTCAACGACGACGCCAAGACGGCCGCCCGGGAGCTGGATCTGACCCTGACCACCCGGGACCGCTCGAAGCCCAAGGAGGAGCAGACGCCCATGTGCGGCGTGCCCTACCACTCGGTGGACGCCTACATCGCCCGGCTGGTGGCCAAGGGCTACAAGGTTGCCATCTGCGAGCAGATGGAGGACCCCGCCACCGTCAAGGGGCTGGTGGAGCGGGAGATCACCCGGATCGTCACCCCCGGCACCGTCACCGAAAGCTGTATGCTGGACGAGAGCCGGAACAACTATATGGCCTGCGTCTACGGCGAAGCGGGCCGGTTTGGCCTGGCTTTCTGCGACGTGTCCACCGGCGCGTTCTTTGCCACGGTCTGCGCCGACGCCGCCTCCGCGGCCTCTGAGCTGGGCCGGTTCTCCCCCTCGGAGGTCATCCGCTACGGCGCTGGCACCGACTGCGAGGAGATTTCCAACGCCCTGTTCCTGCGCTTAAACTGCTGCGTGGACGAGGGCAAGACTGAGGATTTTGACCTCTCCATCTGCGAAAATCTCATTCAGAGTCACTTCGGCAAGAGCCTCGCCCAGCTTGGCGTCGCCGGCATGGGCTGTACCGTCATGGCCTGCGGCGTGCTGCTGAAAACGCTGCTGTTCGTTCAGAAGAACGATCTGGCCCACATCCGGGAGCTGCAATTCTACACCTCCGGCCGGTTCATGGAGCTGGACCTGGACGCAAGAAGGAATCTGGAACTCTGCGAGACCATGCGGGGCAAGGAAAAGAAGGGCACCCTCCTCTGGGTGCTGGACAAGACCAAGACCGCCATGGGCAGCCGGATGATGCGCTCCTGGCTGGAAAAGCCCCTCCTGGACCCTGCCGAGATTACCCGCCGCCACTCCGCCGTGGAGGATCTGGTGAACACCACCATCGTCCGTGGGGAGCTGAGTCAGGCGCTGAGTGAGGTTTCCGATTTGGAGCGTGTGATGACGAGAATCGTCACCGGCTCCGCCAACTGCCGGGACCTGCTGGGCCTGGCGAGAGGCTGCCGCGCCCTGCCCGAAGTGAAATTACAGCTGAGCCGTCTGGACGCCCCGCTCCTGCGAAAGCTGGAACAGTCCATCGACGCGCTGGAAGACTGCGCCGATCTCATCGAGCGGACCATCGTGGACGAGCCTCCTCTCACCATCCGGGAGGGCGGCATCATCCGCCCCGGCGCCAACGAGGAGGCGGACAAGCTCCGGGATATCATGTCCGGCGGCTCCGGCACCATCGCCGCCATCGAGGCCAGCGAGCGGGAGCGTACCGGCATCCGCACCCTGAAAATTGGCTATAACCGGGTTTTCGGTTATTACATCGAGGTTTCCAAGTCCTTTATGGATCAGGTACCCGCCGAATACATCCGCAAGCAGACCCTGGCAAACTGCGAGCGCTACATCACCCAGGAGCTGAAAGAGCTGGAAACCCAGGTCCTCACCGCGAAGGACCGGCTCACCGCCCTGGAATACCAGATCTTCACCCAGCTCCGGGAGCACCTGGCGGCCCAGGCCAGCCGGGTCCAGCTCTCCGCTTCTGCCGTTGCCGCGGCGGACTGCCTCTGCTCTCTGGCAAACGTGGCCGTCCAGCGGGGCTACTGCCGTCCGGAGATCACCCTGGGACCGGAGCTGGAAATCATCGATGGCCGCCATCCCGTGGTGGAGGTCATGCTGAAAGACGCCCTGTTCGTTCCCAACGACACCCACCTGGGCAGTGAGGACCGGCAGGTTGCCATCATCACCGGTCCCAACATGGCCGGTAAATCCACCTATATGCGTCAGGTGGCCCTGATCGTGCTGATGGCCCAGATGGGCTCCTTCGTCCCGGCCCGGTCTGCCAAGATCGGCCTGGTGGACCGGGTGTTCACCCGCATCGGTGCCAGCGACGACCTGGCCTCCGGCCAGTCCACCTTCATGGTGGAGATGGCGGAGGTAGCCTCCATCCTGAAGTACGCCACCGCCCGTTCCCTCCTGATTCTGGACGAGATCGGCCGGGGCACCTCTACTTATGACGGCATGGCCATCGCCCGGGCGGTGCTGGAACACGCCGCCAACCCCAAGAAGCTGGGCGCGAAAACCCTCTTCGCCACCCATTACCACGAGCTGTCCACCATTGAGAACGAGCTCCCCAATGTGAAAAACTACAACATCGCCGTGAAAAAGCGGGGCAACGACATGATTTTCCTCCGGAAGATCGTCCCCGGGGCCACCGATGACTCTTACGGCGTGGAGGTCGCGAAATTAGCGGGCCTGCCCAACTCCGTGGTCAACCGTGCCCGGGAGATCCTGAAGGAGCTGGAAAGCGAAAACCGCCGTCCCGCCGCCGTGGTCCAGGCCGCGGAGCCGGACGACCAGATCTCCATGCTGGACATGACCGCCCAGCAGATCCAGGCGGCGCTGGAGGCCATCACCGTGGAGACCCTGACCCCCATCGAGGCCATGAACGAGCTGTATAAGCTGAAAATGATGCTGAAATGAGCAAAAAACCTTCTAAAAAAGTGACCCCGCTGACCCTCACCGAGGGGGAACAGCTTCTCGGATGGGTATACCTCGCCATCGATTTTCTGGTGCTCCCCATTGCCATCGCCATTCTGGGGGACCAGTTCGGGGGCTTCTCCGACAGCGTTGCCAATTTCATCTACTACTTGACCAACGCGGTGTGCTGCGCCTTGATCTTCCGGAAGCTGTTAAAGGATTCTCTGATTCAGGCAGGTTCCCGGTTCGGGAAGCTGCTGGGCGTGGCTCTGACGGGCTTTCTGCTCCTGCTGGGAGCGAACCAGCTGATGACCGGGGTGTGCGAGGCGCTGATCCCGGAGTTCGTCAACCTGAACAACGCCGCCATCGCCGCCATGGTCCGGGAGAGTCCCGTCCTCATGACCGTCGGCACGGTGCTGCTGGTGCCCATCGCCGAGGAGTGCCTGTTCCGGGGCCTGCTGTTCCTGGGACCGGTGAAGAAGAACCGGTACGGGGCTTATGCCCTGTCGGTGCTGGCCTTCGCCGCCATTCATGTGATGGGGTATGTGGGCGAGGTGGATGGACTGACGCTGGCCCTCTGCTTCCTGCAATATGTCCCGGCGGGACTGGTCCTCGCCTGGGCCTGTGAAAGCTCCAATTCTTTGTTCGCATCCATGCTGATCCACGCCGCCATCAACGCGGGCAGCGTGATCCTTGTGAAATAATCATCCCCATTTGAGGTAAGAAAATGCCGAAAATCATCCAATTATCCCCCCATATTGCCAATTTGATCGCGGCCGGTGAGGTGGTGGAGCGTCCGGCCTCCGTTGTCAAGGAGCTGCTGGAAAACGCCGTGGACGCGGGCGCGTCCAAAGTCACCATCGAGATCCGCAACGGCGGCATGACCTTCCTCCGGGTGACGGACAACGGCTGCGGAATGAGCGCCGAGGACGCCAGGACCGCCTTTCTCCGGCACGCGACCTCCAAGCTCCGCTCGGCGGAGGACCTGGCCGCCATCGCCACCATGGGCTTCCGGGGCGAGGCTCTGGCCGCCATCGCGTCGGTGAGCCGCATCGATCTGATGACCAAAACCCCCGGCTCCATCTCCGGCGTCAGCCTGAATCTGGAAGCCGGCAACGTCACCGACGAGGAGGAGGCCGGCTGTCCCGACGGCACCACCATCATCGTCCGTGACCTGTTTTTTAACACCCCCGCCCGGATGAAATTTATGAAATCCGACTCCGTGGAGGGCGGCAAAGTGGCCGCCGCCGTGCAGATGCAGGCCCTGGCCCATCCGGAGGTCAGCTTCACCTTCATCCGGGACGGCAAGCAGACCCTCCAAACCCCCGGCGACGGGGATCTGAAAGCGGCGGTGTACTGCGTCTATGGCCGGGAATCCGCCCGGTTCGTGGAGGTCTCCTCCCGGTGGGAGGGCTACACCGTCCGGGGCTTCGTCAGTAAGCCCACCGACTCCCGGCCCAGCCGGAGCTTGCAGACCTTCTTCGTCAACAACCGGCCTGTGAAGTCCAAGCTGCTGATTTCAGCCCTGGAGGAGGCCTACCGGAACCAGATCATGGTGGGCAAATTCCCCGCCTGTGTGCTGCATCTGACCCTCCCCGCCAACGTGGTGGACGTGAACGTCCATCCGGCAAAGACCGAGGTCAAGTTCCTCTCCGAGAAAGCAGCTTTCGACTGCGTCCACTACGGCGTGCTGGCGGCGCTGAACAAGACTCCCGACCGGCCCCAGGTCCAGCTGAAGCCTGCTGTTCAACCCCAGCCCCAGCAGCCCACCATTCCCAAGAACGTCACCCTGCCGCCCCAGATCACCCCTCCGAAGGAGCTGCCGAAGAAGAAGCAGGATTATTTTCTGACCATGTCGGCGGAGGAATACAAGAGCTTCTCCACCGCCATTTCCAATCCCCCCAAGCCCGACCCGGCAGCCGCCCGAGCAACCATCCATGCGGTGAACGCCGAGCGTCCCGCGCCCCAGCCCATCCGGGAGACCCCCATGTATCCCCGGCCGGAGCCCAAGGCCGCTCCCCAGAGCATTCCCTCCCCCATCCCCACGCCGGTTCCCGTGGAGAAGCCCGCGCCAGCTCCCATTGAGAAGCCCGCGCCGAAGGCTCAGCCCATTCCCGAGCCCCAGATCCGGCTCCCCGACCCGGAACCGGAGCAGGAGGAGCTGCCCATGCCCAAGGAGATCCCCTGGCGGATGGTGGGCGAGCTGTATAAGAGCTACATCATCGTGGAGCAGGGGGACAACGCCTTCCTCATCGACAAGCACGCCGCCCATGAGCGGATCCTCTTCGAGCGCCTCCGGGCCAATCCCCAGGACATCACCTCCCAGACCTTGCTTGCCCCCGTCACCGTCCGGCTCCGGGCGGACGCCGCGGCCCAGCTTCTGAGCAAGGCCGAGCTGCTGGACTCCCTGGGCTTCGAAATCGAGGAGTTCGGCGAGAATACCATTCTGGTCCGCCGGGTGCCCATGGACATCGCCGAGGGTGACATCCCCGACGCCCTGATGGAAATGGCCGATGACCTTCTCTCCGGCCGTGGCGCGGACACCGAGACCGTCCGGGACGAGCTGCTGCACACCATGGCCTGCAAGGCCGCCATCAAGGCCGGCTGGAAAAACGACGAGAAGGAGCTTCTCGCCGTTGTGAAGGAGGTCATGAGCCGGGAGGAGCTGAAATACTGCCCCCACGGCCGTCCCATCTGCATCACCCTCAGCAAAAAACAGCTGGAAAAGCAGTTCAAGAGGACGTGATTTCATGAAAAACGTATTTCGCGTGGTGAACATCAGCACCCTCCTGACCGTCGGCGCGACGGTGGTTCTGATCGGGGCGTATCTGCTGTTCCCCTCCGATGGGCTGCTGGCCGCGGCCATCACCGCCGGGACCATCTGTTACCATTCCAACGCCCGGGGGCTCATCGGCGTGGTGATCTCCCGGCACTGCCGTGACCGGCTGGATCCCCACAGCTTCTGGTTCCGCCAGCACCGGTTTGAGCCGGGGCTGTACCGGCTCCTGAAGGTCAAGCGCTGGAAGGACAAAATGCCCACTTACGATCCCCAAGCCTTTTCCCTGAAGGACCGGGACCTGAACGACATCATCCTCAACAGCTGCAACGCCGAGCTGGTCCACGAGGTCTGCATGGCTGCGGGGTTCCTGCCTCTGGCGATGGTCCCCTTTGTGGGGGCGTTCTGGGTGTTTTTCATCACCTCCACCCTCTCCGCCATGGCGGACGGCGTGTTCGTGCTCATTCAGCGGTACAACCGTCCCCGGCTGCTCCGGCTTGCGGAGCAGCGGAAAGGAGGCCGCCATGGCACGA
Source organism: Faecousia sp. (assembly GCA_045119355.1). Classification (GTDB taxonomy): domain Bacteria; phylum Bacillota; class Clostridia; order Oscillospirales; family Oscillospiraceae; genus Faecousia. The sequence continues at coordinate 26,063 of JBGVDK010000151.1, forward strand.
TCTGAAGCCGCGATTTTCACCAATATGTGCATGATTTCCGACGGAAACGGGAACATTCTGGTCCAGGACCGGCGGAATCCCGACTGGCCTGGAATTACCTTCCCCGGCGGTCATGTGGAGAAGGGCGAGTCCTTCGTGGAGTCCGTCATCCGGGAGGTTTGGGAAGAGACCGGGCTGGCCATCGAAGATCCGGTGCTCTGCGGCGTCAAGCAGTTCCAGACCGAGGAGGACGAGCGGTATGTGGTCCTGTTCTACAAGGCCTGCCGGTTCTCCGGGGAGCTGAAAAGCTCCGACGAGGGTGAGGTCTTCTGGATCCCCCGGGAGGCGCTGCCTAATTACCCTCTGGCCGATGATTTCCTGGAAATGGTCCAGGTCATGGAGGATGAGGGGCTCAGCGAGTTTTACTATTATCAGGAAGACGGCGGCTGGAAACGGAAGCTGCTGTAACATCGGAGGCGACCCCATGAACAACATCCAGCGCCAATACCGGACCGCGGAGCATCTGAACACCCGCATCTCCATCCACGACAAGTATTCCGTGAACAAAATGGGCTTCGGCAACTGGATCGTCTCCCACTATCCCATCGAGCCCGGGTTCCAGATTCTGGAACTGGGCTGCGGCACCGGCTCCATGTGGATGGGACATCTGGATTTGATCCGGGATGCCAGCCTGGCCCTGACGGATTTCTCCGAAGGGATGCTGGACCCTGCCCGGAGCAACCTCCCCCGGCGGGAGAACATTTCCTTCCGGCAGGTGGATATCCAGGATATCCCCTTCCCCGACGGTTCCTTTGATCTGGTCATCGCCAACATGATGCTCTATCATGTGCCGGACCTTCACCGGGGCCTCAGCGAGGTCCGCCGGGTGCTGAAGGACGGCGGCACCTTCTGCTGTGCCACCTACGGCGAGCACGGCATCGCGCAGTTCGTGACGGAACTGCTCCGCAAGGAAAATGTCACCTGCAGCATAGGGACCGCCTTCACCCTGCAAAACGGCGGAGAAACCCTCGCCCGGCATTTTTCCCGGGTGGAGCGGCTGGATTATCCCGACGCCCTGGAAATCACTGACCTGAACGATTTCCTCGACTACATCTATTCCCTGTCCAGTCTGAGCAACATCTCCACTGTGGAGCGCCCTGTGCTCCTTGACGCCTTGGAGCGGAGGACCGAAAACGGCGTCCTCCGGGTCCCCAAGGAATACGGAATGTTTCTTTGCAAATAACCAAAAGGAGGCCATCCCATGAACAACATCATCTGCGTTGTCGGCCCCACCGCTTCGGGCAAGACTGCCCTGGCCGTGGAGCTGGCGAAGGCCTTTGACGGCGAGGTGGTCTCCTGCGACTCCATGCAGATCTACAAGCGCATGGACATCGGCACCGCCAAGCCTACCATTGACGAGATGCAGGGCATCCCCCACCACATGATCGATATCATCGAGCCCGACGAGGACTTCTCCGTCAGCCGGTATGTGGAGTTGGCGGATCCCATCGTTCAGGACATCCTTGCCCGGGGGAAAACCGTTGTCATCGCCGGAGGCACGGGGCTTTATGTGGATTCCCTGATGAAGGGCAACGACTTTGCCCCAACTCCCTCCACCGGCTGCCGTGAAAAGCTGGAAGCCCGGTTGGAAAGCGAAGGCCTGGACGCCCTGATTGAAGAGCTTCGCGCCATTGACCCCGAAGCCCTGGAACGGAGCCAGGGAAACCCCCGGCGGATCATCCGCGCCCTGGAAGTCTTCCAGGAGACCGGCGAGACCATCACCGCCCACAACCTCCGGACCCAGGCCCTGCCGCCGAAGTATGAGCCTCTGTGGATCGGACTCGATTATGTCAACCGGCAGGAGCTCTACGACCGGATCGACCTGCGGGTACGCTTGATGGTGAAGGACGGGCTTTTAGAAGAAATCCGGGACATTTTGGGCTCCGGCATCCCGGAATCCGCCACCGCCATGCAGGCCATCGGCTACAAGGAGTTCATCGACGCCATGGCAGGCCGCTCCACCATTGAAGAAGCCATCGCCCAGGTCCAGCAGTCCTCCCGGCGGTACGCCAAGCGGCAGCTCACCTGGTTCCGCAGAAACAAGAACATCCACTGGCTTTATCGCCAGTCCGGGCAGCCCGCCGGGGAAATCTTTTCCCAGGCCCGCCAGATAGCCCATGATTTTGACAAATGAATCGTGCTAAGATGTGTGTATCCCAAAATCTTAGAAAGAAGGAATACATATGTCTGACATCATCAATCTACAGGACGCCATTTTGAAGGAGGTCCGCCGGGAGAAGATCCCGGTGACCCTGTTCCTGATGAACGGGTTCCAGCTCCGGGGCGTGATCACCGGCTACGACAATTTTGTGGTGGTCCTGGTCACCGATGGCAAGCAGCAGATGATCTACAAGCACGCCATCTCCACCCTGGTGCCCGTCCGGCCCCTGAAGGCCAACGTGCAGCCTGCGTAACGAGCATGAAGCGGTGGAGGAAACTCCGCCGCTTTTACTTTTTAGAGCCAATGCAGAATGCTGAATGCATAATGCAGCATAGCGGGGCAGCTACCATCATTTTGCATTCTGAATTCAGCATTCTGCATTCATCCTCTCATTTTTTGATACAACAGGAGACTACCGATATGTCCATCGCCGAAAACATCGCCCGGATCCGGGCCGAAATGAACGCCGCCGCCATCGCCGCGGGCCGGGACCCCAGTTCCATCCAGCTCTGCGCCGCCACCAAAATGAACGACGCCGACGCCGTCCGTCAGGCCATCGCCGCCGGGGTGGACTGCTGCGGCGAGAACCGGGTCCAGGAGCTGGTCCAAAAGGGCGCCGAGGACGCCTACCGGGGCGCTCCCGTCCACTTCATCGGCCACCTCCAAACCAACAAAGTCAAGCAGGTCGTCGGAAAAGTGGACCTGATCCAGAGTGTGGACCGGCTCCCCCTGATGGAGGCCATCGAGAAGGAGTGCGCCCGGCAAAACGTGACTCAGAACGTGCTTTTGGAGATCAACATCGGCCGGGAAGCCAGCAAATCCGGATTTTTTGCCGAGGAAATTTTTTCCGTACTGGAACAATTGCCTAAATTCCCCCACCTGAGAGTGAAGGGTCTTATGGCGATTCCCCCAATTTGTAACACAGAAGGAGAAAATTCAAGATTTTTTCAAGAAATTTGTAACCTTTCTGTTGACATAATGAGAAAAAAATACGATAATGTAACCACGGAATGCCTTTCAATGGGGATGTCCGACGATTTCGCCGACGCCATCGCCCACGGCTCCACCATGATCCGGGTTGGCACCGCCATCTTCGGAGCGAGAAACTACGCCAAGCCTCATCAGTGATGTGATGCTTTCACACGATCACAAATCCATCTGATGTAACATATAGGAGGAATACAGAGACATGAAGAACATTTGGGAAAAGGTCAAAGACTTCACCAGCCCCTACGCAGCCGATGACGACTACGATGATGATTATGATGACGATATCGACGACGGCTTCGCCGACGAGGAGCCCGCGCCCCGGAGCGCTTCTGCCCGCACGAGCCGTGACAGCCGCCGGGAGCGCGGCAGCGCAGGCCTGAACGACGACGCCGGTTTCGGCGAGCCCGACGTTTCCGCCAGCGCTTCCACTGCCTTCGGCACCAGCTACTCCAACCCCGTTTCCACCGGCTTCAACGGCCATGTGGTGGGCTCCAGCGCCGTCAGCAACAAGCAGCAGCTGGTCCTGGTCCGTCCTGAGACCTTCAACGACGCACCCGCCATCGCCACCAACCTGCGGGAGAAGAAGGCTGTCGTTCTGAACCTGGACAACGTGGACAAGGCCCTGGCCCGCCGGGTTGTGGATTTCCTGTCCGGCTGCACCTACGCCGTGGACGGCTCCGTGAAGAAGGTCGCCCATGCCACCTACCTGTTCTGCCCCAGCAACATGGAAGTCACCGGCGATCTGAAGAACCTGGCAGGCGAGGCCGAGGCCTACGTCTGAGCGAGACCGCAGAAAGGAAGAAGCTATGTTTACACCGCAGCAAATTGATGAAATCTCCTTTGACAAAGCCGTCTTCGGCGGCTATGATATGGCTTCCGTGGACGAGTTCCTGGAGCCCCTGACCGAGGATTACATC
>JBGVDK010000152.1:0-2189 GCA_045119355.1 Faecousia sp.
GGCGAATATGCCAAGGCCCACGGCCACCGGGGCATCTGCTCCGAGAGCGAATGGGGCCCCATCGCCCGGGATCTGAAGCTGGCGAAGGAAACCGGCTGCGCCTACCACGTCTGCCACATCTCCACCAAGGAAAGCGTGGAGCTGATCCGGCAGGCAAAGAAGGAAGGCGTGGACGTGACCTGCGAGACCGGTCCTCACTACATCCTGATGTCCGACAAGGATCTCCAGGAGGACGGCCGCTTCAAGATGAACCCGCCCCTGCGTTCCGAGGAGGACCGGAAGGCCATTCTCGAGGGCATCCTGGACGGGACTATCGATATGATCGCCACCGACCATGCGCCCCACTCCGCCGAGGAGAAGGCCAGAGGCCTGGAAAAGAGCGCCATGGGCGTGGTGGGCATCGAAACCGCATTTCCCCTGCTCTACACCCACCTGGTGAAGACCGGGCTGATCAGCCTGGAACGGCTGGTCGAACTGATGGCCGTGAACCCCCGGAAGCGCTTCGGCATTCCGGACCGGGGTGACTTCGCCATCTGGGACCTGAGCAAAGAATACACCATCAACCCGGAGGACTTCCTTTCCAAGGGCAGGGCCACCCCCTTCGCCGGCTGGAAGGTCTTCGGTGAGAATCAAATCACATTCGTAGGAGGCAAAATCGTATGGCAGAACAGATGAACAAAAAGCTGGTGCTGGAAAACGGCATGGAGTTCCCCGGCTGGGGCTTCGGCGCGGATAAGGACGCCATCGCCGGTCTGGCATTCAACACCTCTATGGTGGGTTACCAGGAGATCGTTTCCGAGAACAGCTATTATGAGCAGATGGTGGTGATGACCTACCCCATCATCGGCAGCTACGGCGTCAACGACGAGGACGACGAGACCAAGAACCCCAACATCGGCGGTCTGATCGTCCGGGACTACAACGACGTCCCCTCCAACTTCCGTTACACCAAGACCCTGAGTGAGGCCATGGAGGAGGACGGCATCCCCGGCATCTATGGCATGGACACCCGGATGCTGACCCGGATCATCCGGGACAACGGCAGCCTGAAGGCCATGATCACCTCCATTGACACCCCCAAGGAGGAGGCCCTGGCCGCCATCGCCGCCTGGGAGCCCACCAAGAACCCTATCTCCAAGGTCAGCTGCTCCAAGCGCTGGTACTCCCGCACCCCCAACCACAAGTACAGCGTGGTCGCCGTGGACTGCGGCATCAAGCTGAGCTCTGTGAAGAACCTGAACAAGCTGGGCTGCAACGTCACCGTGGTGCCCTACAACACCACCGCCGAGCAGATCATGGCTCTGCAGCACGACGGCCTGTTCATCTACGACGGTCCCGGCAACCCCGAGGAAGCCGGCTGCGTCGTCGAGCTGATCCGGGAGCTTCAGGGCAAGATGCCCATCCTGGGCGTGGAGCTGGGCCATCAGCTGGTGTGCCTGGCAAACGGCGCCAAGATCAAGGAGATGAAGGCCGGTCACCACGGCTGCAACCACCCCATCCGCAACCTGGACACCGGCAAGATCGAGGTAGCCAAGCAGAGCCACAACTATATGCTGGACGCCGACTCCATCGAGGGCACCGGCCTGCGGATCACCCATGTGAACGTGCTGGACGGCACCCCCGAGGCCTGCGAGAGCACCGTTTACCCCACCGTCTCCGCTCAGTTCGACCTGGACGGCGACCATCCCCTGTACGCGAAGTTCATTGAAATGATGGAGAGGAGCAAGAACAATGCCTAAGAGAACAGATATCAAGAAAGTGATGGTCATCGGCTCCGGCCCCATCGTCATCGGCCAGGCCGCTGAGTTCGACTACGCGGGCACCCAGGCCTGCCTGGCCCTGAAGGAAGAGGGCTACGAGGTCGTTCTGCTGAACTCCAACCCCGCCACCATCATGTGCGACACCAACATCGCCGACAAGGTCTACATGGAGCCCCTGAACCTGGAATACGTCTCCCGGATCATCCGTAAGGAGCGTCCCGACGCCATCGTCCCCGGCCTCGGCGGCCAGACCGGCCTGAACCTGGCGGTGCAGCTTGCCAAGAAGGGCGTGCTGAAGGAGTGCGGTGTCGAAATTCTCGGCACCTCCTTCGAGTCCATCGAGCGGGCTGAGGACCGGGAGCTGTTCAAGGAGCTGTGCGAGAGCCTGGGCGAGCCCGTCTGCCCCAGTGAGATCGCCACCACCCTGGA
>JBGVDK010000153.1:0-7865 GCA_045119355.1 Faecousia sp.
ATTGAATATCGATCCAAAACCGCCGGAAAGCAGCGTCCCTTGACATTTTTATTCATTTATGCTACGCTTTTATGCAAAGAGGTTAAAGCATTTAACTTCTTAAAAAATTCAAAAAGGAGGCTTTTGCCTATGTCCAACGACGCCCTAAGTGGCCTATCCGATCTAAGTGACCTACCTCACCTATCCGACGTGATCTCTTACGAGACCGACATTGCGCCCCACCGATTCATCGAAATCTTCGCTGGGGTGGGAAGTGGCAAGAACACGCTGATTAACCGCTTCGTGAACGGCGACCCCAAACACGACATTCCAAAAATGATCGTCCTTGTAATCACCTCCCGACGTTCCAAGGTCAACGAACTCCTCGCCGACAAAGACGCAGATTACGCCGCCAGAGTTGGCAAGTGGGGTAACCTGACGAAAGAAGTGTACGACGAAGGAGACCTGGAACGGTTTCAGGACAACATCCGGATCATCTCCAATGAATGGGGCGAGTTCCCATTTTATTAAAAAAGTGTCGCCTGCACCAACGCCTTTATCGAGAGCTACATCCAGAACGTATACGACCCCACAGATCCCGGTACCCACCTGTGGAACCTGTTCGACATGATCGTGGTGGACGAGTTTCATTCCCTGGTCATGGATCAGCGATATCATCCAGATGGCAGGGCGTGTCCGCCACGGCACAGAGAACCTGTACATCATCGTGGACTCCTGTGGTTACAGCAAGGAAGATTACAAACACGAAAGCAGGCTATCCAGGGATTATCTTGCACCAGATGTCCGGAAAATCACCAGCGAGACAGATTTGACCCAATGGGCAGTGAACGCTCATCTTCAGGATCTCTGTAATGCTCAGCGCCCTGATTTCTTCGCTAACCGGGATTCTGAATTTCTTCCCTACCACGACAAAGAGACCGACATTGGTTCCTATATCAGCTTCGTTCAGAACAACCTGAATTATGTCCGCTTTGATCACTTTCGTAACCACTTCTCCTTTTACTATCTGAAAGCGGTTGCCAGGCGATACCTCAACCAGCAGAATCAAAAATTCCGGGCCGCCAGACAGGACCATTCAAAATACGCAGAGATGTTCCAAAAGGTGTTCCCCACCGCCATCGCTCACCCCTACAAGGACAGATTGGATCAGATGCGGGAATACGTGGAATCGCTACTTGCTGACAATCCCGAAAGGACGTTCACGACAGAGGAGCTTAAGGCCCATCGGGCTGAGCTGAACAGTATCCGCTTCGACAAGCCCACTGAATATCTGGAGAAGATGAACGTACTGCTGGAGCCATTTGGCTTCATGGTCAAGCGTGTCAGTAAGGACTCCAAAAAGCCCGGTTATAACCGATGGCGTTTCTGCCAGATTGTGCCCCAACAGCTCGCCAGCTGAGGGGGGACGAAAATTCTGGTTCTATATAAGAGGGTGTGTTTTCTTCCCCCCTTTAATTCTAATTACGACACTCCCATCCGTGCCGCTTTTGCGCCGGATGCGCTTATACCCTAGAGGGCAGCATTTCCGCTGTCCTCTTTTCTTGTTCCTGTGGGAGGCCTTACCTTTTGACCAGCATTGTCCCTAACTCGGCTCCGCCTCGTTAGCTCCAATGTTGCGATCAAAAGTTACCCCCACGCCCCCGACCAAAAATCGCCTGTTCTCAAACTGCTTACGCATTTTGAGCCCTGCTTCGCAGGAAAAACTAAAAATTTTTTAGATCCCCTTGCTCTTTTTCCCCATTTTTGCTATAATCCGGTTAACCCTATAAATTGTCGGGCGTTACCCCGATGAACAGAGCAATAAATTGTCATCAACGCCATCACGAAGGTATTGTACCCGCAAGTGGCGAAAACCTTCCAGACCACGCCGTCCCGGGTTGAAAGAGCCATTCGGCACGCCATCGAAGTGGCATGGGACCGGGGCGATTTGGATACCCTGCAACGGTTCTTCGGCTATACCGTGTCCAATACCAAGGGAAAACCCACCAATTCGGAATTCATCGCCCTTATCGCGGACAAGCTCCAGCTTCAGCTGAAATCTGCGGAGGTCGGGAATTTCTGACTTCATCTTCGTTTGATCAACCCGTCCCCGGAGCGGCTCCGGGGACGGGTTTTTCCCGAAATTGACACCGGGCGTCATCGGGGTTATAATACCTTTATATTCAACCCCAACGGAGGACCCCATGAACAAATTCAAACAGTACGCAAATGCCCATTTCGGCGGAGACCTCCATCTCGCCGCCGTTCACGTCGCCTCCCTGCCCAAGGAGGAGCTGGAAGCCCACGCCAAGGAAATGAAGACCAATCAGCTCCAAATCCTGCTGGAAGTGATGAACCACAAGGCCCTGTCCGACATGACCGAGGAACAGCGGGTTCAGGAGCTGGGCCGGGACTACATCCGGAACAAGCGGAAGAAGCTGCTCTTCTCCCGGGAGGAGTTTCTCACCGCCCGGGAAAATCCCTACAGAACGCCCATGCTCCGGACCCTTGGGCTGCTTCTGCTGGCGCTGCTGGTGCCGCTGGCGGTGCTGTTTTTCGGCGAGCTGTCGGAGGAAGCGGTCCAGACGGTCATCCTGGTCTGCGCCGTGGCGATGGTGACCCTGGCCGGCTCCGCCGCGGAGCACACCGGCAACTTCTTCAAATTCCGCCGGTACAGGGCCCTTTACGCCCGGACCGACCTGCCCGAATAAGCCATATCCCCCGAGAAATCGGGGGATTTTTGCTTGCCTTGCGCCTTTCGCCATGATATGATAAAATCAATCAAAATATAAGGAGGTACTCCCTGTGAAAAAACGGCTCTTATCCCTGTTTCTGACCGCGGTGATGCTCGTTTCCCTGATCCCCGCCACGGTCTTCGCCGCGGAGACGGCTGTTACGGTCACCGTCGCCGGCACTGAGCAGTACAGCTACGCCGCCGAGGTATTCACCCTGCTCAACGAGCAGCGGTCTTCCAACGGCTTATCTTCCCTGACCCGGAACGCCACCCTCTCGGAGCTTGCCATGCAGCGGGCCGCGGAGATCGCCCTCTATTATGAGTCCAACCACCTCCGTCCCGACAACAGCGAATGCAGCACCATCGCCGACGGCGTCTACACCGGCTGGACCACCTACGGCGAGAACATCGCCATCGGCCAGCTGGACCCGGAGGAGGCCATGGAGGACTGGATGGATTCCCAGGGTCACCGGGAGAACATCCTGAACGAGGATTACACCCAGGTGGGCGTGGGCTGCTTCTATGCCGACGGCGTCTACTGCTGGGTCCAGATCTTCGGCAACAGCACCTCCGACACCGCCGCCACCACCGCCACCGGCAGCGTGGCCACCACCCGGACCGTGGAGATCCTGCCCTCCAACCTGGACCTGAGCCCCACCGGAGAAATGGAGCTGGAATTGGAGGAGGGCGAAAGCCACAGCCTGACCATCACCACCACCAATCCCGGCTTTCCCTATATCTCCCCCGCCCTGGTTTCCGAGGATCGGATTGTCTCCACCGCCGACGGTGTACGCATCGCCTCCGGCAAGGCCGAAAGTGACGGGACCTATACCATCACCGCCGAAAATCCCGGCTCCGCGGCAATGGACCTGACCGTGTATTCCGGCCAGAGCGATTATCTGCGGATCTATATCACCGTCCCCGGCGAGGCAGAGACCGAGCCCCCCGCCACCACAGAACCCGCGCCCACGGAAACCACCCCCACCGAACCGCCCGCCAGCGACCCCACCATCCTTGCCCAGGGCCAGGGCGGTGAGCAGGTTTTCTGGACTCTGACCCAGGATGGCACCCTGACCGTCTCCGGCGTCGGCGAGATGTACAGCGATGTCTCCGACGCGCCCTGGTATGCCTATCGGGATCAGATCATCCGTGCCGTGGTGGAGGATGGCGTCACCTCCATCTGCGACTACGCGTTTTTCTGCTATGGCTCCATCACCTCTCTGGAAATGGCGGATTCCGTCACCAGCCTGGGCTATCGGGTCTGCGACGGCGCCTCGAACCTGTCTCATGTGAAGCTGTCCAACGGCTTGACCGAGATCCCCTTCAGCGCCTTCGACTCCACCGCTCTGACGGAGATCGTGGTCCCCGACGGCGTTACCTACATTGACAAGTACGCCTTCTCCCACTGCGGCAAGCTGACCACCGCCGTCCTGCCGGACAGCGTGACCGGCATGGGGGGTTACGTTTTCTGGTACTGCGAAAATCTGTCCACCGTAAACATCCCCGCCGGGCTGACCGAAATCCCCTCCTGCACCTTTGAGGGCACCGCCATCACCGAGCTGGTGATTCCCGGCAGCGTCACCTCCATTGAAAACTACGCTTTCGCCGACTGCCCCCATCTGGAAGCGCTGCTCATTCCCGACAGCGTAACCTCGATTGGTTACAACACCTTCGACGGCTCCTCCAACCTGACCATCTGCACCTACCAGCTCTCCTATTCCCATCTCTATGCCGAGAGCTACGGGATCCCCTATGTCATCCTGGACGAGGATCCCAACACCCCCGTCTACCCCATCAGCGTCTATACCAACAGCTGCGGCACGGCGGTCACCATTCCCGAAGCCTCCCCCGCCAACCGGTACGTCCTGCTTCAGCTGGAACCCAACAGCGGCTGCTCCATCGACCAGATCTTCTACTACTACGCCTCTGAGGTAGAGCTGGACCTCCAGTTCTCCCAGATCAGCGATACGGAGGTCGCCTTCTTCATGCCCGCCTGCGAGGTGGCCTTCGACATCTATTTCATCATGGACAGCTGCCCGTTTGCGGATGTGAAGACCACGGACTACTGCTACGAGCCCGTCCTCTGGGCGGTGAGCAACGAGATCACCACCGGTCTGAGCGCCGCCAAGTTCGGCCCCAATAACTACTGCACCCGGGCCCAGGTGGTCACCTTCCTCTGGCGGACCGCCGGCTGCCCCGAGCCCACCAGCGCCAAAAATCCCTTCACCGATGTGTACCCCTCCGACTATTATTACCAGGCCGTCCTCTGGGCGGTGGAGGAGGGCATCACCACCGGCCTGAGCGCCACCAAGTTCGGTCCCGACAACTACTGCACCCGGGCCCAGGTGGCCACCTTCCTGTGGCGCTACTGCGACTCCCCCAAGCCTGCCTACGGCTACAATCCCTTCTCCGACGTGAAGAGCTCTGAATACTACTACGACGCCGTCCTCTGGGCGGTGGAGTACGGCATCACCACCGGTGTGGACAGCACCCACTTCGCCCCCAGCGACACCTGCACCCGAGGCCAGATCGTCACCTTCCTCTATCGGACCTTCCACGGCTAAATAACAGCATCAGCCCTCCGGCTTTTTCGCCGGAGGGCTGCATTTTTGTTCATTTATGGAAGATGGGCCGGCGGTTTTCAAAGGTGCAGACATACCCGAAGATCTCCTTCACCTGCTGGGCCATCTCCCGGGTGTACTGTCCCACCCGGAGGGTATCGTGGGCGTCGGAGCCAACGGTGACGACCCTTCCCCCCAATTCGCGGAACCGGCGGAGGATATCCATGGTGGGCAGAGGACCGCCGCAGCGGTCGATGCCGCTGGTGTTCACCTCCATGCCCTTGTCATGCCGGACCAGCTCCGACAGGATCGCGTCGATCAGCTCCCGGTGGTCTTCATAGCGAACCAGGGCGTGGCTGGGGTTGGCCCGGGCCTTGGAAATGAAGGTCAGATGCCCCAGCACGTCGTAGTCTGTGTGGACCCGCACCGCCCGGAGGGTCTCTTCCAGATGGATGCGCACCGCTTCCTCCACCGTCTTGCCCCGCCAGAAGGGTTCCAGATACACGTCCTCCCCGTCCACCAGATGCACGGAGCCGATGACAAAGTCGAAATGCCGCCGCTTCAGATCCTCTTTCAGCTGGTCCCGGTTGTCCGGGGTCAGGCCGTATTCCATGCCCCGGCGGATCAGGAGGCCCGGCACCGTCAGGCAGTCGTACTCGGCGTTGTAGGCCGCAGTGTCGAAGACCATGTCCAGCTCCGGAGTGTAGTCGATGTGGTCGGTGAAGCAGATCTCGGTCAGGCCCTTCGCTTTGGCGGCCAGGGCCATTTCCAGGCCGGTGTTGTGCCCGTCGAAGGATACCCGGCTGTGCATATGATAATCAAACATCCTCTATCTCCTCCCGGAACTGGCGGAAGGCCGTGGGCAGCGCCGCCTGTTCGTCTATTTCTCTCAGGGTCATCCAGGTGTAGTCCGGCGTCCTCCGCTCCACCCGGAGGTAATACCCCCGCATCTCCCAGCGGATGTGGGTGAAGATGTGGCTGCGGTTCAATTGCCGTTCCAGCTCCCGGGTGGCAAGGCCCCGCTCCTCCGCCCAGCGGAGGGCTTCCTCCTCAGTCAGATTCCCGGACACGTTGGGGAACTGCCACAGTCCGGCGAGCAGGCCCTTGTTCGGCCGCTTCTCAATGGCGTACCGGTCCTCGCAGCGGAGGAGGAACACCGTCCGGTGCTCCTGCTTTTTCTGCCGCTTGGGCAGCTTCACGGGTAGCTCCTTCCACCGGTCCTTTCCCCGGCACAAATCCCAGCAGGGACAGGCTTCGCATTTCGGTTCCCCGTTGGGGACGCAGACCGTGGCGCCCAGCTCCATCAGGGCCTGGGTAAATGCCCCGGGCCGGTCCGTTGGGTAGACGGCTTCCAGCTCCCGCTGGACTCGCTGTTTGCAGGCGGGGAGGTCGATGGGCTCCTCGTCATTTCTCAACCGGGCCAGCACCCGGAGCACGTTGCCGTCCACCGCGGCCCTGGGCTGGCCGAAGGCGATGGAGCTGATCGCTCCGGCGGTGTAGGCACCGATACCCGGGAGGGCCAGGATGTCTTCATAATCCGACGGGAACACGCCGCCGTGCTTGTCCATGATGACCTGGGCGGCCCTTTTCAGGTTCCGGACCCGGCTGTAGTAGCCCAGCCCCTCCCAGAGCTTGTGGAGCGCGTCGTCATCGCACTCCGCCAGCGCCGCCACCGTGGGCAAAGCCTCCAGGAACCGGGCGTAGTAGCCTTTCACCGCCTCCACCCGGGTCTGCTGGAGCATGATCTCGGAGAGCCAGATGTGGTACGGCTCCCGGTCGGCCCGCCAGGGCAGCGCCCTCCGGTTTTCCTCGTACCAGGGCAGCAGACGCCCGGGCAGCTGACTCAAAATATGATCTTCCAAGGCGGTCCCTCCCTCTGTTTTTGCTGTTCCACTTATATCATTTTCCCGTGGGCGTGTCAAGGCGTGAAAATTTTTTGATTTTTGTAAAAATAATGCTTGCTTTTTTGAAAAGGGTGTGCTATTATATCTGGGCACTGAGGAGTGCGTATGCGCCGGTAGCTCAGTTGGATAGAGTGACTGACTACGAATCAGTAGGTCGGGGGTTCGAGTCCCTTCCGGCGTACCAAACTGTGCAAATCCGAATCTTTTCTTTTTCGTGAAGCATTGTTTCGGGTTTGTAGTAGAAATCGAGGACATGACTTAAGGTCGTGTCCTCGATTTTTCTTTTACCCTAACCGTTCCTCCGCAATCCGCTCCATCTCCCTCAGCAGCTCCTCCATCTGCTCCTTCTCCGGGCAGTCCGGAATCCCTTCCATCTCTGCCCGGACCGCCTCGATCTTTGCGATCAGTACCGTCCTCGCTCTCTTCGTGCACATCCGGCCTGCCCCCTCTCTGGGGCTATTATAGCAGGGCGGCGGTTCGGCCGCAATCCAGACTTTTCGACCATATACGCACAAAATCCCTCCCCCGGTGCTCGAAGCCGGAGGAGGGATCATTTGTTGCTCAGAGAGTTTTAACCTTGTGCGTATGTTTTACTTATCGAACCGGCGCAGCATCGTCACGATCTGAGCACGGGTGCAGGGATCATCGGGGGCGAACCGGTAGCCGCCGACGCCAGTGGTGATCCCG
>JBGVDK010000154.1:0-4567 GCA_045119355.1 Faecousia sp.
CCATCGCCATCTGCAATATGGAGAATCTGGATCCCGTGGGCATCCACACCGGCGACTCCATCGTGGTCTGCCCTTCCCAGACCCTGACCAACAAGGAATACCAGATGCTCCGGGACAGCGCTCTGAAGCTGATCCGGGCACTGAAGATCCAGGGCGGCTGCAACGTCCAGTTCGCTCTGGACCCCAAATCCTTCCAATATTACCTCATCGAGGTGAACCCCAGAGTGTCCCGCAGCTCTGCCCTGGCCTCCAAGGCTTCCGGCTATCCCATCGCCCGGGTCTCCGCCAAGATCTGCGTGGGAATGCACCTGGACGAGATCCGGCTGGCAAACACCTGCGCGGCCTTCGAGCCTGCGCTGGACTATGTGGTCACCAAGATGCCCCGGTTCCCTTTTGACAAGTTCAGCGATGCCAACAACCGCCTGGGCACCCAGATGAAGGCCACCGGCGAGACCATGAGCGTGGGCCGGACCTTCGAGGAGAGCCTGCTGAAGGGCATCCGTTCTTTGGAGATCGGTGTCCACCATCTGCACATGGCGAAGTTCGACCACTGGACCCGGGAGGCGCTGATGGACTACATCGCCATCGGCACCGACGACCGGATCTACGCCATCGCCCAGCTCTTCCGGCTGGAGGAGACGGTGGAGCACATCGCCAAGAAAAGCGCCATCGATCCTTTCTTCCTCCGGAAAATCCGGAACATCATTTCTATGGAGCATCTGCTGAAAGCCCGGAAAGAAGACGGCGGCGTGCTGTTCAACGCCAAGAAGATGGGCTTCTCGGACAAGGCCATCGCCGAAATCTGGGGCATGACCGAGGGGCAGATCATGGCGAAGCGCCGGGAAAGCAACATCGTCCCCGGCTACCGGATGATCGATTCCTGTGCGGTGGAGTTTGACAGCTATATCCCGTATTTTTACTCCACCTACGAATCCGAGAACGAATCGGTGGTGTCGAAGAAGAAAAAGGTCATCGTCCTGGGCTCCGGCCCCATCCGCATCGGTCAGGGCGTGGAGTTCGACTATTCCACGGTCCACGCCATCCAGACCATCCAGAAGGCGGGCTTCGAGGCCATCATCATCAACAACAACCCGGAGACCGTCTCCACCGACTATACCTGTTCCGATAAGCTCTACTTCGAGCCTCTGACGGTGGAGGACGTGATGAACATCGTCCTGCTGGAAAAGCCCGAGGGCGTTATCGCTTCCCTGGGCGGTCAGACCGCCATCAACCTGGCCCAGCCCCTGACGGATCTGGGGGTGAAGATTATCGGCACCGACTGCGCCGCCATCGAGAAGGCGGAGAACCGGGACGCCTTTGAAAAGCTCCTGCTCTCCCTGGACATCCCCCAGCCCCGGGGCAGAGCCGTCACCCGGATCGAGGACGGCGTTGCCGCCGCCCGGGAGATCGGCTATCCGGTGCTGGTCCGGCCCAGCTTCGTTCTGGGCGGCCGGGCCATGCAGATCGTGGCGAACGAGGAACAGCTCCGCCACTACCTCCACACCGCCGTGGAGATCGACGCCGACAAGCCCGTGCTGGTGGACAAATACATCCGGGGCAAAGAGGTGGAGATCGACGCCATCTGCGACGGAGAAAATGTCTTCGTCCCCGGCATCATGGAGCTGGTGGAGCGGACCGGCGTCCATTCCGGCGACTCCATTTCCGTGTATCCCTCCTTCTCCATTTCCGAGAAGGTGAAGGGCACCATCCTGGAATACGCCCGGAAGCTGGGCCCCGCCATCGGCATCAAGGGCCTGTTCAACATCCAGTTCATCGTGGACCCCAACGAGGACGTGTATATCATCGAGGTGAACCCCCGGTCTTCCAGAACCGTGCCCTTCCTGAGCAAGGCCACGGGCTATCCCTTGGCGGATATTGCCACGCTGGTGGCTTTGGGCCAGTCCCTGGCGGACCAGGGCATCCACGTGCTCTACCCCCAGGAGAAGAAGCGGTATTACGCCAAGGCTCCGGCTTTCTCCTTCTCCAAGCTCCGGGGACTGGACGCCTATCTGTCCCCCGAGATGAAGTCCACCGGCGAAGCCATCGGCTATGACGATTCCCTGACCCGGGCGATGTACAAGGCGCTGCAGGCCTCCGGCGTGAAGCTTCAGAACTACGGCACCGTCTTCGTCACCATCTCCGACGAGGACAAGGAGGAGGCCCTGCCCCTGATCCGCCGGTTCTACCGGCTGGGCTTCAACATCGAGGCAACCAAGGGAACAGCCGCCTTCCTGAAGGCCCACGGCATCCGGACCCGGGTGAAGGCCAAGGTGGACGACGGCTCCACGGAGATCCTGGACGCCATCCGGGCGGGGTATGTGACCTACGTCATCAACACCATGGACGTTCGGTGCGAGGATGTCCACTCTGGTTCCAGCCAGATCCGCCGCTGCGCGGTGGAGAACGGCGTCACCATGCTCACGGCACTGGATACTGTCCGGGTGCTGCTGGATGTGCTGGATGAGATCACCATGCGGATCTCTACCATCGACGCGTAATGTCTGACCGCCATGTAGGGCCCGGCGTCCCCGACGGGCCGCTTTCGGAAAGGAGAAACCCCAATGGAATTTGAACCCAAAGAGACGAAAAAAGCCCTGATCCAATGGATCCGGGACTGGTTCGAGCAAAACGGAAAAGGCTGCGCCGCGGTCATCGGCATCTCCGGCGGCAAGGACAGCTCCGTCTGCGCGGCGCTTTGTGTGGAGGCTCTGGGCCTGGACCGGGTAGTGGGTGTGCTGATGCCCAACGGGGTCCAGGCGGACATCTCCGACAGCTACGACCTGGTGCACCACCTGGGCATCCGCCATTATGTCATCGACATCTCTGGCGCGGTGAACGCCCTCCGGGAACAGCTCACCGCCGTTGGCCTGGAAGCGTCCCAGCAGACCGTCATCAATCTGCCGCCCCGGATCCGGATGTCTACGCTGTATGCTGTGTCCCAGTCTGTCAACGGCCGGGTGATCAATACCTGCAACCTGTCCGAGGATTGGGTGGGCTATTCCACCCGCTACGGCGACAGCGCCGGTGACGTCTCCTTGCTCGGCAAGCTGACGGTCCAGGAGGTGAAGGCCCTGGGCCGGGAGCTGGGCCTGCCGGAGCATCTGGTGGAGAAGAAGCCCTCCGACGGCCTCTCCGGAAAAACCGACGAGGATAAGCTGGGCTTCACCTACGCCACCCTGGACCGCTACATCCGGGAGGGCGTCTGCGAGGACGAGGCCACCCGGGAGAAGATCGACCGCCTGAACCGGCTGAACAAGTTCAAGCTGGAACTGATGCCCACCTTCGATCCGGATGTGAAATAAGACAAGGGAGCTGACCGATTGGTCAGCTCCCATTTTCATGCAGTTGAGAGGCCCGGGTGGGGACAGTAAGTTTTTCGAGACTCGCTCCCTTTTCTCGGCAGGCCCGGTAGACCCGGGTGCATTTCTTGTATTGATCGAACCGCCGCTTGGCGGCTTCCTCGTCGCCGTAGACCTTCCAGCAGCCGGTGCATTTCTGGCCGCAGGCGTTGTTTTCCATGAAGCCCCGGACGTCCTCCGGGGGATAGCCCAGGAACAGGCCGATCTCGTGGGGGAATTCCTCCTGGCTCCGGACCCGGCGGGCCAGGTGCGCGACGCAGCTTTGGCAGGACCCGGTGCAGTAGCCCTGGCCCTTCAGCAGGGCGCAGGCGCTCCCGTCGGCCAGGTCAGAGCACAGGGCTTCGGGCCGGAACACATAGATCAGCGCCCGGTTCTCCCGCAGCCGCAGGGGCACCGCCCGGACGCCCTTGGGCAGGAGCTTCTGGTTGACGGAGCGTAGGCTCTCCCGGAGCGCGTCCTCAGAGTCGTAAGAGCAGACAAAGGTGTTTCCGGTCTTCAGTCCGGCGAGGGTCGGCGCGCAGTTTCGGATGATATCGTCTTCGGTCATGGGTGTCACCTCCATTGTTTCTCATGAATAGCTTGCGCAGTGGAACACGATTTATCATAAGTTAGCTATGACTAACCTACGAATATTATATCGGATAGCTTGGCGGATGTCAAGGGGTGCATAACAGAACAGCCAGCCCTTTTCAGGACTGGCTGTTGGAAAATCAGGCTGCGTCGCCGGAGTCAGAGGAGGATTCCTCTGTGGCTTCGGTGGTAGGCTCCGTAGTCGGTTCCGTTGTCGGCTCGGTGGTGGGAGCCGTGGTGGGGGCGGTAGTCGGAGCGGTGGTGGTCTCGATGGGCTTGCCGCTGGAATCCGTGGGCGCCGTGGGGTCGCCGATGATGCAGATGATCCGGTCCCGCTTCTGGAAGGTGGATGTGGCCTCGTAAGCGCTGGAAATCTGCTGATCGGTGGCGGAGTCATAGCGGCAGCGGTAGGTCTTTACCGTGCGGCCTGCGTAGGCGGTCTGGATGACCTGGCCGTCGTAATAGCCCTTGGCCGCGGCCTGGGACTCGGAGAAGACCTTGTACTTCTCCACGCCGTAGTTGGGGCCGGACACGGTCTCGTACTTCATGACGATGTAATATTCCGGATGGGTGTTGGTGCCCACCAGGGTCACATGGACCTGGCCGTCGGAGACGCTGGCGTTGATGCGGATGGGGTA
>JBGVDK010000155.1:0-8647 GCA_045119355.1 Faecousia sp.
CAACATCGTCAAGCCCGTCTCCGCTGCTCCCGCCGCGAAGAACGTCATCTTCCTGTCCGCCGACGCTTTCGGCGTGCTGCCCCCCGTGTCCATCCTGACCCCCGAGCAGGCTCAGTACTACTTCCTGTCCGGCTTCACCGCCAAGCTGGCCGGCACCGAGCGCGGCATCACCGAGCCCACTGCCACCTTCTCCGCCTGCTTCGGCCAGGCCTTCCTGGAGCTGCACCCCACCAAGTACGGTGAGGAGCTGGTCAAGAAGATGGAGGCCAACGGCGCCAAGGCTTACCTGGTCAACACCGGCTGGAACGGCACCGGCAAGCGTATCACCATCAAGGACACCCGCGGCATCATCGACGCCATCCTGTCCGGCGACATCAACAAGGCCGAGACCAAGGTGATCCCCATGTTCAACCTGGAGGTTCCCACCGCTCTGCCCGGCGTCAACCCCGCCATCCTGGATCCCCGGGACACCTACGCCGATGTCACCGAGTGGGAGAAGAAGGCCGAGGACCTGGCAGGCCGCTTCGTGAAGAACTTCGTCAAGTACACCGGCAACGAGAAGGGCAAGTCCCTGGTCGCCGCCGGCCCCCAGCTGTAATCGCTGAGAAGGTTCTTTGAATCCATAACCAATGCCCCCGACCGATTCCGGTCGGGGGTTTATCATTTCCAGTTTTTGGCAGATGCCCCATAAATGATTGTAGGGCCAGGCCTCCCGGACGGTCCGCTCCGCCGAAAGACGGCTTTGTTTGCGGCAAAATTTGCCCATCGAGGTCAAATTTTACCGACCGGACCGTCGGGGACGCCGGTCCCTACGGATTGCAAATGCAACATTCTCGCAAAAACCGCTCGATTCGGTACGCCGAGCGGGAACTAGCGACCAGTCGGGCGGTTTTACTCGACTGCCGCCAAGCACAATGCCCCAGGCCCGAGGTGCCCGCCGGGGCTCCCGGCGCTCCCGGCATTTTGCATAAAAAGAAAGTTTTACAAGATTATTTTCAAATCACTATTGCACATTTCCGGGAAATCGTCTATAATGGATTTGTGAAAATCAGCACAAAATAAACTCTCTACACTTATTTTTGGAGGTAATCAAAATGGCTAATCTTCCCCTGCACCATGATTTTACCGGTAAGGTCGTCGTCGTCACCGGCGCCGGCGGCGTTCTCTGCGGCGATATGGCCCGCGCTTATGCCCACGCTGGCGCTAAGGTCGCTGCCCTGGACCTGAACGAAGAGGCTGTCAAGAAGCTGGCCGACGAGCTGAAGTCTGAGGGCCTGGTCTGCGAAGGCTACAAGGCCAACGTTCTGGACCGTGAGATCCTGGAAGAGGTCCACAAGCAGGTTCTGGCCGATCTGGGCCCCTGCGACATCCTGGTCAACGGCGCCGGCGGCAACAACCCCCGTGCTACCACCGACAACGAGTACCAGCACGAGGCTTGGGAAGGCTGCAAGACCTTCTTCGACCTGGATCAGAGCGGCGTTGACTTCGTCTTCAAGCTGAACTTCCAGGGCACCCTGCTGCCCACCCAGGTGTTCGCCAAGGACATGGTCGAGCGTAAGTGCGGCAACATTCTGAACATCTCCTCCATGAACGCCTATATCCCCCTGACCAAGATCCCCGCCTACTCCGGCGCCAAAGCCGCTATCTCCAACTTCACCCAGTGGCTGGCCACCCACTTTGCCGGCACCGGCATCCGCTGCAACGCCATCGCTCCCGGCTTCCTGGTGTCCAACCAGAACCGCGCTCTGCTGTTCAACGCTGACGGCACTCCCACCGCTCGTTCCGGCAAGATCCTGAACGGCACCCCCATGGGCCGTTTCGCTGACTCCGAGGAGCTGCTGGGCGGTATGTTCTTCCTGACCGACGACAACGCTGCTTCCGCTGTCACCGGCGTTATCCTGCCCATCGACTGCGGCTTCGCTGCTTACTCCGGCGTGTAATCCAACAGTCAAACTTTAAAAAGGCCGTCCTTCGGGACGGCCTTTTTCTGCCCTGTAGCCCTTTTGATGATGTAGGGACCGGCGTCCTCGACGGTCCGTGCCGCGTAAGCGGCAAACGTTGTTTGCCGACGGACCGTCCGGAGGCCGGTCCCTACGAAAAAATCATACGTTTACGAAAATCTGTGGGCGAGCATTGGTCGCCCCTTTTTTTTTGCAAAGCATGCTTGACAAATTATGCAAAGCGTACTATACTAAAAATGCAAAGTTAACTTAGCATCGTTCAGGCTCGGCGTCGCGAACCGGGCCCGGACGAAAGGAGCGTTACCATGAAAAACAAGATCAAAGAGCTGCGCAAGGCCCGGAAGCTCTCCCAGGAGGAGCTGGCTGAACAGGTGGGCACCACCCGCCAGACCATCACCTCCATCGAGGTGGGCAAATACACCGCCTCGCTCCCCCTTGCGTACAAAATCGCCCGGTTCTTCGGGCTGACCATCGAGGAGGTCTTCGACTTCTCGGAGCTGGAGGAATAAATTATGGAAGATTATCGTGACAAACTGAAACTGGATATCATCATCAACGGCATCGGCTGTCTGGTGCTGGCGGCGTTCTGCTTCTTCATGGCCGCCTGCGAGAGCGGCCTGATCCCCTTTGTCCCGGCCACGGGCGACAGCCATTGGGCCTCCATGTGGAGGGGCTTCAGCGTCGGCGCCGCCTGCGGCATCCTGGGGATGATGCTTCTGGGCCTGGCGAAGATCGTCCGGGCGCTGAAGGACGAGAAGGAGCTGAAAAAGCTCTACGTCAAGGAGCACGACGAGCGGCAGATCCAGATCTGGACCGCGGCCCGGGCCGCCTCCATGCAGGTGTTCCTGATCCTGGGGATGGTTGCGGGCATCGTGGCAGGATACTTCAACATGGTGGTGAGCATCACCATCATCGTCTGCATCACCGTTCAGGCCTGGCTCGGGCTGGGCTTCAAGCTCTACTACAGCCGGAAATACTGAGGCGGCATTATGGAACCATATCTGATTATCCTGGGGACGCTTCTCAATTCTCTGCTGATGATCCTCAACCGGTTCTGGAGGAAGCTGCCGGACTGGCTGTATCTGCCGGGGCTGTGCCTGGGCATCGCGCTGATGCTCATCGGCCTGGTTCTGATGAAGTGAAGCACCATTTTGTAGGGACCGGCGTCCCGACGGTCCGCTCCGCGAAGCGGCAATGCACGGTGTATTTTCGTGAAAATGTGCCATTTTCACGATGGACCGTCGAGGACGCCGGTCCCTACAATGGGTTTCCAACAGACCGATAAATCGAAATTTATTATCCCCGAATTCCATACGCCGAGCGGAAACTAGCGACCAATCGGGCAGTTTTACTCGACTTTCAGAACGCACAATCCCCCAGACTCGAGGAGACAACCCAGGCACTGGGTCTTCCCTTTTGGGGAAAAATGTGATATAGTATCCCTGCCGGTCCCAGCCGGACCGGACACCCCGAAAGGAACGCGATTTTTATGAAAAAACTGATTGCTCTGACCCTGGCGCTGATGGTCGTGCTCTGCGGCTGCGGCGGAAACGCTGAGGAGACCACCCTCCCCTCCACCGAGCCCACGGAAGTCACCACCGAAGCCACCACCGAAGCCACCACCCAGCCCACCACCGAACCCGAAACGGAGCCCACCACCCAGCCCACCGAGGTCTCCCTGGTGAATGTCAACCCCCTGACCGGCGAAGAGCTGGAGGAAGCCTGCGAAAGCCGTGTCATCGCCGTCATGATCAACAACTCCTCCGCGGCCCTGCCCCAGTGCGGCATCGGCGAAGCGGACATCATCTATGAAATTCTCGCCGAGGGCAGCACCACCCGCCTGATGGCCCTGTTCACCGACGTATCTGACGCCGGTGCCATCGGTCCTGTGCGGAGCCTGCGGGCCTACTACCTGAACATCATGCGCGGCTACAACGCCATCTGCACCAGCGCCGGCGGAAGCGACGAGGCGGACAACATGGTCTATAATCTGGGCTATAACCGGGTCAACGGCATCTCCGGCACCGGTGCCAACTACTTCTACCGGGATTCCTGGCGCAGCGAGAACCGGGGCTACGAGCACTCCCTGTTCATCACCGGCGAAAACCTGCTGAAGGCCGCCGAAGCCCTGAAGTTCTCCACCGACGCCGGGGATAAGACCTACGGCCTGACCTTCACCGACGAGGCCCTGACCTCCGGCTCCGACGCCAGCAAGATCGTGGTCCACTTCTACTCCGACGGCAAGACCACGACCCTGACCTACGACGCCGACACCGGATGCTACACCGCCTACCAGCAGAAGATGAACCTGATCGACGGCAACACCGGCGAGGACATCCTGTTCAAGAACGTGGTGGTCCTCTACGCCCACAGCTACGTCATGGACTCCCAGGCCCATCTGTCCGTCCAGACCACCGGCGAGGGCACCGGCTACTACGCCCGGGACGGCAAGGTCATGGAGATCCAGTGGAAGCGTGCCGACGAGACCTCCAATTACGAATACTACGACCTTCAGGGCAATCCCATCGACTTCGGCGTGGGCAAGAGCTACATCGCCGTCATCCCCGAGAACAGCCCTGTGGATTTCAACAACTGATCCCATCATAACTCCCAAATAAAAGCGCCCACGAAGCCGAAAGCAGCTTCGTGGGCGTTCTTTTTTGGAAGAAATGTTTATCGGTTTGACTCAGCTTGGCTCTCCCTTTGGGAGAGCTGGCACGGCCAGTGGCCGTGACTTGAGCGCCCGCAGGCGCCATGCAAGCGAGCAACCACCGAAGGTGGCTCTTAGCGAGTCGCAGAGAGGGGAATATACCCTCTCCGCCCCTGCGGGGCACCTCCCCAGAGGGAGAGGCAAGAATTGCAGCGGTTTCTTTGCGTTTGCCGGGTCAAGTCGATCAGCATATTTGAATATTAAGCTGTGCATGAATGCCAGTTATCCACACTGCGCAACAGGCTTTTCCACAGTGTGCATCCCGAGTTGTCCACATTATCCACAGTGTTTTCCACAGTGATTCCTGTGTAAAACCCCGGGAAAACCCGGTCAAATCCCGTCGAAACGGCGGTTGTGCCCGAATTTCTCCACAGCGCTGTGGATTGTTTTGTTCACAGGTAGGTTGCGCGGACGGCGAAGACCCGGCGGTGGCCTCCCTTATCGTCCGGCTTTTCCATCAGGCCGTTGACCAGCAGGGCCCCGTCCTCCGCCAGCTCGTAGTGCAGCTCCACCCGGTCAGCCTCCCGGGCCTCGCTGAGGTAGCAGATGGTGAAGTCCGCTATTGGGTGGCCCTTGTGGAAGGCGCTGGGGAGCAGGTCCTGGACCCAGTCCATGTAGCGGCAGTTGTTCATGTGCAGGTTCCGGTCCAGCTCGGAGTAGCAGACCTGCCGGTGGGCCACGGCCTTCAGCTCCGCCAGACCGATGGAGGCAGGGACGGGCAGCTCGCCGCCCTGGACGCTGCCGTCCAGGAGGATGCCGCTCTTCCCCGGGAGCACCATGGCCCGGGTGGTCATGTCCATCAAAACCCAGAGAGAGATGGCCCGGAACAGCTCATTGCCCTTCTCGTCGCAGGCCACGGTGTTCCGGGGATAGGCCACCCGGCTGGTCTTGCCCGGCCAGGTCTCCACGGTGATGGTCTCCCCGTGCCGGGGCAGGCGGGTAATCTGGACATGCTGGCGGGTGATGGCGAAGAACAGATTCTTCTCCGCCAGGGCGGGCCAGTCCACGGGGGTGCCCTGGCAGTGGGCCCCGGCCACCTCCTGCATGATGCTCAGGATGGCGGCGGGCTTGATCCGGCCGAAGGGGTCGCATTCGGAGCTGGTAATGGTGAATTTTCTGCGGTAAATGGGTTCCATTGAGATTCCTTCCTTTTGGGTAATTGAAAGTGTAAAATGGAAAATTGAAAATTGTGGTATTTGCTCCGCAAATAATTTAAATTTGTCGCAAAGCGACACCATAATTTTCAATTGTCAATTATCAATTTTCAATTCAATAAGTCGATGTCTGTGACCACGATCTCTCTTCCCTGGATTTTTTCCCAGTCGAAGACCGCAGCCAATTCGATGGCGCTGATGGGTTCGGCGGACGCTGTGAGGCCCGCCGCGTGGGCCAGGACGCCAATGAGCTGCTCCGGCTTCAATCTCCGCCGAAGCGCTCCCATGTCCAGGTCCTGGTCCCGTTTGCTCAGGCGGCGTCCTTCCGGAGCCATCAGCATGGGGATATGGGCGTAGGCGGGATGGTCGAAGCCGAAGAGCTCCTGTAGGTACATTTGTCTGGGCGCCGAGCTTAATAGGTCCCAGCCACGGACCACTTCCGTGACCCCGGCTTCTCCGTCGTCCACGGTCACGGCCAGCTGGTACACATACACCCCGTCCGCCCGGCGGACCACGAAATCTCCGCAGTCCGTCAGCAGGTTTTCCCGGTAGCCGCCCTGGACCAAGTCGGTGAAGGCGAACTCCCGGTCCGGGACCTGGACCCGCCAGGAGGGTGCCCGCTTCTGCGCTTTTCGCTGTTCCTCGGTCAGGTTCCGGCAGGTCCCGGCGTAGACGTAGGTGCCGTCGCTCAAATGAGGGGCGTTGACATTGTGAAGCTGGCTCCGGGTGCAGTAGCAGGGATAGAGGAGGTTTTTCTCCCGGAGGAGCTCGAAATACCGGTCATAGATTTCGCTCCGGGCGCTCTGGGGCTGGGTTTCCTGGTCCCAGGTTAGCCCCAGCCAGCGCAGGTCGTCCCGGAGGAGTTCGGCGTATTCCGCTTTGGTCCGCTGGGTATCCAGGTCCTCCATCCGGAGGATCCAGGCTCCGCCCTTGCTTTTCGGCGACAGCCAGCTCATCAGCGCGGCAAACACGTTCCCCAGGTGCATCCGCCCGGAGGGGGTGGGGGCGAACCGCCCCACGGAGGTTTTTTCAGTCATGTTCGATCACCCGGCGATCTTCAGATTTTCTGCCAGAATCTCCTGCTTGTAGGGGTTATAGGATTCGTTGATCAGCTCGGCGATGCCGCTGCGGCTGAGGATGTAGTAGCTGACACCGTCGATGTAGTCGGCGTAGCCCGGGAGGGTATCGGTGGAGATGTCCCCCAGGCTGAGAAGCACGGTCTTAGCCATCCACAGGTAGTTCCGGACATTCAGGGTGGTGAGGGAATTGTTCTGCACCAGCTCCAACGCGGTGGTCACGTCGCCGATGTGGTCCAGGGTGAACCACTGGTCAAGGCAGGCGGAGATGACGCTCCGCTGGACGGTGACCCGGTCCAGGTCCTGCATGGCGTAGCCCTCCCGGTAGCGCAGGAGCTGAAGGACCTGACTGCCGGTGAGGTGCTGATACCCCGCCTCCAGATGCTCGCCGCCCAGGTCGAAGCTCATGGGCACGTCCACATCCACACCGCCCATGGCGTCCACGATCTGGGGCACCAGATCCATGTCGATGAGCATATAGCCGTCGGGCCGGTAGCCGATGATCTCCTGGACGTAGTCCAGCAACCCCTCCATGCCCTCGGCGCCGGAGCCGTTCCGGCCGTAGGCGGAGTTGAGCTTGGCATAGCTGCCGGAGGAGGTGACGGTGAGGGAATCCCGGGGCAGGCTCAGCAGGCCCACCTTATGCTCCGAGCCGCTGAGGTAGAGGAGCATCATGGTGTCGGTTCTCGCGCCCTCCCAGTCGGTGCCGCAGATCAGGATGGTTGCCGTATCCCGCTTCCGGCTGCCGATGGACACGTCGGACTTTGGCACGGCGAAGACCCAGTTAAACAGCAGCACGCAAGCCAGCGCCAGCGCGCCGAAGGCGGCGAGCATTGTGCTGCATCCGCAGCCGCAGCAGCCCTTCTTTTTCTTCTTTTTTTCGGGCTTTGCCGCTTTGGCGGCCTTGGAGGTTCTGGCGGGAGGCGCGTCGTCGAATCCCTCCTCACTGCCGTAGTCCCGGTAATCGCTCCGGGGCTGTTCGGGATAGGCGCTGCGGTAGGTCTCCCGGGAAGGATTCTCCCGGGGCGGTTCCCGGCGGACCGGCTCCTTCCGGGCAGGGGCTTTGTCCGGCCGGCGGAAGTCGGCGTTATAGGCGGGGATGGAAGGCTGAGCGGGCTTGGGCTCCTCCTCGGAGCGGACGCCGGTGCCGTAGCCGTTGGAGAAGTTGCGCAGATCCGCGCCGTAGCGGTTGGAATAGTTCTGGAAGACCACCGGCTCGTCGTCGTCCGAATCCGCCGGGGCGTAATCGCTCAGGTCGAAGTCGTCTTCCTCCTCCGGCTGTTCCGGAGGGGGGGCGTCCCGGAGGAGCAGGTCGTCCACCTGGCTGAGCAGCTCTTCCAGGTCATCCTGGTAAAAATCATTGGGGTTATTCATAAGCAAACACTCCTTTACGGCTTATTCTACTGCAAAAGGTCGTAAGTGTAAAGAATGTCACAAATTTTTAACACACAGTGTGTGTTCCTCCCCGTGCTTGGTGCGGCGCGTTTCGTTATGCGAGTTGAATTTGAAGTGGTATGATTGCCACCGGCAATCATAAAAATTTTGGATGCGCTGCGCGCAGCACCACGCTCGGTGTCGATACTGCGGTTAATTTCGATTTATCGCCCTGTTGCATGGGTGGTCGTAGGGACCGGCCTCCTGGACGGTCCGTCGGCAAACAACGTTTGCCGCTTACGCGGCACGGACCGGCGTGTGCGCCCGCAGGCGCCATGCAAGCGAGCAACCGCCGAAGGCGGCTCTTAGCGA
>JBGVDK010000156.1:0-15626 GCA_045119355.1 Faecousia sp.
GGGCAACAAGCATCTGTACGAAGTGATGAAGGAAAAGGACGCCATCTACGAGAAGCCCGATTTCTCCGACGAGGATGGCATCCGCGCCGCGGATCTCGAAGCCGAGTTCGCCGAGATGGGCGGCTGGGAGGCCGAGTCCGACGCATCCCGCCTGCTGCAGGGCCTCGGCATCGGCACCGATATGCACTACGACCTGATGTCCGCCACCGACCCCCGGCTGAAGGTGAAGGTGCTGCTGGCCCAGGCGCTGTTCGGCAATCCCGACATCGTCATGCTGGACGAGCCCACCAACAACCTGGACATCGAGGCCATCAACTGGCTGGAGGACTTCCTGCTGGACTTCCCCGGCATGGTCATCGCCGTGTCCCACGACCGTCACTTCCTGAACACCGTCTGCACCCACACCGTGGACATCGACTACGGCAAGATCAAGATGTACGTGGGCAACTACGACTTCTGGTACGAGTCCTCCCAGATGGTCCAGGCCATGATCCGCAACAAGAACAAGCGCAACCAGGAGAAGATCGAAGAGCTGCAGCTGTTCATCCAGCGCTTCTCCGCCAACAAGTCCAAGGCCAAGCAGGCAACCGCCCGCCGGAAGCTGCTGGACAAGCTGACCGTCGAGGAAATGCCCTGCTCCACCCGCCGGTATCCCTTCGTGGGCTTTATGCCCGAGCGTGACCTGGGCAAGGACGTGCTCACCGTCAAGGACGTCTCCGTCACCGTGGACGGCGAGAAGCTGTTGGACAAGGTCTACTTCTCCGTCAACCGCACCGACAAGATCGCCTTTGTGGGCGAGAACGAGAAGGCCCAGACCGCGCTGATGCAGATCCTGATGGGCGAGCTGGAGCCCGACGAAGGCTCCATCAAGTGGGGCGTCTCCACCATCCGTTCCTACCTGCCCAAGGACAACTCCGCCTATTTCGAGGGCAACAAGTGCGAGCTGGTGGACTGGCTGCGGGAATACTCCGCCAAGAAGGACGATGTGTACCTCCGCGGCTTCCTGGGCCGGATGCTGTTCAGCAACGAAGACGTGTTCAAGCCTGTCAACGTTCTCTCCGGCGGTGAGAAGGTCCGCTGCATGCTCTCCAAGATGATGCTCTCCGGCGCCAACGTGGTTCTGCTGGACCAGCCCACCAACCATCTGGACATGGAATCCATCCAGGCGGTGAACAAGGGCCTGGAAGCCTTCACCGGCGTGGTGCTGCTGGCCTCCCATGACCACGAGATGCTGCAGTCCACCTGTAACCGGGTCATCGCTTTCCAGCCCGACGGCACCATCGTGGACTACTACGGCACCTACGATGACTACCTGGTCAAGGTGGGCAAGAAGGACGCCTGATTTCCTCATCTGTCATCCTGAGCGAGCGCAGCGAGTCGAAGGATCTTCGCATCGAAAGGACGAATGAAGTATGTACTATGTATACATTCTTTCAAACTGGGACGATTCGGTATTGTATATCGGAGTCACGAACAACCTTTCCCGACGCCTTTACGAACACAGAAACCATCTGGCTGATGGTTTTACCTCCAAGTACAACGTTCACAAATTGGTGTATTTTGAATCTACCAGCGATGTCCGAAGTGCTATTGAAAGAGAAAAGCAGCTCAAAGGCTGGCGAAGAAGCAAAAAAGACGAACTGATTACAAAAACAAATCCCAACTGGGCCGATTTATCCGCCACTTGGGAATAACGTACAATCCATCAAGTCTGTCATCCTGAGCGGAGCAAAGCGGAGTCGAAGGATCTTCGCACCAACGATACCGCACAGCTCGCTGATACTGCGAAGATCCCTCGACGCGCTTCGCTTGCTCGGGATGACATACGTTTTAGGAGTATAGAAACATGGAAAAAATCTTAGACATCATTTCCGCGAAGATGGCCCAGGCCTTTGCGGACGCGGGTTACGATGCCAGCTTCGGCAGAGTCACCGTCTCCAACCGGCCTGACCTTTGCGAGTACCAGTGCAACGGCGCGCTGTCCGCTGCCAAGACCTACAAGTGCGCGCCCATTCAGATCGCCAAGGCCGTCGTCGAAAAGCTGGACGCCAACGACTACTCCCTGGTGGAGGCCGTCATGCCCGGCTTCATCAACCTGAAGCTCTCCGACCGCTTCCTTCAGAACTACCTGGAAGCCATGCGCACCGCCCCCGACTTCGGCGTGGAGAAGCTGGGCGCCGGCAAGACCATCGTGGTGGACTACGGCGGAGCCAACGTGGCAAAGCCCCTGCACATCGGCCACCTCCGTCCCGCCATCATCGGTGAGGCCATGAAGCGCATCTACAAATTCATGGGCTACAACACCATCGGCGACGTCCATCTGGGCGACTGGGGCCTGCAGATCGGCCTGATCATCGCGGAGCTTCAGGAGCGTCAGCCCCAGCTCCCCTATTTTGACCCCGACTTTGACGGCGAGTATCCCGCCGAGGCTCCCTTCACCATTTCCGAGCTGGAAGAGATCTACCCCACCGCCTCCGCCAAGAAGGCCGATCCCGAATTCTCCCACAAGGCCCATCAGGCCACCCTGGAGCTTCAGCAGGGCCGCCGGGGCTACCGTGCCATCTGGCGGCACATCATGAACATCTCCGTCGCCGACCTGAAGAAGAACTACGACAATCTGGACGTTCACTTTGAAAAGTGGCTGGGCGAATCCGACGCCGATCCCTACATCCCCGCCATGGTGGAGGATCTGAAGGCCCGTGGCCTCGCCGTGATGAGCGAAGGCGCATGGGTGGTCCCCGTTGCCGAGGAGGGCGACAAGAAGGAGATCCCGCCCATGATCCTGGTGAAGTCCGACGGCTCCGCCATCTATGCCACCACGGACCTGGCTACCATGGTCCAGCGGATGCAGGACTTCGCTCCCGACAAGATGCTGTACCTGACCGACAAGCGCCAGGCTCTGCACTTCGAGCAGGTGTTCCGCGCCGCCCGAAAGTCCGGCATCGTGAAGCCCGAGACCGAGCTGGAACACATCGGCTTCGGCACCATGAACGGCAAGGACGGCAAGCCCTTCAAGACCCGTGACGGCGGCGTGCTCCGGCTGGAGCAGCTGGTGTCCGACATGACCGACTTCGTCCGCTCCAAGGTCATCGAGAACAAGATCGTCTCCGACGACGAGGTGGAGGAGACCACCCGGAAGATCGCCCTGGCCGCCCTGAAATACGGCGACCTGAGCAATCAGCCCACCAAGGACTACAACTTCGACATGGAGCGCTTCGCCGCCTTCGAGGGCAACACCGGTCCCTACATCCTCTACACCATCGTCCGGGTGAAGAGCATTCTGGCGAAATACGGCGAGTGGAAGCAGCTGCCCATCCAGGCTCCCGCCAACGGCTACGCCAAGGACCTGATGCTCGCCATCACCAAGTTCGGTCCCACCATGGAGGCCGCGCTGAAGTCCTCCGCGCCCAACCTGATCTGCGCCTACATCTACGAGCTGGCAGGCTGCGTGAACAAGTTCTATCACGAGACGCCCATCCTCAAGGAGGAGAACGAGGAGCTGAAGGCCGGTCACATCGCCCTGATCGGGCTTGCCAAGAACATTTTGGAGCAGTGCATCGACCTGCTGGGCTTCTCCGCTCCCGAAAAGATGTAAGCGGCGAGCCGCCGCTGGCTCTTCGGGTCTGGTAGGTTGTACCCGTCAGCAGTCGAGTTAAACCGCCCGACTGGTCGCCAGCTTCCGCTCGGCGTATGTAATTCGGGCTGATTTGGCTGCAAGCTCACACAAAATTTGCCCGTCGTGGTTTGGTTCCACGACGGGCATTTTATTCGGTTTAGTATACGACAACCCTCGTCCCGGTGGGGATCTGGTCAAATATGTAGTAGCAGTCGTCGTCCAGCATCCGCAGACAGCCGTCAGAAGCCGGTGTGCCGATGGTGTCGTCAAGGAGCGCGGAGTAGTCCGTCTTGTAGATTCTGGAATGGAACGCATAGCCCTCGTAGAACACCGTCACATGCCGGACCTTGTAGGTTCCGAAGTTCCATTCCCAGGCATGGCTCTTGACGGTAAACTCGCCGGTCACTGTGGGGGTGGAATTCTTGCCGGAGGCGCAGGGCATACTCTTCGTCAGCGTCCAGTTCCCCTTGCCGCCGGTAAAGACATTCACCGTCTGGGTCTTCAGGCTCACCCAGACCAGATACTTCGTGGAGCTGGAATAGCCCTTCTGATTCACGAAGGCCTCCATGACCTCGTCGGTGTAAGGCTCCTCGTCAATATCCGTCTCCGTGGGGATGGTTATGCAGTTGATGTCCACCCAGCCATAGGTACCGTCCTCGGTATACACCGAAGCGCTGGCCTCACCCGCCCGGTAGTAATAATGCCTGAGCCTTGTCCCGGCGCTGAGGGCCCGGATCTGTCCGGTTAGGCTCTGGCCGGAGTACAGCCGGGTATCCTCCGTCACCGTATCCCAGACCTCCAATGTCTGCACCGTCTCCAACGCGCGGTCCGGGTTGTTTCTGGCGTTCTCCTCCAAGGTCTCATAGGAGACCTGCACGTCGCTTCCGGAGGCGTTCAGCACCACCGTTCCCACCGAGCCGCCGCCCAGGATGGTCACGTTCTTTCCGTTGATCACGCAGCCTTCCGCCCGTCCGTTCAGTTCCACGGTAACGCCGTCGGCTTCGATGGTCAGATTTGCCATATCCCCCGGGATCACGCAGTCCGCAAAGACAGCGCAGTTTTCCCCGCCGACTTCCACGACGCTGCCGCTGCCCGCCACCGCGATCCAATCCGCAGCACATTCGCCGGAGACCGCGGTCTTCCCGGCAATGGACAATTTCCCCGCCGAGCAGCCCGTCATAGTCAAGCCGGTTCCCGGCGCGGGGCGCAGCACCAGCAGTCCGCTGACGCTGACATCCGTCAGAGTCTGCTCCCCCTGCCAGCCGCAGCCGATGGTCAGGCTTCCATTCAGGGCATAGCCCTCGGGGATCGGCTCGCTGCCCCGGTAGAGCACTCTGCCCGTCTCCGGCAGCTCCTCCGGACTGTCGCAGATGCAGGTGAACAGCTCATACAGAAGCTTCGCCAGCTCCGCCCGGGTGATGGACTGCTTGGGCTTGACGCTGCCGTCGGTATAGCCCGTCAGGATCCCCAGCTCCGCCAGAGCGCTCACCGCGTCCCTGGCATAGGCGGAGCAGGACGCGGAATCGGTAAACCGCTTATATGCCTTGGGGTCCTCCGGATACAGTCCGAAGGCACGGCTGAGCAGGGTAAACACCTGCTCCCGGGTGATGGAATCGTCGGGCGCCAGTCTGGTGGAGGACACGCCGTTCATGATCCCCATTTCCACCGCCGCGGCCAGCTCCGCATAATACCAGGCGTTCTCCTCCGCGTCGGCGAACCGGCTCAGATCCGGAGCGTCGCTCTTCGCCCCCAGCAGCCGGACCAGCAGCGCGGCAGTCTCCGCACGGGTGGTCTTCTCATTTGCCGCCAGGTCGTCCCCCCGTCCATTCATGATGCCGTTGCCTACGCAAAACCGCAGGGCCGCGTCCGCCCAGTTCCCCGGGAAGACAAATTCCTCCAACCGGTCTGGATCCGCGATGACGTGGCCGTCCTCTGTGACCACCGCCGCGGACGCCGCCAACGGCAGCAGGGGCAGCGCCAGACACACCGCCAGGATCAGGGATAAAACGCGAAAAACTCCGGATTTCATGGGGTTTCCTCCTGATTGTTTTCTTTTTTATACCATGAATGCCCCTCCTTGTCAACGAATCTTTCGGCCCGCGTCCTGCCTCAGCATATTTTCAGCCCGCCGTGGAAATCCACGGCGGGCTTTTGCGCGTTCGTTATGCCTCCGGCCACAGAATCCGGGTCCCGTCCGCCGTGCACCAAGGCTCCTCGGACCGGGTGAAGACCGTGATATCCTCCCCGCCGGGTTCCAGCATCTGGCGGTGGACTTCCTGGCCTGCGTACTCCTCCACCAGGATGTAGGCGCAGCCCTCCACCGGTGTCAGCTCCTCGGGCAGCTCCCCGGGAATATATTCCTGCCGGTCCAGGATCTGGTTGTCCCCGCTCATCTGGCCGATGGCCACCTTCTCCGGGACGTGGACCGTCTTGACGGTCATCTTAAACTCCGTCTTATCCACCGTCTCAACGCCGTTCTCCGTAGAGGTGTACTCCTCGGTCAGGTTCTGGCTGTAGGTGCCATTGGCGGTGGTGTGGAAGCTGTGTCCGGCGGTCAGATACAGCCGACCCTCGGAGTCCTGAAACACCGGGTTCATGCAGGTGTAGATCTCCTCCGCGTCATCGGGGAAATAGATGGTCCCCTCGCAGTAGTTATCCGTTCCCGCGTCGGTGGAATTGGAGCGGTATGCCACCTCGAAGAAGCCCTCGTCACAGGTCCCGCAGTTGAAATAGGAAAGGACCTCCCCATTTTCCAGGATGGTCTCCGCCTCATAGTCCAGCAGGGCGATGCCATCCACATGGTCAAAGTTGTAGTAGATCGTGGTGCAGGGCACCCCGTCCTCGGTGGTGCTTTTCTCCACCACCTCCTGGGCGTAGAGCCTGCCCTGATAGGCGGAGGTGTCTCCGGTGATTTCAACCCCATCCATGATCTCGTTCAGATGGTCCTCCAGATAGCTCTCCATGTCGAACAGGTCCAGATGCTCCGTGGTCACCACATAGCCCACCAGCTTATCCTGGTTCACCGTTCCCTCGTCACTGACCTCCCCGGTGGCTAACTGGCAGCCCGTGAGCACCAGTCCCAGGGCCAGAATGATTCCAATCAGCTTCTTCATTTCTCCGCCTCCCATTCGATCTCGGTGTAGCCCTTGATGCAGATGCCGAAGTCCCCGGGATAGAAGCTCTCCATCCGGCGACCGGCATCGGCTGGGCTGTATACGGTCCGGGCGACGCCCTCGCCGGAATGGGCCTCCAGAACCAGGTAGGCCGTCCCGATCTGGGGCACATAGCGTTCCGGCATCTCCTCAGGCACGAACTCGGTGGTCTTCAGCACCTGATTGTCTTCGCTCATTTCCAGAATCAGGTATTTTTCCGGCAGGTCGATGACCTCAATGGTCAGGCTCACCGTGCTTCCGCTGGTCTCTATCTCCCCGATGGAAGCGTTGATCTCCTGGGTGGTGGTCTCGGTGGTGCCGCCCATGGAGACGGCTTGGTAGCCCATGGGATAGGTACCAAGAGCGTAGACCTCCCCGTCTTTCGTCTGGTACACCGGGTTCAGATACAGCGCCAGGTCCGACGCCTCGGTGCTGACATAGATGGTGCCGCTGAGCTCAATAGACGACACACCGTCGGTGGTGATGAAATGCCGCTTCACATCGCTGATCTCTTCAGATGTATTGCCGGACCAGTAGCTCTCGTCTTCACCGTTTTCCAGTACCAGAAAGGCCATATGGGCAATGCCAGTCCCCTCCGGGAATTCGTAGACTTTTGTGGTGTAGGTTCCCTCTTGGGTCGGGTATTCCCGGTCTGCCACAGCCGCATAGAGCCGCTTACCCTGGTTGGAGGCGTAGTGGAGCGGGTCCTCCATGCCGCTGGTTTGGGCATTCCACAGGGGCATCTGAATGTAGGCCTCCTCGGTGGATTCCAGGAAATGATCCATGGTGATCAGCATGCCCACCAGCTGATCCTCCGTAACCGGAACGTCACCGGCTTCCTTCGTTCCCTCCGCCGCCAGGCTGCATCCGGTTGACATAATGCAGATGATTGTCAGCAGCAGCGCAAATAGCTTCTTATTCATCGTCATCCTCCTCATTGAGCTTGCCGTCGAATTTCAGAATGTCCCCCACGTCGCACTGCAAATAATAGCAGATCCGGTTGATGGTGTTGAACCGCACGCCCTTGGCCTTGCCGCTGCGCAGGATGGACAGGTTGGCCTCTGTAATGCCCACCTTCTGGCACAGCTCCTTGGCGGTCATGTTCCGGGCGCGCAGGATCTCGTCCAGATGAGATTCGATGCCCATATCCGTTCCCTCCTTGGATAAATTTTTCACATTCGTTCCCTCCTTAGATGAAGAGGTCGTTATCGTCTTTCAGCTCCTTGCCCTGGACCAGCAGCCGGGTCAGAGCCAGGGTCCCGAAGACCAGCGCCATACTGAACACCGGGAAGGTCAACGTGCTGTCGATGTCATAGAGGGCTCCGGCGAAGACAACCTGCCCCACGTTCAGCGCCGCGGTGGTACCCAGAATGATGGTCAGAGCGCTCCTGCACTTCTCCTGGAGCCGTTTTGCCGCCAGGGCACAGCCTTCGCTGTAGGCATCCGCCTCCACCTCCCGGAGGAGCTTCACCGTCAGCCACAGAATCACCGCGTCCAGCCCGAATTCCAGGGCATTCGCTCCGAAGCGCAGAATCTGGAACACATAGGTGGGCGTGAGATTCACCCCGGGCATGGTGTTGGAGGCTTTCAGCGCCTTCATGCTTTCCACCAGTTCCAGCGCGCCGCCGAAGATTCCGGCAATCACCAGCTCCACGGCGCAGATGGTGAGAAAAATCCCCAGGGCCTCGTAAATGTTCACCCCGTCGCTGTCCACAGTTTTCATCAGCCGCCCGGCGGCCCAGACCAACAGCACGCTGTACACGGAGCTGGCGTAGATCAGGTCGCCCACCTCGTTGCGCATCCCAGCGGGCCGCATCCCGGGGTTGACCATGAAATATAGCACCTCAAACATCAGCCCGGAGCAAACGAGCAGCCAGAGATCCCACTTCTCCCGCTTTTTCTTCCGCAGCAGCGCCAGCGGGCTCAGGCACAGGAGCACATACAGCCCAATCGCCGCCACGTTCCCCACGCCGCCGGAAAGGCTCAGCCATCTCAGGCCATCTCCCGCCAGGGTGAAGGGCAGGCTCAGGGCCTTCAGCGCCTCACCCCCGGCCAGCAGCAGAAATCCCGCCAGCGCGCAGATAAATCCATATCCAATCAGTTTCTTACTTTTCATATTGCACCTCCGATTATTGTTTTTCAATAATTCTTGCACCATCATAGTAGCACAGCAATTATTGTTTGTCAATAATCAAATTATCTTTTTTCGATAATTTTAGAGTGCGTAAAAGAGCCGGTCCATCGGACCGGCTCTAATCCATATTATGTCAACTCATCCAGAAACCGCTTCACTTCCCTCCGGTTTTTCAGAATGATCACCTGTTTATCCGCCAATCCGCCCAGCAGCGCATAGTAGCGCGCCCGGTTTTGCCGGTTGAAATTCCAGATCCACTTCGCCATCTCCGGATCAAACCATTCATTGCAGCCTTCTGCCATGTCGATCCTGTGGTGGCCCCAGTTTTTGATCACCCGTCCGATCCAGTTCTTCAGGCAGACCATACGATTCATATCCAGATAAATCACCGTGTCGCATCTTTCCAACCGCGGCTCCATGGTCCGGTTGAAATTCCCATCCAGGATCCACCGGGGCTTCTCCATCTCCCCCCTCAAACGCTCGTCAAATTCCTCCCGTTCCAGATGGTGCCAGTTTCCCGGCTCCCACCAGATTTGATCTAAGTGTACCACCGGCAGACCGGTCTTCTCCCCCAGCTTCCGGGCCAGGGTAGATTTCCCCGCTCCCCCGCAGCCAATAATCATAATCCGTTCCATGTTACCCTCCTTCAACTAAAAAACGATGCAGCCCACCGTTTCCGGAAGACTGCATCGTTTTCAGAAATCTCTTAAATACGACGTTTCTTTATTTCAATCGTCCCGAAGGGACACCACCACTCGCGCAGCGAATTTCACATTGCGAAGCAATATTTCACCGCGAAGCGATTTCACCTGCCGTCAGGCAGATTTCACTGCATATGGATGCGAAGCATCAATATGCAACACCCCAGTAGATCATCTTCTTGGCTTCCTTGCCGCAGATGGGACAGACGTCATCCAGGTGCTCCTGAGCGAAGGGCATGCAGCGGCTGGACATACCAGCCACTTCCTTCATCTTCAGCTCGCAATCCAGCTCGCCGCACCACATGGTCTTGACGAAGCCGCCGTTCTTCTCCTGGAGCTCCTTGGCCTCCTCCAGGGAGTGGGCCTCGTAGATGTGCTCGTCCAGGTTCTTCTTGGCCCGGTCGTACATACCCTGATGCACCAGCTCCAGCTGCTCAGCCACAGCCTTCTCCAGGTCGGCCAGGGCAACCACGGTCTTCTCGCCGTCGTTCCGGCGGACCAGCACGCACTGGCCGTTCTCCAGATCCCGGGGACCGCACTCCACACGCAGGGGCACGCCCTTCATCTCGTACTCGGCGCACTTCCAGCCCATGGAGTTGTCGGAGTCGTCCATCTTCACCCGGAAGCCGGCGGCGGCCAGACGGGAGCGGATCTCGGAAGCGCCTTCCAGGACGCCGGGCTTGTGCTGGGCGATGGGCAGGACCACCACCTGGATGGGAGCCACCTTGGGGGGCAGGACCAGGCCGTTGTTGTCGCCGTGGGTCATGATGATGCCGCCGATGAGACGGGTGGACACGCCCCAGGAGGTCTGATGGGGGTTGACCTTCTGGTTGTTCTTGTCGGTGTAGGTGATGTCGAAGGCCTTGGCGAAGCCATCGCCGAAGTAGTGGGAGGTACCGGCCTGCAGGGCCTTCCGGTCGTGCATCATGCACTCGATGGTGTAGGTGGCCTCGGCGCCGTTGAACTTCTCCTTGTCGGTCTTCTGGCCCCGGGTGACGGGCATGGCCAGCACGTTCTCGCAGAAGTCGGCGTAGAGGTTCAGCATGGTCTCGGTGAAGTTCTTGGCCTCCTCGGCGGTTGCGTGGAGGGTATGGCCCTCCTGCCACAGGAACTCCCGGTGGCGCAGGAAGGGACGGGAGGTCTTCTCCCAGCGGAGGACAGAGCACCACTGGTTGTACTTCACAGGCAGATCCCGGTGGGACTGGACCACGGTCTTGAAGTGGTCGCAGAACAGGGTTTCGGAGGTAGGACGGATGCAGTACCGCTCCTCAAGTTTCTCGTTGCCGCCATAGGTGACCCAGGCGCACTCGGGAGCGAAGCCCTCGACGTGGTCCTTCTCCTTCTGCAGCAGGCTCTCGGGGATCAGCATGGGCATGTAGACGTTCTCCACGCCCTGCTTCTTGAACTCCTTGTCCATGATGTTCTGGATATTCTCCCAGATGGCGTAGCCATAGGGACGGTAGATGAACACGCCCTTGATGGAGGAGTAATCGATCAGCTGTGCCTTCTTGCACACGTCGGTGAACCACTGGGCGAAGTCCACCTCCATGTCGGTGATCTGCTCAACCTTCTTGTCATTGCCTTTGTTTTTAGCCATTATATTTCATCCTCTCTTTCAGGAAATAACCTATTTTGCTATTTTATATTGTACCACACCTGTCAAGAGGGAGCACGGGGAAATTGATAATTGACAATTGAGAATTATTTTCCACTTTCCATTTTGGGATCCTTCCCACAAATCCTCTAAAGTCTTTTAAAACGTCGATGTATGGTGGGTCCTGCACCTCCTTCGGTGCCGCGCCGCCCAGCAGCAGATTTGCTGCGAAAGTATGCCTGAACAGGTTGAATCGATTCCCAATCTGCCCGAATATGCTGATCAGTCGAGCGGAATGACACAGCGCTAATTTTTGTGTAAAATAGACATATTTTTTGTTGACATACCGCAGTCTCAATGCTATAATGACGAAAAAGAAGATGATATTCGACAGCCTTTGCAAAAATCTCCGCTGCTTTTCACGGGACGCCGGTTTTTACCGTCCCGGTCCCCATCCGTTGTGTGATCGCGCCGCTGTCCGGCCTCTCCGGTCGGCTATGCGGCTGATAATAATAATTACCCAACGAAAAGGAGGCGATGATCGTGCCCTACTGTCTGGTTGTGGCAGATGACCTGACCGGTGCCAACGCCACCGGTGTATTGCTGAAGAAGAACGGTTTTGACACATTGACGCTCCTGCGGGACGCTATGGAGCAGGCCGCGTCCCTGCCCATGCACGATTGTCTGGTGGTCCCCACCGACAGCCGCGCCATCGAAGCAGAGGAGGCCTACGGCCGGGTCAGCAGGACCCTGAAGCTGCTGCAAACCCCTGACATCCGGCTTTATGCCAAGCGGATCGACTCCACCCTCCGGGGCAATCTGGGCCGGGAGACGGACGCGTTTCTGGACCTTCTGGGGCCGGATTACACCGCCGTATGCGTGCCATGCTTCCCCTCCTCGGGACGGGTAATCATTGGCAGCCACCTTATGGTCAACGGCGTGGCCCTGCGCAATACGGAGGTGGCCCAGGATCCCAAATGTCCCGTCCATGCCTCCGACGCCCTGACGCTGTTCCGCCGTCAGAGCCGTTATCCCGTGGCGGCGCTGCACCTGGACGATATCGGTGACGGCGCTGAGGCCTTGTCCAAAAAGATCCTGGCGCTGCGGGAGGACGGCAACCGTATTTTGCTGCTGGACAGCATCACCCAGGAGGATATGCAGACCATTGCCGAAGCCATTGTGCTGGCGGGCATTCCCATCGTCAGCGTGGACCCGGGCCCCTTCACGGCCATGATGGCAAAGCGGCTGCTGCCCAATAAAAAGACCAATACCACGGGCAAGGTCCTGTGCGCCATCGGTTCCGTCAACGGCGTGGCCGCCAGACAGACCAGGCGTCTGCTGAAGGAGCTCCCCGTCGCCGCTGTGTATATGCAGACAGCCCGGATCCTGGAAAGCCCCGAATGCCGCAAGCAGGAGATTGAACGGATCATCGCGGAGATGGCCTCCCGGTGTGTCGGCGCCGACTATCTGGCTGTGATTGGCGATGGCATCGATCCGGCGAAGCGGCTGAATTTCGCGGAGTACGCGGAAAAGACCGGACTTTCCCAGGAGGACCTTTCCGAACTGATCAACGAGGCTTTTGCCGAAATCGTTCTGCGGCTGCTGAATGTGGATCTGAGCATCAAAGGCATTTATTCTACCGGCGGAGATATCACCGCCGCCATTCACCGCAATGCGGGGACCATTGCCCTGCGGCTGGTAGAAGAGGTGGTCCCTCTGGCAGGCTATGGGCAGGTCATGGGCGGCAAGCTCAACAGCCTGTACTGCGTCAGCAAGGGCGGCATGGTGGGCAACGAACGTGCGATGGTCACCTGCGTCACTTATCTGAAGGAGCATTTCGCCCCATCCGGAAACGGATATTAACGATATCATTTGAAAGTCAATTCGTGCCGTTGGCGGCATATCGCCCGGCGGCAATCAGAAAGGATGGTCCAAGCTATGTCTAATCCGTTGATCGCAATTCCCCTTGGCGATCCTGCCGGTATCGGCCCGGAGATCGTGATCAAGACCCTTGCCGATGAAGCTACCCAGAACAGCGCCCGCTGCGTGGTGGTAGGCAGTGCCAAGGTTTTGGCTCACGCCATGACCTATCCCAATATGCCCACCCTGCAGATCCACTGCATCGAGAAGCCCGAGGATGGCGATTATCGCCCCGGGGTCATCAATCTGATCGATATCGACAATGTGGATATGGACCAGTTCCAGGTGGGCAAGGTCAGCGGCATGTGCGGCCGGGCTGCCTATGAATACATCGCCAAGAGCATCGAGCTGGCCAACGAACGTCTTGTCGGTGCCGTATCCACGACACCCATAAATAAAGAATCTCTGAAAGAAGGAGGGGTGAATTTTATCGGTCACACTGAAATTTTCAGTGCTTTGACCAACTCCAACGATCCGCTCACACTGTTCGAAGTTCGGAACCTGCGCGTGTTTTTCCTGAGCCGCCATGTTTCCCTTCGGCGGGCCTGCGACATGGTCACCAAAGAACGCATCATCGACTATGTGGTCCGCTGCACCGAGGCCCTGCGCAAGCTGGGCATCACGGAGGGTACCATGGCCATCGCCGGTCTGAACCCCCACAGCGGTGAGCACGGTCTGTTTGGAGATGAAGAGGTGCGCGAGGTTTTCCCGGCTGTGGAGGAGCTCAAGAAAATGGGTTACCGGGTGGAAGGCCCCATCGGAGCCGACTCCGTATTCCATCAGGCGCTGCACGGCAAATACAACAGCGTATTGAGCCTGTACCACGACCAGGGACACATCGCCACCAAGACACTGGACTTTGAGCGTACCATTTCCATCACCGCAGGTATGCCGATTCTGCGTACATCGGTCGATCATGGTACCGCCTTCGACATTGCCGGCAAGGGCATTGCAAGTCCGGTGAGTATGATGGAAGCAGTTCGTCTGGGCGTGAAATACGCGCCTGCCTTTATGCGGGGCTGACGTCTGCTTTCGGGAGAATGTCTGAAAAATAGAAAGGGGTTGTAATCATGACAAACGGAACACAAATGATCGTTGCTTTGATAATCGGCATCGTACTTCTTATCCTGCTGATCCTTAAGACAAAAGTTCACGCTTTCCTTGGCCTGATCGTCGCAGCGGTTGTGATCGGCCTTTTGGGCGGCATGGATCCCACTGCAATTCCCACCTCTATTATCAACGGTTTCGGCGGCACCCTTGGCAGCATCGGCATCATCATTGGCTTCGGCGTCATGATGGGCCAGATCTTCGACCGCACCGGCGCCGCTGAGCGTATGGCACTTACCTTTATTAAGCTGTTCGGCAAGAAGCGGGAACACTGGGCAATGGCACTGACGGGCTTTATCGTCTCCATTCCCATCTTCTGTGATTCCGGCTTCGTGGTCGTCAGCCCCATTGCCAAGGCTATTTCGAAGAAGACCCGCCGTTCTATTGTTTCCATTGCCGGTCCTCTGGCTGCCGGCCTGGTTATCACCCACTCCCTGGTGCCTCCCACGCCCGGTCCTCTGGGCGTTGCCGGTACCTTCGGCGTTGATGTGGGTACTTTCATCCTCTGGGGCATCGTAATCGCTCTGCCCATGACCATCGCTGCCACAATGTACACCCAGTATCTGGGCAAGAAGCTGTATCAGCTGCCCGCCGACAACGAAGAGGGCTGGGTCCGTCCCGAAAAGATCGAGGAGATTTGCGACGCTGACGTGCTGGTTCCCTCCCGCGAGCTGCCCTCTGCCTTTGAGAGCTTCCTGCCTCTGCTGGCTCCCATCGTTCTGATTCTGCTGAAGAACATCTTCGACGCCGTTGGTGTAACGGGCGGCGCAAAGGTTCTCGTAAGCTTCCTGGGTACTCCCATCATCGCCGTAGCCATCGGCCTGCTGCTTGCCATCTTCGTCCTGGGCCGCAAGATGGACCGCCAGACCGTCCTGAACGAGATGGATGCGGGCATCAAATCTGCCGGCCTGATCATGCTGGTCACCGGCGGCGGCGGCGCACTGGGCCAGATCCTGAAAGACAGCGGCACCGGCAACTATGTGGCTGAGCTGCTTTCCCAGACCGCGATCCCCATCGTGGTTCTGCCCTTCATCATCGCTACCATCGTCCGCTTTATCCAGGGCTCCGGCACCGTGGCTATGGTCACTGCCGCCGGCATCTGCGCACCCATCCTCCAGGCTGCCGGTGCAAACATGATGCTGGGCGCGTTCGCTGCCTGCATCGGCTCCCTGTTCTTCTCCTACTTCAACGACAGCTACTTCTGGGTTGTCAACAACCTGATGGGCTTCAAGGACACCAAGGATCAGATTCGCAACTGGTCCGTAACCTCCACCGTTGCCTGGGCCGTTGGCTTCGTAGAACTGCTGATCCTGAGCTTGTTCCTGAAGTAAGGTTCTATGTCAATGGCTGGGTTAGAGCCAAAGTGAAATCGTAAGGATCGTGGGGGGGGGGGGGGGGGGGG